>CBFGOY010000014.1:0-89507 GCA_965650515.1 uncultured Cellvibrionaceae bacterium | reverse complement strand
ACTTGAACGGGAACTGCTGGATACCACGGATGAACTGGAGCTCAAGGGTGGTAATGATGACGAGCTGGGACGGCTGCTGGACATCACCACGCTGGAAGATGTGCCGCAATTAGTCAAACCAAACGGGGACGGCTGGCTGGTACAGGTTGCGCGTGAAATACAACTTCTGTTGTTCTCGTAGCCCCAGCCATTGGTAGTGGTCACGCACACCGGATACAGGGTGCCGTACCAATTACATTGCTGGGTGCAGGACTGCAATGAACTTGATGATGCTGAAGAAGGACGGGACGAGGATGTGGTCGGTACCGATGAGGATGCCGGCGGAGTTGACGATGCATTTCCACTACAGACCGCGCCGTTGAT
The DNA here is from genome assembly GCA_965650515.1 of uncultured Cellvibrionaceae bacterium. Lineage (GTDB taxonomy): Bacteria > Pseudomonadota > Gammaproteobacteria > Pseudomonadales > Cellvibrionaceae > Cellvibrio. The sequence continues at coordinate 89,144 of CBFGOY010000014.1, read as the reverse complement.
GGTTGGGCGCTCTGCCGCACCGCTATTATTCTTATTCACCTGGAAACCAAAGCTCACGGTTTGGCCTGGTTGGAGAGTACCGTTCCAGCCCAGGTTGGACGCGGTGTAGGGGTTGCTGCCGGATACATTAGCATTCCAGGACCCACTCAGGCGGTTAGCCGTATATTGCCAATTCACCGTCCAACCATTGATTGGCGCGGAAGTGGAGTTGGTAATACGGATCTCACCGGTCGCACCGGTGTTCCACTCATTGGTAATTACGTAGCTACACGCTGCCGAGGCAGAACTGCCATAGCTGGCCGCAAGCACAGCAAGACCAAGCAAGGTCAAACGCATGCGTTTGTTGGGCGGAGTAGTCATTTATTATCTCCTTGGATAAACATGGATGAAAAAAGGGCTGAACCCTTGTTTTATTAGGAGCCCTTACCGCAGGGCATTGGTTTAATCCACTCCTGTCGATTGCACATGCAAACAGCCAGGGCAAATGCCTGCGAAGCAGCAACTGCACTGGTGGTCCCTTACTTCTGGTAACACAAGCATTGGACTGATGACGCAAACATCGGCGCCGGAATTAATCGCCCTGATAACGACTGGGACAAGGGTGGTTGGAGAATTTGTGCTTGTCGCTTAAAATCACATTATTGTTATAGTTATTATTTGTCTTACCTAAAAAGACAGCGCTGTCATTTTTGTGTTTTCATCCGTGCAATACTGAGAACTGGTTAACACTTTGAACAACTTTCGCACTATGTGGCGGTTAATTGATCCGCGGTGCAAACAATTGGAAACGATTCCATCCGGTTTCGTGGCTTCTGTTGGCCACAAAACCCATCCCCCACTCCCGGATAAAGTCGGCGGCCAGCTGGAATTAGCGATATCTCAATATTCGTCGGGAAATGTAAAACCCATTGCAGGCTTATTCCTTGCATACTAGCCTCCCGCTTCAAGGCTCCTGGTTTTACCCTGTTGAGTTATAAACACCAGGCGACCAACACTGTTCAAATGACTCAATTGTGGATGTGTGCATGCTTGTTCCCGTAAATCGCCTTTCGCGCGGCCAACGCTGGTTATTAAGTGTTGGTGTTGTTGTGGCCCTGTTGCTGGTGTGGTTTTTTTTCATTCGCGAACCGCAAGCGAAACGCCCCCCGCCACCGAATCCCTGGATGGGCCCGACGCCGGTGCATGTGGTACCGGTCAGCAAAAGTGATTTGAAAGTCCACATCAAAGCCATTGGCACAGTCGCACCGCTTAATACCGTGACTGTGCGCCCGCGGGTGGGTGGCCCTTTGGTGAGCGTGAAATTTACCGAGGGCCAGGTCGTAAAGGCCGGTGAGGTCCTGGCTGAAATTGATCCGGCGCCTTATCGAGTCAAACTCCAGCAAGCCGAAGGCGCCCTGCAGGAAACCCGCGCGCAATTGAAAAATGCTGAAGACGACCTTGCGCTTTATGAGCGGTTATTGCAAAAAAACTCTATCGCCAGGCAGCAATACGACAAGCAAAAAGCCCTGGTGGACCAATTGCGGGGCACCTTGAAAAGCCATAGCGCACAGCTCGAAGACGCGCGCCTGCAATTGTCCTATACCCGCATTATCGCCCCCATCGCCGGGCGCACCGGTTTACGCAAGGTGGACCTGGGCAACCTGGTCGCGGCCAATGACAGCAATGGGCTGGTTACCATTACCCAAACCCGGCCTATCTCGGTCATTTTTACCATTCCCGAGAGCCAATTGATTGCGGTGCGCCAGGCCCACACCCTCGCCCAGGGTAACCAGCGCCGGTTGGCGGTGGAAGCCTGGGACCGCAGCGAGCAACACCTGCTCGCCAGCGGCGAGCTGGCTACACTGGATAACCAGATAGACATAGCCACCGGCACCCTGCGCCTGAAAGCGGAATTCGAAAATAAGGATGACAGCCTTTTCCCCAACCAGTTTGTTAACGCCCGCCTGCATTTGGAAACGCTGGATGGTGCCGTAACCATTCCCGCCGACGCTGTCCAGTACGGCTCCAAAGGCACTTATGTGTACACCATTGATGATGGTAAGGCGCAAATGCGACCGATCAAACCGGGGGCACTGGAAGAGGACAAGATTGCGGTGCTGGAGGGCTTGAAGGAAGGTGAGCAAGTGGTGCTGGAAGGTATTGATCGCCTCTGGCCCGGTAAAGATGTGCAGGTGATGGAATAACAATGAGCATTTCCCGCCCGTTTATCCTCCGCCCCGTTGCCACCTCATTGGTGATGCTGGCCTTTTTGCTGGCCGGGATGCTGGGCTATCGACTGCTGCCGGTCGCGGCCTTGCCACAGGTGGACTATCCCATCATCCAGATTTTTACCTTCAACCCCGGCGCCAGCCCCGATGTCATGGCGCGCACGGTGACGGCGCCGTTGGAGCGCAGCCTGGGGCAAATACCCGGGGTAAAACAGTTGTCATCCACAAGCTCTACCGGTGCTTCCATTATTACCCTGCAATTCCTGCTGGAAGTAGACCTGGGCGTTGCCGAACAGGAAGTGCAAGCCGCGTTGAATACCGCGAATAACCTTTTGCCCGGCGACCTGCCGACACCGCCGGTGTACCGCAAGGTGAACCCGGCGGATGCGCCGATTATGACCCTGGCTGTCACCTCGGAAAGCTTGCCGCTGCCCGAGGTCTACGACCTGGTCAATACCCGCATGGCGCAGAAAATTGCGCAATTGCCGGGGGTGGGTATGGTGACCCTGGCGGGGGGCCAGCGCCCGGCCATTCGCATCAAGGTGAACCCTAACGCGCTCGCAAATACCCAGCTAAGCCTGGAACAGGTACGCAACGCGGTTGTTACCGCGAATACCAACCAACCCAAGGGCAGCTTTGACGGTGAGTACCGTTCGACCATGCTCGACGCCAATGACCAGATTCGTTCGGTGGACGAATACCGCGATTTGATCCTTAGCTGGCGCGAAGGCTCGCCCCTGCGCCTGGGCGACGTAGCGACCGTGGAAAACGGTGCGGAAGATCGCTTCCTGGCCGCCTGGGCCAGGGAGCAACCGGCGGTGCTTATCAACATCCAGCGCCAACCCGGCGCCAATGTGATTGATGTAGCGGATAGCATTGAAGGCCTCCTGCCCAAACTGATGGTCACCATGCCGGCGGCCGCGAAAATCGACCTGCTCAGCGACCGCACCCATAGCATCCGGGCGTCCATCCGCGATGTGCAAAAAGAACTGGTATTCGCTATTTTCCTCGTGGTGGCGGTGACCCTGGTGTTCCTGCGCTCGGTGCCCGCCACCATCATTCCAAGCCTCGCTGTTCCCCTGTCGCTGGTCGGCACCTTTGCGGCCATGTATTTCCTCGACTTCTCCATCAATAACCTCACGCTGATGGCCTTAACCATCGCTACCGGCTTTGTGGTGGATGACGCGATTGTGATGCTGGAAAACATCGCCCGGCACCGTGAGGAAGGGGAATCGCCCATGGATGCCGCGTTGAAAGGCGCGGGCGAAATCGGTTTTACCCTGGTGTCGCTCACCATCTCCCTGGTGGCGGTGCTTATCCCGCTGCTGTTTATGGGCGATCTGGTCGGACGCTTATTCCAGGAGTTTGCCATCACGCTGGCCGTGGCGATCGGGATTTCACTGGTCGTATCACTTACCCTGACCCCCATGATGTGCGCGCGCATGCTTAAAAGCGCTCCGGTACACGGCCAGGGCAAACCGGACTTTATGGACCGCATCATTCGCCGTTACGGGGAATTGCTCGACAAGGTTATGCAACACCAGACCGCCGCCATGGCGGCCATGCTCGGCACCATCGCCCTGACCGCCGGTTTATACCTGTTGGTTCCCAAGGGGTTTTTCCCGATCCAGGACAGTGGCGCTATCCAGGCCATCACCGAGGCGCCGCAAGACACTTCTTTTGCTGCAATGACCGAACGCCAGCAACAGCTCGCCAGCCTGATATTGCAAGACCCGGATGTGGCCAACCTCTCCTCGTTTATCGGCGTGGATGGCAGCAATATCACCCTCAATTCCGGCCGTTTATTGATAAATCTAAAACCCCACGAGGAGCGCGACGACCATGCCAGCGAGGTGATCCGCCGCTTGCAGGAACGGATTGCAGGCATCAGCGGTATTACCGCCTGGTTCCAGCCATTGCAGGAATTAAGCATTGAGGACCGGGTCAGCCGCACCCAATACCAGTTCACCCTCACCGCGCCCGAAATTGCCCTGCTGGATGAAACCCTGCCGCGGGTACTGGAGCGCTTGCGCCGGGAGCCGGCGCTTGTCGATGTGGCGGCGGACCTGCAAACACGCGGGTTGCAAGCCTATGTGGAGATAGACCGCGACGCAGCGGCACGCCTGGGTGTGAGCGTGAGCAATATCGCCAGCAGTTTGCAGACCGCCTACGCGCAACGGCAGATCGCCACCCTGTTTACCCAGGCCAACCAATACCGCGTGGTCCTGGAAGTGGACCCGGATTACGCGCAGGGTTTGCAGGCGCTGGAAAATACCTATGTGAACTCCAGCAGCGGCAAGCCGGTACTGCTTTCCACCCTCGCGAAGATCAGCCAGCGCCCCACCCCCTTGCTGATTAACCATCAAAGCCAGTTCCCTTCCACCACCGTCTCCTTCAACCTGGCCGAAGGGGCCTCCCTGGGCGAAGCCATAGATGCCATCGAAGCCGCCCGGGCGGAACTGGACCTGCCCGCAGCGATCGAACTGCGTTTCCAGGGCGCGGCCGAAGCCTTCCGCGCCTCGCTCGGCAATACCCTGTGGCTGGTGCTGGCGGCGGTGGTCACCATGTACATAGTGCTCGGGGTGCTTTACGAGAGCTTTATCCACCCGGTGACCATCCTGTCCACCTTGCCATCTGCCACGGTTGGCGCCCTGCTCGCCTTGCTGCTGACCGGCCAGCCGCTGGATCTGATTGCGGTTATCGGGGTGGTGTTGTTGATTGGCCTGGTGAAGAAAAACGGCATCATGATGGTGGACTTTGCCCTGGAGGCCCAGCGCACCCTCGGAATGAGCCCGCGCGAGGCCATCCATCGCGCCGCATTGATGCGCTTCCGCCCGATTTTGATGACCACCCTCGCCGCCTTGTTTGGCGCCGTCCCGCTGATGCTTGCCAGCGGCTCCGGGGCCGAACTGCGCCAGCCGTTGGGCCTGGTGATGGTGGGCGGCCTGCTGGTGAGCCAGGTGCTAACCCTGTTTACCACGCCGGTGGTTTACCTGTTTTTTGATCGCTGGGTAACCAAACCAGCCCCCGCGCCCGAGGCCATCGCGTGACCATCGCTGAACCCTTCATCCGGCGACCGGTAGCCTCCTGCCTGGTGGCGCTGGGGATTGTATTGCTGGGGCTTTTATCCTGGCGGATGCTGCCTGTCGCCCCTTTGCCGCAAGTGGATTTCCCCGCCGTGCAGATTTACGCGGGCCTGCCCGGCGCCAGCCCGGAAAGCATGGCCTCGACCGTGGCTACCCCCCTGGAACGGGCACTCGGCAGTATCCCCGGTGTCACCGCGATTAATTCAAACTCCACCCAGGGTTCGACGTTTATCTGGGTGGAGTTCACCCTCGACCGGGACCTGGACTCCGCCGCCCGCGATGTGCAGGCCGCGCTTAACGCCGCCCGTGGCCAGCTCCCTGCCGGCATGCCGGGGAACCCGAGTTACCGCAAGATCAGCCCGTCCCAGGCGCCGATTATGGCCCTGGCCCTGAGTTCGCCCAACCTCTCGCCCAGCGCCCTGTACGATGCGGCCTCCACCATCCTGGCGCAAAAACTCTCGCAGATTAAAGGGGTCGGGCAAGTGGGGATCGACGGGGCTTCGCTGCCGGCGGTACGCATCCAGCTCAACCCCAACGCCCTGGCCAGCTACGGCATTGCGCTGGATGAGGTGCGCAATGCCATCAGCAACGCCAATGTGCAGCGCCCCATGGGTGTATTGGAGGAAAACGATTCCCGCTGGCAGGTGTACACCAGCGAAACCCTGCGCACCGCGGCTGACTATCGCAACCTGGTGGTGCGTTACGGCGATGCGGGCCCGGTGCGCTTGCGCGATGTGGCCACAGTGAGCGACTCCGTTGAAAACCGCTACACCGATGGTTTCCATAACCACAGTTCGGCGGTAACCCTTACTGTAAGCCGCCAGACCGGGGCGAACATTGTGGAAACCATTGATGCCATCAACGCGCAATTGCCGACCCTCCGCGCGCTGATGCCGGGCGATACCGAGTTGAAAGTGGTTATGGATCGCTCCCCCGGCATACGCGCAACCCTTAAGGAAGCGCAAATCACCCTGGCCATCGCAGTGTTGCTGGTAGTCGGGGTAGTGTTCGTGTTCCTGCGCAGCGCCCAAAGCGCACTGATTCCCAGCCTGGCGATTCCGGTGGCGATTATCGGCGCGTTCGCGGTGATGTACCTCTGGGGCTTCTCGCTCAATAACCTGTCGCTGATGGCCCTGATTGTCGCGGCGGGGTTGGTGGTGGATGACGCCATAGTGGTGCTGGAAAACATCAAGCGCCACATCGAAAAAGGTATGCCGCCGTTCCAGGCGGCTATCCAGGGCGCGCGCGAGGTTGGCTTTACCCTGCTGGCAATGAACCTGACACTGGTGGTTATTTTCGTATCCATCCTGTTGATGGGCGGCGTCATCGAAAAACTGTTTCGCGAATTTTCCATCACCCTGGCGGCCGCGATGCTGATTTCACTGGTCGTATCCCTAAGCCTGACCCCGGCGCTCTGCGGGCAGTTGCTCAAGGCTGAGCCGAAAAAAGTCGAAAAACCGGGCATCTTCGATGATTTAAGAAGCGGTTACGCCATCGCCCTGGATTGGGCCTTGCGCCACAGCCGTATAGTGATGCTGATCCTGGCCGCCGTTATCGGGATCAACATTTACCTTTACGTTGCCACCCCGAAAATCATGCTACCCGAACAGGACACCGGCCAAATGACCGGCTGGATCCGCGGTGACGACGGGTTTTCCTTCCAGGTGATGCAACCCAAGATCCAGGAATTCCGCCGCGTACTCCTTAATGACCCCGCCGTGGAAGACGTGTTCGGTGCCAGCGGCGGCGGCAACGGCGTCAGCAATGCCTGGATGCGCATCAGCCTGAAACCCATGGCCGAACGCGGGGTGTCGGTGATGGAAGTCACCGACCGCATCCGCCGCCAGTTGCCCAGCATTCCCGGTGCCATGCTGATGATCGGACCGGACCAGGACATTCGCCTCAATTCCCCCTTCAGCCGCAGCCAGCACGAAGTCATGATGCTCTCCGATGACATACGCCTGCTGTACCAATGGGCAGCAAAACTCACCACGGCAATGGAAGGCATGAAAGAACTCACCGAAATTGATGGCGTCCGGGAAGAAGGCACCCAACAAATCGTCCTCACCATCGACCGCGAAGCGGCGCAGCGCCTGGGCGTCGATATGACCACGGTTGCCAGTGTGCTCAATAACTCCTTCTCGCAACGACAGGTGTCCACCCTGTATGAGGAGATGAACCAATACCGTGTGGTCATGGAGCTGGAACCCGGTTACACCGCCACGCCGGAAGTGCTCAACCAGCTACAAGTCATCACCCGCGACGGCAACCGCGTTCCCTTATCCACCTTTTCCACGTTTGATTACGGGCTGGCGGAGGACCGCGTACGCCACAGTAACCAGTTTGTCTCCGAAAGCATTGGTTACGGACTGGCCGAAGGCGTGACCGCTGAGCAGGCGCGTGCCGCCATTGAGGCCAAGGTCGCTGAGCTAATGATGCCGAAAGAGGTATACCTCGCCCCGGCGGGCAGTGTTCGCCCGGGCTGGGGCCCCAGCGTACCGGGCATGGCGCAGAACCCGGCGGTGCTGATCGGCTGCGTATTGCTGGCGGTCTATTTAATCCTCGGCATTTTGTACGAAAGTACTATCCACCCGCTAACCATCCTTTCCACCCTGCCCTCCGCCGGCATTGGCGCGCTGCTGGCGCTGTGGCTTACGGATACCCCGTTCAGTTTAATCGCCATGCTCGGGTTGTTCCTGTTGATCGGTATCGTAATGAAGAACGCGATATTAATGATTGACTTTGCCCTGGAACTTGAACGAAACGAAGGGTTGTCATCGCGCGATTCGATTTACCAGGCCGCACTCATTCGCCTGCGCCCCATCCTTATGACCAACCTCGCGGGGTTGCTGGGCGCATTGCCGCTAATCCTCGGCATTAACGAAGGCTCGGAACTGCGCACACCACTCGGTATTACCATTATGGGCGGCTTGGCCGTTAGCCAATTGCTTACGCTTTTCACTACGCCGGTGGTGTATTTGTATATGGAAAAATTGCGCAATTGGGGGCTCAGGCACAAGCCGCTGGCTAGTGGCCAGACGCTATAAATATTCCGTCACAAAAATAAATCTGTCGCAAGGAAAAATGTATGAAAACGCTTTTACTTGGCGCCCTGTGTATGCTCGCCGCAATGACTTCGCCGGCGGCTGAACTTCCCTTGCACGCCTATACCCGCGCGGCAACATCGCTGGACGGTGAATGGAAAATCATTGTTGATCCCTACGAAAACGGTTACTACAACTATCGCTACGAACCTTTCGATCAACAGCGGATACCGTCAATCAACGCTTACTTCACCGACTCCAGGCAACAGACCCCATCGCAACTGCTCGAATATGATTTTGATAAATCCGCCAGCCTGCAAGTCCCCGGCGATTGGAACACGCAAGCTGAAAAACTGTATTACTACGAAGGCACAGTGTGGTATCGCAAAACCTTTGATGCGCCGCGAGCAAAAAAAACGGATCGGGTTTTACTTTATTTCGGTGCCGTCAATTACCGCGCCGATGTTTATTTAAATGGTAAAAAGCTCGGTGTTCACCAGGGGGGATTCACGCCGTTTCATTATGAAATCACCGGTCAACTTAACAACAAAAATAATTCACTGGTGGTAAAGGTGGATAACAAGCGTCACGCCGATGCCGTTCCCACCCTGAATACCGATTGGTGGAACTATGGCGGCATTACCCGCGGGGTAAAACTGATTACCCTTCCACACACATTTATTCGCGACTACACCATCGCGTTAACTTCACTCGCGGACCAAACAGTGTCCGGGTCGGTGTTGCTGGACGGTGCTAAAGGCGGCGAAAAAATTTCAGTGAAGATACCCGAATTGGGAATCCGGCAAACACTCATTGCAGATACGCAGGGCAAGGCAAACTTTTCATTCAAGGCAGGCACCGCGCAACTCTGGTCGCCGGAAAATCCCAAACTGTACGCTATGCAAATCAGCACGGGGAACGACCAGCTCGCAGACTCTGTCGGCCTGCGCAGCATCAGCACCCGGGGCAAACAATTGTTACTGAATGGCGAACCGGTTTTTTTGCGCGGCATTTCAGTGCATGAAGAATATTCTGCAAATGGCGGAGGCCGCGTAAAAAACGCGCGGGAAGCGCAACAACTATTAAATTGGGCCAAAAACCTCAATGCGAATTTTGTTCGCCTCGCCCACTACCCGCACAACGAAGATATGGTGCGACTCGCTGATCAAATGGGGTTACTGGTGTGGTCGGAAATTCCGGTGTACTGGACCATCAACTGGACTAACGAAGCGACCTACCACAATGCGGAAGCACAATTGTCCGCGATGATTGAGCGCGATAAAAACCGTGCGGCGGTCATCATCTGGTCACTCGCCAACGAGACCCCCGTATCGGAGGCACGTAATAAATTCCTCGCCCGGCTTGCAGCAAAAGCGCGCAGTCTGGATAACACCCGTCTCCTCAGCGCCGCACTGGAAAAACACTACCGCACCGATAATGCGAATATTGCCGTCGTGGAAGATCCGTTAGCCGAGTACCTGGATTTGGTCAGCTTTAACCAATACATCGGCTGGTACGATGGTGCACCGGAAAAAATTGACCGTATCACCTGGGAGATCAATTACAACAAACCGGTATTTATCAGCGAATTCGGTGGCGACGCGCGCGCGGGCAACCACGGCGAGGTCAATGAAATATTCACCGAAGAGTTCCAGGAAGACCTTTATATAAAAACCTTGAAAATGCTTGATGGGATTGATGGCTTTGTCGGCACCTCTCCCTGGATACTCACCGATTTCCGTTCGCCGCGCCGTCATTTGCCAGGCATACAAGACGAATTTAATCGCAAGGGAATTTATTCAAATACCGGGGACGCGAAAAAAGCATTTTTTGTATTGCGTAACTTCTACAACCAAAAAACAACGCAAAAACGCCTGCAATGATTATTCACCAGGCTCCGCAGCAATGAACCTGCCATGCCTGGAGCCGCCGGGTAACTCCCGGCACACATCTGGACTGCCAGCAAAATCATTCGGCTTTATCATTGATTTTTAACAACCCCGCCCAAAAACAAAATTCAAACACCAACGCGATTGCCAAAAAAGTACCGGTCGCCGCAGAAAAATTCAATTTATAAAAAATGCCGGCCCCAAGGCACAGCAATAGCAAAATCGACCACTTGGCGCTTCTACTCATGGACATTAATAATATCTCCATTCCGCTAATGAATTATTACCTGCCTTACATCAAGCACATATATTGATCACCATTCTATGCAACTGGTTATTAAAATTACATTCCCGCTGGATTAAAGCGATAAGGAGCCACGGCTGATAGCGATTATTCGACAAATCCGGCATTGCTAAAATCTTTTGATCTATTGTATGGAATATTAAAAAAAATTGTCCTCTCACGCTTCAACACTCCAAATAGAGGCTGCTATATTCATCAGCGACTAACCGGGTGACTACCCAAAGGATTTTTCCCGAAGGAATAATGTTTATGACCACCGACTCCTCTTTGGATACCGCCAAACTCTATGCTCGTGCGCGCGCTGAATGGCAGCAAGGGCTTCCACGCAAGGACAGGCATCCAGCAGTATTATCCCCCCAACAAGAATTGCAAATTTATAAACTCGCCACCGAAATCCAATACAAGGAAATGGAAGCCCTGGAGCAAAAACTAACGGAATTGTTAAACGTGGAATCCGAAGAACTGGAAGATTTACGCACCAGTGCACGCATTTTGGAAGCATCGCAAACCATCGCCAAAGTGGGTGGAGTGGAAATGCATGTTCCCACGCGCAACATTTATTGGACCGCAGAAACCTATCGTATCCATGACACCACGCCCGAGGAATACAACCCGACACTGGACGAAAGTTTTTCGCTTTACCTGCCGGGTTCACGTGAGCGAATCACCGAGGCCCTTGAGCGCGCCATGAAAACCGGCGAGGTCTTTGACATTGAGTTGGAAAAATATACCTTCAAAGGGCGGAAAATTGATATACGCACCACTTGCAGGCCACATTTTGAAAATGGAAAACTGGTGCGGCTAACCGGTATTTTCCAGGATATTACCGAACGTAAACAGGCGGAGCGACGCCACCAGCACCACAATCGTATCCTTGAAATGCTGCTCGCCAAAGTGTCGCTGCCGGAAATCCTTAAAACAATTACCAATGATGTCGAGAAATTAATTCCCGATTGCATGTGCAGTATTATGTTGCTGGACAGTGATGGCCAGCATTTGCACAACGGTGCAGCACACAGCCTGCCGGACTTTTTCCTGAAAGCGATTGATTGCTTACCCGTCGGTGCGGGTATGGGCGTATGCGGCAGCGCCGCCTTTTTTCGCCATAGGGTAATTATTCCCGATGTGCACAGCCATCCCTGGACCGCCGCGTTCAGTGAACTGGCGCGGGAAGCGGGCATTGCCGCTTGCTGGTCGGAACCTATCTTTTCGGCACAGGGCCAAGTGCTGGGCACGTTTGCCCTTTATATCAAGCAAGCACGCAATCCCGACGATTACGACATTAATTTAATCGAGAGCGAAGCCCGGTTGACCTCACTGGCCATAGAACAAAGCCATTCCGAATCGCGCCTGCAATTGGCGGCGAGTGTATTTACCCATGCGCGCGAAGGAATTGTAATTACCGATACCCAGGGCAACATCATCGAAGTTAACGAAGTGTTTACCGATATTACCGGCTACAACCGCGGCGATGTGCTAGGGAAAAATCCGCGCATTTTACAATCCGGTTTACATGACCGGGAATTTTACGCGGGGTTGTGGCACAGCCTGATTGATACCGGTAATTGGCATGGTGAGGTATGGAACCGCCGCAAAAACGGTGAACTCTACGCCGCTATGATGGCGATCAGCACGGTACAGGATACGCATGGTATCACCCAGAATTACGTGAGTTTATTTACCGATATAACGCCACTTAAGGAACATCAACGGCAACTGGAATATATCGCCCATTACGATGCGCTCACCGGCTTGCCCAACCGGGTTTTACTCGCCGACCGCTTGAAACAGGCCATGGCACGCAGCCATCGCAACGGCCGCTCGCTCGCCGTGCTTTACCTGGACCTGGATGGATTTAAAACTGTCAATGACCAGCACGGCCATGACACCGGCGATCAATTACTGGTTAATATTGCCCATCGCTTAAAAGAAGTTTTGCGCGAAGGCGATACCCTGGCGCGCATCGGTGGTGATGAATTTATCGTGGTGATGGCCGACCTGGATCAACCTTCCGATTACGAAGCCGTGCTAACACGCTTGCTCAATGTCGCGGCCGAGCCCGTGGCATTAAATCAAAATTTATTGCGCGTATCCGCGAGCATCGGTGCCACCGTATTTCCACAGGATGGTGTCGATGCCGATCAATTGCTGCGTCACGCCGACCAAGCCATGTACGTTGCCAAGCAAGCCGGTAAAAACTGTTATCACTTATTTGATGTAGCCAAAGACATCGCGGTAAAAACCCAGCGCGAATCTATTGAGCGTATTCGCCTCGCGCTTGACCACAATGAATTTATTTTATTCTACCAACCCAAAGTCAATATGCGCACCGGCGCTATCATCGGGGTCGAAGCCCTGGTGCGCTGGCAACATCCGGAACGTGGCATTTTATCCCCGGCGCTTTTTTTACCTGTCATTGAAAACCATCCGCTTGGTATTGAATTGGGTAACTGGGTCATTAATGAAGCGCTGTCACAAATCGGGCACTGGCAAACACTTGGGCTTTCGATACCCGTGAGTGTCAATATAGGTGCGCTGCAATTGCAACGCAGTGAATTTGTAACGCAGCTTGCGCAACAACTGGCCGCGCACCCACAGGTACCCCCGGCGTTTTTGCAGTTGGAAATTGTGGAGACCAGCGCACTTGAAGACATAGCCGACGTGGCCGACACCATGCGTCGCTGCCGCGACCTGGGTGTCAGTTTTGCGGTGGACGACTTCGGCACGGGTTATTCATCCTTGACCTATTTAAAACGATTGCCCGCCGAATTATTAAAGATCGACCAAACCTTTGTGCGCGATATGCTGGATGACGCGGATGACCTCGCCATCGTCAAAGGTGTCATCGGCCTCGCCAATGCGTTCCATCGCCACGTTATTGCCGAAGGCGTGGAATCCATTGCCCACGGTGAATTGTTGATTCCACTCGGCTGTGAATTGGCCCAGGGCTATGGTATCGCCCGCCCTATGCCCGCCGCCGATTTGCCCACCTGGGTGGCGAGCTGGAAACCCGCGCCGGCCTGGGCAAACAGCAGGCTTAATTGATGGATCATAGGCACGAAATTGGCTGGCTTTTGCGCAATCTTCACATTGTATTATTAACAATAAATCGTTAATCTGCTGCCATCTTCGATCTTTAAGAGCAATGACAACGATGGCAATCCTTGATCGCAACTTCAATCTTTCACAACGCATGGTACAGGAACTGGGACGCACGATTATCTGCGGTGAATTTATTGATGACAGCCTGCCCACCGAAGCGGAACTCTGCGATAAATTCGGCGTAAGCCGCAGTGCGGTACGCGAAGCTGTAAAGATGTTATCGGCCAAAGGGTTAATTACCAGCAAGCCCCGTCAAGGTATTCGCATCCAGCCGGAAGACCAATGGAATATTTTTGATCCGGATTTATTGCGTTGGGTGTTGGAAAGCAAACCATCACTCCATGTGTTAAAAGAATTTTTGCAAGTGCGGATCGCCATTGAACCCGAAGCCGCTGCACTGGCTGCCCGCTATGCCGACCAATCCAAACTGGATGCCATTGAAAAAGCGCTCGAAGGCATGCGCAAAGCCGAAGGCAACAGCCAGGAAGACCTTGAAGCGGACATCGCTTTCCATGTGAGTATCCTGTACGCGAGCAACAATCGTTTTTATATTCGCCTGCGCGATTTTATTTCCACGGCCTTGCGTGTCAGCATCAGCCACACCAATCCCATCAAAGGCAACCACGAAGGCGTTGTGGAAGATCATTCCAAAGTGTTCAACGCCATTAAAAACCGCAACCCTGAACGCGCACGCCAGGCAATGCTGGCATTAATTGATGAAGCCTTGAATTTTATTGAAGAAGCCATTGCCACGGAAAAAAAATAAATTTTTTAAATTTTTTAAACCGTCAACGGCAGCCAAATGGCTGCCGTTGTTGTTTTATTACCACTTGGGAATCCCCCCTCCAACCACGCGCGGAAGCAAGGAATAACCCGTCGGTTGATCTTAATACACAGGCTTGACCTGGAAGCGTTGGCAATTGGAGTTCAGCCATTGCCCCTGCGCAAAATTAGTGTGGTTGGCCACGCCGCAATGCGCCAGGTCCATTACCAAATTGCTTTTACGATTCGACAGCTTAACCGTGCCGTCGGCCAGGAAATCCGCTTGCCATTGGGTATGGGTGTTACCGCAGGGTGACAACTCCAGGTTAGCTCCCGGAACAATGGATTTATTCGCTACACCCAAACAAAATTTAGCATTAGCCGCTAATTGGATGTGATAGAAACCTTGTTCAGCGTGGACAAATATCCAACGCTGATTCGGCAGGTTTCTCCACTCGTCCTGCTCGATATTGGCTCCCGTTTTTGCAACGCCCGCGAAGCTGATTGATTTTCCGCTTTGCACACTGGTAATCGCAACTTCTTGCATTGGTTGGATACGCCACAAGCTGCATTCCGGTTTTTTCTCAATAAATTGCGGGACATCCTCTACGGATTTCGTTTCATTTACCGGCCCTGGCTCCGCACAATCGCTGAATTGCAGCGTCTGTTTCGTGTAGGCATTCACGAGGCTTAACCAGCCCTGATGATGGGGAACCAATTGCCACTGTTGGCACAACTGATTATGCCAGGGAGAGATTGACAACTTTCTATTGTCGGCTTTGCAATCCACCCCGCCCTGCGTTAAGAATTTTCCATCCTTATTCACCAGCCGATAGTTACCGCCGGTGGTGTAATCCAACACCCAACTGCTCATCAATTCATTATTGCAATTTGCGGCGGAAACTTTTCCGTTAACATCAAATACCACGCATTGGTGATTCGCTTTATTGGCCAACTGTACCTGTGTGCCTTGCACGTTGGTCACTAATGGGCCGTTTTCACCGGCGGGTGAAACCACCGGAACACCGGCAGCAACCGGTTCACCGAAACGCGGGGTTCCATCATCATTCCAGGTAAATTTCTGCGCACGCAATGAGCGCGTCGCACTGCATCCTTCCAGTTCATTGGCATTGCCGTGATAAATTAACCAGTCTTCACTGTTATCGGGTGATTTGAAAAAACCATTATGGCCCGGGCCGTAAACACCGTTAGCTTTACTGAATACCGGCTCGGGTGATTTTCTCCAGGCCCCCGGCGTTAATGGATCGCTGCCCACCAATTCCATTAAACCCAACTTATAATCCGGCGTATTGCAAAAGCTGGCGGAGTACACCATAAAAGTCCGGCCATTACGCTTTAAAATTTCAGGGCCTTCATTGACTTTCATCCCCGCTTTTTCCCACTCATGTTCGGGACGCGAAATTAGTATTTTATCGCCGGTAATCGTCCAGGGATTTTTCATTTTAGCGATAAAAATAGATTGCTCGTCTTTCACCCATTCAGACCACAGCAAATAAAGCTGCCCATTGTGCTCCAGGTAATTGCCGTCAATGTTCCAGGTGTCCGGCATGGGCGAACCTTTGTAAGTGTAGGGTCCCAGCGGATCATCGCCCTGGCTTTCAATCACGCTTAAATGTTGGCGGTCATAATTTTCGGCAATGCCGGAGGTGTAGATTACATACCAGCGATAGCCTTCCCCGGTTTTTAAACGATGGAATTCAAACGCCCAGAAATTACAGCAGCGCTCCGCGTCACTTTCGGACCAGATATGAATGGGTGTGGCAGTCGCCAGCCCTGCAAGGGTTGGGGATTTACGCATGACTAATTGCGAGGTCCAGGTAGTCGTCGTCAAATAATAGTTGCCATTGAAATATTCCAGCCAGGGATCTGCGCCATTGGGAAAAATGGGATTGGTAAAACCAGGGGCATTTTGCACTTGTTGATGGGGGATGGTGTCCTCACTGGATTCCCTGGTTGCGCAACTGAACAAAAACAGTGGCAATAACAGGCCAGCTAATAATTTTTTCATTGTTGTTTCTCTCTCACTGTTTACATCATCCGCCGCAGCCTGGGGAAATTCCCCAAGCTGCGCAGATACTTACTTCAATACCATCACAAATCCGGCGCTGGGCCTCAGGTCGATTGTTTGCGGAATGCTGCTATCGATTTTTTTATACGAAAAACTGCGCGCGGTCTCACCACTGGTAATCAGGTAACCGGTTTTGCCCCCTGCAAAACTTAAATCCAGAGACAACTGTTTGCTGCCCTTTTCAGCGTTAATGCCTGCGATATACCAGGTATCGCCCGCCCTGCGCGCAAGCACGGCATATTTACCGGGATAACCATCAATAAATTTCAGGTCCTCCCATTCACGCGGTAATTCGCGCAAAAAATCTTTTACATAATCCGGCACTGTCGCCATGCCTGCGGGGATTTCCGCAAAATGTTGGATACCGGAAATCATCAATACCGCTTCAGCCAACTCAAACGAATTTTCGGTAACACGCCGGATACTGGGAATATCGCCAAATACCATAGGCGTAAAATCCATGGGGTCAAATAAATTACGCGCGAATAATGCCGTTGCGACATGCTGTGCCACCGGGTCCTGGTCGGCCTGGGAGAAAGTCGTGAACTCGAATCCTTTTATGGATTCCATCGTCATCAAATTGGGATAGGTACGCTGCCAGCCACGCGGCAATGTGGCGCCATGGAAATTCACCAGGAGTTGATGGGCCGCCGCATCCTTAAGGATATCCAGGTAATACGCCATGAAGGATTGGCCATCACCGCCGAAGAAATCAATTTTCACGCCTTTCACGCCCAATTGTTGTAAACGCAAAAATTCGGCGCGGCGCTGCTCACGGGTTAACAGTTTGCCCTTGGGACTGTAGGGGGTCTGGTTCCAGGCACCGGATGAGTTGTACCACACCAAAACACCGATATTTTTTTGTGCGGCGTAAGCCACTAATTCCTTTAATTTTTCGTAGCCGATTTTTTTATCCCAATCCGCATCGATCAGGGTGTAATCCCAGTGCATATCAGCGGCGTAATCGATAAATTTTTTCTGCACATCAAAGGTTGTGAAATCATCTTTTAAAATTGCCCAACTCCAGGCGCTGTGGCCGGGTTTGATAAAACGCGTATCCATGGCGATTGCCGGTGCGGCCAAATCTGTTCCTAACGTGGACTCCATAACCTGTGCCAGCGAACCCAAGGCAATAATCCGCCAAGGGGACTCCAGCCTGCCTTCGGTATGGGCAAGCAACGCACCTTTTTCACCCGCAGCGGAAATAAACACTTCGTCGTGTTGCGGCGCTGCCAACGTATATTGGTTAGTGCCGTTACCCGGTTGCAAATGGGAACCATGCCAGGTGCCATCCATAGCGGTTTCACTGATTGCCAACCAGTTTTCACCCGATTTAAACAGGGCCGGGAACACCCAGCCTTGCCCCAGGGTAGGTTCGGTGCCCGGCGCCACTTCAATTTGATAATGTTCTTCATAGGATGGATTGGTATTGCTCCAACCGGTTTGCGCCACGGCCATGGGTTGCAGCCAGGCTTTGCTGCCCGCTGCCAATTGGAAGCCCGTATGTTCCGCTACAAAGCTTTTACGGGGAATGCCGGTGTCATCTACCTGGTAGCGAAAAGCAACACCATCATCGGATACGCGAAATATCAGTTTTAATAGTTGTTGCTGCGCATTGCGAATAGAAAAAACCTGCTCATTGGCATGGTAGCGAATGTAACGTTTTTTACCGACGCGCATTTCATAGCTATCATCCACCCGGTTCACCGGCGATTGCTGCTGGATGGTTAAATTCCGGGTAAAGTCCGCCGCAGTGAGTTGCAGCCCCAGGGGCGATTCCAGGATCACCGGTTGCCCGGCACGCGCCACGCTATAGGCAAGCGTTTGTTGGGGTGTGATAAACACTTTTACGTGGATTTGCCGGTCGGGGCTGGTGAGTGGTTGCGGCGCTTTATGGTTGCACCCGGTGAGCGCGACCAACATCCCGATAAACCCAAATATCTTGCCTGTTATGCTCATGTTTACCTCTGTGATCAATACCTGGAAAAAAACTACAGCGCATATCAATGCGCCGTAGTTACCCGACCGATTATTTCAACCGCGTCAAACTGAATTGCTGGTTGGTTGCGCCTGTGGCATTCCACTGGATAATTTGCGCACCATTGGAGGTACTTAAATTCAATACATCCAAAGGCAAATTACTGAGTTGCGATTTAATTGTGTAATAACCGCTGCTATTGGCCAGGCTCCACTTCTGCCCCGCGCCACCCCAATAATCCCACTGGGCAATGTTTGCACCGGCTGCCGTGGAATTGTTATACACGTCCAAACTTTTCAAACTCGCTGCGTTAATCAGGCTGTAATAGCCGGTGCCTTGATTAATCACGTACCACTGTTGGGCGCGGTAACTATTCCAGGTTTCTTGCTGGATCATTGCACCATTGGCGGAAGATTTCGCCGCTGGCATTAGATCCTTACTGCTGTGGCGCGCGGTAATGCGATACAAACCGTCGCTCACGCCACCGCAACTTGCTACTGAAAAACTACGGGTCAAGCTTGGCCAGCCATTACTGTAGGTCATTTTTAAAATATCGAGTTTGGCGGCACCGTTATCGTTCAAGTCGTAATAATGTGTTGAGACATAATTACAACCATCCTGTTTCAATACACCGATGTGGCCAGGGCCTTTGTATTTGCCATCGGTATTGGGTAATAGCGTACGCACATCGGTGTAGGGGCCGTAAACAGAAGTGGAACGCGCAACCTGCACGTAATACGTGCTGTTCGCACCGTTACAGCAAGCGCCGCGATTGATAAACAAATAATAGTAATCACCATTGCGGGCAATATAAGGGGCTTCAATATCCGCATGATTGCCGCCATAAATTTTGGTCACACTGCCATTTAATTTACCGGTGGATTGATTGATTTCCGCCAAGCCGATTCCACCAAAGAACGAGCCATAACTCATGTAAACCTTACCGTCGTGATCGCGATACAGCGCCGGGTCAATGGCGTTGATCTCGGAACTGCCGCCATATGATTCCACCACGATGCCCAAATCCTGCCAGCTCGGCGACGTCAGCGATGAGGAACGCGCAACACCAATTGCCGAGTTGGAAGAGCCGAAGGTAGATACTGAGTAATAGAGGTAAAAGTAACCATTCATATGAATGATGTCCGGCGCCCAAAAGGAACCGCTAAAACCGGGAATCTTGTTATAGATCCACGCGGGATAGGTACTAAATACCGGGCTGGGCCCTCCCGTCCAGGTAGTCAGGTTGGTTGAGGTGGAGTACCAAATCCCGGTCCCGGTAGTAAAGTGGAAGTAGGTATTCCCGTCTTTGGTAATAGTCCCCGGATCATGGGAGTTAATCAGGCCGGAAAGGGTAATAGCAGAAGCTGCAAAGCTACAAAACCACAGGCCGACGGCGGCCAGTAAATGCTTGTACATAGTAATCACCTGTTCATTATTGTTAGCAGGGGTTGGTTTTGTCTTAATATTATAAGACAAATTGAGTGTACCGAGAAAAGCCGGGGATGCCAAGGCGGCAAACGGGTCTTTACATTGGGGAAAGGGAAACCCTAACGAACTTTCAATCCGCTCCTACTGTCACAGGATCAATTCCGCCAATTAAAAAAACTGAAGGAGATAAACATGGATCTTATTGTGAATCTTATTATTTACCTGGTGGTGTTTGGCCTTATCTGGTGGTTGGTATCCCTGTTACCTTTACCAGCACCGGTTGCGCAAATTGTGCGGGTTTTATTTATTATCCTTTTAATTATGATCATCCTCGCTGTATTTGGAATATTGCCCGCCAGTTTCCTGCCAAGGCTCACGCTTTAACTGCCTTAAATAAAAATCCCCGCCTTTAGCGTTACAGGCGGGGATTTTTATTTATTGATCAAATCACTGACAATTTAAACACTGTCCTTGTTTTATATTCCTCTCCAGGGCGCAGCACTATTGATGGAAAGCCTGGCTGGTTAATGGAGTCCGGTGCATGTTGCGGTTCCAGGCAAAAGCCGGTGCGGTGTTGGTAGTTAATGCCCTTGCCGGTCAATGAGCCATCAAGGAAATTACCCGAATAAAATTGCACGCCGGGTTCTTCGGTGAAGACTTCCAATACGCGCCCAGAGGTTGTTTCCTCTACCCGCGCTGCCAGGGTCATGGCTTTATAGCTGGATTGGTTAATTAGAAAATTGTGGTCGTATCCCAAGCCATTCCGGATTTGCTCGTGATCGCTATTAATGCGTTCACCGATTAAATGCGGCGCGCGGAAATCAAATGGCGTGCTGGCAACAGGCATTGGTGCGCCCACAGGAATTTGCAGGTCGTTCACGGCATTAATATGATCCGCGAAAATTTGCATTTTGTGATTAAGGATATCGCCTTTGCCCGCAAGGTTGAAATACGTGTGCTGGGTTAAATTAACCGGCGTTGCTTTATCGGTGGTGGCAACATAATCCACCAGTATTTCATCCTCGTGGGTAAATTGATAAGTTACCTTAACCTGTAAATTACCGGGAAACCCCTGGTCGCCATCTTCACTTAATAACCTCAGCACTAAACCGGGACCACCTTCATTTTCAAACGGCTCCGCATTCCATACTTTTTTATCAAACCCCTGCACGCCGCCGTGCAAATTATTGGGACCATTGTTGGCAGCAAGATTGTAGGTAATGCCGTCCAAAATAAATTTTGCATTGGCGATGCGATTACCAACGCGGCCAATCAATGCGCCGAAAAAAGGCGATTTTTCCAGGTAGGGTTCCAATGTTTCAAAACCTAACACCACATCACCAAGCTCGCCGTTTTTATCGCGCACATGCAATTCGGTAATAATGCCTCCGAAATTGATAATCCTGGCAATACTGCCGCGGTGGTTCACCAGGGTATATTCGTTCACGGTTTCGCCCGCAGGCGTGGTACCAAATATTCGTTGCTTGATTGCCGGAATCATTCGTTGTTTGCTCTCACTGTTGTAGTGTTTTTTAATTGGTTGGCCGTATCAGGTTTGTCTTGCCCGAAGTCGGGGAACCCATCACTTTTCCATTCAAAGTGCCTTATATAGGTGTGGCGATTCGGATCGGTAAGCGGAGTGCCCTGCAACGCTAAATAGTCGCGCGCATGATATACCATAACGTCAGTTTGACCATCATCATCCAGGGTAAAACTGTTATGGCCGGGACCAAACCGCCGCAGGTGTTCGTGCGTGCCAAATATCGGTTGCGGTGCTTTGTGCCAGGCAGCGGGGTCGAGTAGATTTGCATTGATATCAGCCCACAATAATCCCATGGCATAGCGATGATCGGTCGCACTGGCTGAATAGGTCACAAAAATTTTGTTATTGCGGATAATCACCGCAGCGCCCTCATTCACTTTGTATCCTTGTATTTCCCACTCCAATTCAGGTTGGGAAATTTTCACTTCTGTTGTGCCGACCCGGGTAGGCGATTCCAATGTCGCCAGATAAAGCGCGGAATTAAATTTTTCTTCCGGGTCTTTTTGTGCCCATATTAAATAACGCTGGCCTTGGTATTCAAACACGGTGGCATCGAGCGAAAAGGAATCGCGCGCAGTCTGTACCTTTCCCAATTCTTCCCACTCACCCTGCATGGGATCGGGGTTGCGATTGGCCAGCACATACATACGGATCAGCCAGGGCTGTTCCGCATCACCGGCTGCAAAATACACATACCAGGTGTTATTAAAATAATGTAATTCCGGCGCCCAGATATTTGCGCCCATCGCACCGGTTGCGTGCTTGCTCCAAATAACCTTTGCTTCCGCCCTTCCCAGTCCCCGCAATGAGTTGGCGTGGCGCAATTCAATGCGATCAAATTCCGGCGCTGTGGCAATAAAGTAATAATGTCCCGCAGGTGTGCGATGAATAAAAGGGTCGGCCCGTTGGGGAATCAACGGTACATTTATTAATAGAGCCGGGATTGCCGATGATACAGTCGCGGCTGATCCAGTGATTGTGGCAGTGGTTTCTTCTGTTTCTTTTCCACAAGCGGATATCAGGGCCGTACCCAACGTGATCAATAAAACCAACCCATACTTCATATATTCACCTCTTGGGTCCCGTAAATTGCTTCACAGGAGTTAACTGGTTTTATTCATAGATTAATATTATATTACATATTCATAGAATTAGACCAAGAGAGAACAAACATGCCCCTAACCAATCCGTTACGCCCCTTATTGAAATTGGTGGGAGCCCTTGCCCTGCTCCTGGATACAACTGCTGGCTATGCAAGGCAAGTTGATGTCCATGATCCGGTGATGGCTCGCGAAGGCGATACCTGGTACCTGTTCAGTACCGGCCCGGGTATTACGATTTACAGTTCCAAAGACCGGGTGAACTGGAAGTTCGCGGATAGGGCCTTTGCCACCGAACCCACCTGGGCAAAAAATGTCGCACCGGGTTTTAACGGGCACTTGTGGGCACCCGATATAGTCCAGCGCGACCAGCAGTTTTATTTGTATTACTCGGTATCCGCCTTTGGTAAGAACACTTCAGCGATCGGCGTTACGGTTAATAAAACCCTTGATCCCACATCGCCAAACTATCGCTGGGAAGATAAAGGCATAGTGATTCAATCCGTACCCAATCGCGATATGTGGAATGCGATCGATCCGGCGGTAATTGTCGATGAACAAGGCCAGGCCTGGATGAGCTTCGGCTCTTTCTGGAGTGGATTAAAAATCTTCAAATTAAATGATGACTGGACTCGTCCCGCCGAGCCGCAAGAATGGCACAGCATTGCCAGGCGCGATCAAGCTCCGGTTAACATCAGCACCCATGCAGGCCCCGGCGAAATTGAAGCGCCATTTATTTTTAAAAAAGATGGCTACTATTATTTATTCGCTTCCTGGGGCCTTTGCTGTAAAGGCGCCAATTCCACTTATCATCTTGTCGTAGGGCGGTCCAAACGCGTGACCGGCCCCTATCTCGACAGGACAGGTAAGGACATGAATGAGGGCGGCGGAAGTTTGCTGGTTAAAGGCAATAACCGGTGGGTTGGCTTGGGTCACAACAGCGCCTACCACTGGGACGGCAAGGATTATTTAGTACTCCACGCCTATGAAACCGCCGACAATTATTTGCAGAAATTAAAAATCCTGGAAATCCATTGGGACAAGGAAGCATGGCCGTTAGTGAATGAAAAAGAATTGGATACTTACGTTAGCAAGCGCCAAAAGTGATTGAATGAAATTAAATTTAAATGCTAATAACTTTTTGATCATAGGACCTGCGAGTTATTAGCATTTTGTCGTTGTTTAATCACTTTATCAGGACTAGCATTTAAGCAACGCTGAAAGGAAGGTGCTTTAACGGAGGTAATGCTATGACCCGCGAAGAAATCCTGCGACAACAATTGAAAGCTGAACAAGCTGAAACCGCACGTGAATTAGCGGAGCTGCTGCGTTTAAGCCAGGAAATGGGCCGACGTTTATGCAATGAAACCCACGGCGATTTATACGACGACGTGCGCCTGCTGATGTCATTACTGCATCAAACACGCGCCCAAGCGGATTTAATTGACGCTAAATTAAATTCCGCAGACCCGGTTGCGGACCTGATGGCCAGGCGACACACTTCATAAAAAAACCATCAAAAAGCCGCTAGCGCTTTTTGATGGAAACACGGGCACACACAATTATCACTTTGGTGTTTTTAAAGTATCCACAAGCTTCCTGCGGATAGCGAAACTCTAAAAGCCATATGTGTAAATGCGGTGAATGTTTGATGACACCTGGATGCATTGTTGATGAAAAGATCAACCAGGCGTCACCGGCCGATAAAAAATAATTACCTGGCCATTATTGGATAAAAAACTAGATGGATTCACCGGACCGCAAAAGCCTTACACCATAAATCCCGCCGGCAATCGAACCGGGTACCGCTACAAATTTTACCCGCAGCTTGCCATTTGATTGGCTGGCCAAGGCCGGGGGAATAGCATAAGACTCGGTAAAAAATTCTTCCGCCTTGCCAGTGGATTTCACTTCTGCAATCAATTGATCATTAACATATATTGCAAAACGTCGCCCCGAATCGACACCGGCGTATGTGATCTGTAAAAATTTGGCTTCCCGGTGTTTATCATTCAGTTCGTAACTGAACCAGGCGCGGCTGTGGCGCCAATGCCGGCCGTTATAAATTCCCGTTTCACTTTGTTCGCCCTGGTAAAAGTGGTCTGATTCCGGTTGTTGCTCACCCGGCGTAACCTGGTCAATGGTTTTTACTTGCAACGCCAAACGAGCCTTTTCTTTAATGGCAACATCAGTACGCGCCTTTTCCACATCCATTGCTGTGGCGTAGGGCCAATAAATTGTGTAACGCGACTCATGCACACGGAAAAAAGGCAGCAGTTCCACATGCTTCATTTGCTTGCCATTAATTAATCCGGAAGCATCGAATGTCAGTGCCTTGCCCGCCACCGGTTTTAATTTCCGGATAAACTCCTCGCTGTTCCCCAACAGAAAAGGTGCGGCTTCCAACGGGCACATAGCTCCGTGGGCGATATGTCCCATGCGTGAGTCATCCGCAAAATAATGTAATTGTTCGCCGGCTATAGGGTTGGTTTTAGCCGCGAGCACTATGGGCCCATGCAATACCGCGTAATAGTTTTCCCCGCCTGGCATTTGTTCAAGCCGTGTGTGCATAGGCAAGGTCAATTCCACCTTATCGCCTTTTTTCCAACGGCGCTCCACTACAATATATTCGCCGGGTTTGGCATTTACTTGCACCGTTTGACCATTAATTACCATACGCGCTGTATCAGTCTCTGCCCAATGCGGGTATCGCATACGCAAGCTGAAGCGCGCAGATTTATTGATGTGGATTTGTGTGGTTTCCTGGTCGGGAAATTGCGTAGTTTGCGTGAGCGCAATGCCTTTTTGCTTCCATTCCATTGAAGAAGATACAAAGAGATTTATATAGATGAGCGGTATTTTCCCGTGCGTATCACGCGCATAAATAAATTCCGCGTATTTGGATTGGCTTTCAAGGCCGGAGCCCACACAACACCACATGCCTTTATCCACTTGCGAGTAAACCCGATAATGATTGGGACGCATAGGTGTGAAGTAAACAAAACCGCCCGTGGCGGGATGTTGTGAAGACAATATATGGTTGTAAAGCGCGCGCTCGTAATAATCGGCATATTTTATGTTCGGCGCCGCTGTCTTTGCCGCGGACGACAAATACAATAATTCGGTGAGTTTGAGCATGTTGTAGGTATTGCAGGTCTCCGGCCCTTCCACTTCATTCACCATCGGGGAGAAATCCTCGCGGTCATGGAAGTGTTCCTTTACGCTGTTGCCACCAATAGCGACCGAGCGTTTATCCACGACTGTTTGCCAAAAAAATTCGGCGGCGCGATTCCACTCCCGATTGTTGGTCGCTTCCGCATAGCGCTTAAAGCCAATGACTTTGGGAATCTGGGTATTGGCGTGCAAACCGGTTAACTTATCCTGCTGCTGTTCCAGTGGCTGCAAAATGGCCTGGTGAGAAAAGGCTTTCGCAAGTTCCAGGTATTTTTTATCGCCAGTCATCTCCGCTACATCGACAAATACTTCGTTCATGCCCCCATGTTCGGTACGCAACATGGACTGCATTTGTTCGTCTGTTAAATTCCTGGTCAGCGCCAGGGTCCAATCGGATAATTTAACCAGCATTTTCCTTGCGTCTTTATTACCGGCATAACGGTAGGCATCGCGCAAGCCCGCATACATTTTGTGGAGGTTGTACCAGGGAACCCAGCGTTCATTGGTCGAGAAGTTATCAGCGCGTATGTTGCCGCGCGCAATTTCATCCCACATTTTTTTGCTGTCGGGAATGCCACCGATATAACCCGTGCCCAACTTATCCTGGCATTTTTTTAATTCACCAAGCACATAATCCAGGCGTTTCAAAACCTGTTTATCGCGCGTTGCTGCATAGGTTATCGCCAGCGCAGAAACATAATGCCCACCCATATGCCCATCAAGGCCGGTCGATTCCCAGTTGCCGTAGGTGGCCGTGAAGGGTAAGCCGGCTTCGCGCCGGAAAGGCGCCAGTAATTTCTCGGCATCCAACGCCATTAGATATTCTTTATTGGTGTTTTGTGCGTGTAAAAACGGACCATCCAGTAACCGCACGTCAGAAAGTGGAACCAGTTCCACTGCCAGGGAGGCATAACTATTCAAACTCAGGCCCAGGGCCAGAATACGCAGGGAATTAACCAGTTTCATCGTAAAAATTCCTGAATGGTTTTGGTCTGTTAACCGTTTGGAAATCAATCCAAAAAATATTCCCGCCATGGTGACGGGAATATAACCAGGGTACCCGCCCATTGCAGGTTAACCCTTTCATCGCGCCAATAGTTTTTTGGCGGCGCTATTGCGCTTGTAAACTAAACATTTGGTTGGTGCTATTCGCTGTACATTGCCATTGATATAAATTGGCGCCATCGCCGGTGGCCGCAGCGGCAATATCCAAACATTTTTCGCTATTGCGGTTCACTATGCGATAGCGACCTGATCCGGCGGCTTGAAAACGGAATTGCTGGTTATGCGAGCCGGCAAAACCCCAGAGCATTAAATTGGCACCATTGGCTACGGAAAAGGAATCAACATCGAACGCTTTGTCAGCCGCGTTAACCGGGGAGATACGATGCCATACATCGTCAATACGCGTGACAATAAATTTCTGGCAATTGTTATTCAACCAACTCCATTGGCGCAGGTTGGTGCCGTTTGCCACACCGCAATTTTCCACATCCAGTGATTTGCCGCTGTGAACCGGTGTAATCCGGTAGGTGCCGGTGATGCGTGCATTGTTATCGGTTTTAACCGGGAAATTGCGATTGAAAACCGGCCAGCCGTTGGAGAATGTCATTTGCAATAAATCCAGGCGTGCAGGCCAGCCCGTTGATGTAGTGCCGTCGTAATAATGGATGCTTGCGAGATGCTGGCCATTGTTATAGAAGTAACCGAAGTGGCCGGAGCCAATGTAATTGCCATCGGAAATCAACACGGTGCTGCCGCCATAGTTCCACAAATTTTTGCCGTTCTTGTCTAAAAACGGCCCCGTAGGGCTGGCGGAGCGACCGGTTACTATGTAGTAATCACTTTGGTTGCCCTGGCAGCACTCGCCCAGGTTCACAAACATGTAGTAATAGCCGTTAATGTATTTTACTTGCGCCGCTTCAAATTCATGCCATGCGTAGTTGTTGCCAACCACCGGGTAGCGCGTAGTGTTCATTAGCAAACCGGTGTTGGGATTTATTTGGCGAACAAAAATACCGGCATAGTGAGAGCCGTAAACCATCCACACATTGTTTTGCGCATCGCGGTATAGCCCCGCATCTATCGCGTTGACCGGTTGTCCATTCAAGTTGCCTTCATCGACCGTTGATACGACCATGCCCAGGTCTTGCCAATTGGGATTGTTCAGGGAATTGGTTACCATCACACCAATCGCTGAACGCATTCCGGAGGTTGCGGAAAATGCCGAGTAATACAAATAAAACTTGCCATTCATTTCAATCACATCCGGCGCCCAGAAATTACCGTCAAACCCCGGTACCTTATTGTTGATCCAGGCGGGGTAGGTATTCGCCGGTATTGGCGAAGGGCCGCGTTTCCAGTTAACCAAATCTGTGGAATAAAGCGCGTTTATCGGAAAATTATTGGCGCCGCCGCCGGTGCCGAATGTCCAATAGGTATTTCCGTCCTTCACAATAGTTGAAGGATCATGAATATCCGTAGTGCCGGAGAGGGTGATGGCAGATGCGTGTATCCCGATCAACAGCATCATTGAGATGGCGGGAATTTTTTTAAAAAAATGAATGATTAACTGATACATAAGAGACCCTTGGTTATTAATTATCGTAGCGGGACATTGCGAGCTGATGCCAGGAAACTTACATACGGCGTCCCTGTGAATATAATTCCGGAAGCGCACTGCGCTTCCGGAATATTTTTTGCGATGGCTTAGAAATTCAAACGTGCACCCAAGGCAAAGGTACGGCTGTAGAGGGACGAACCGAAGTTGTTGGTAGTGGAACCATTTTCACCGTAATAGCTTTGGTAAATTTCTTCCGTCAGGTTGGTGCCATCAAATGTTAAAGACAGGTTGTCATTAACTTGATAACTGATCTGCAAATCCATACTAGACTCCGGTTTCCTCCAGATTTCCAATGGGTTTGCAAATTGGGCAGCCTCATAGTTGTTAAGGAATGCACTGCGCCACGCGTAAGATAAACGCATACCCAACTTATCTTTGTCATATGCCAGCACAACGCTGTATGACTCGTCGGAGACGCCGAACAAATCGGTTTCCTTGGAGCCGGTAATTTCACCCACACTGTTGGTAATCGGGGTAGTTTGCGAAGAATCCAATGCGGTGTAACTTGCCTGGATCCCGAAACCGTCCAGAACCGCAGGCAGGTTGTCCGGGAACCACACGACCCCCAGTTCCAATCCACTCAAGTCACCGTTAGACGCATTGTAAGGTTGGCTAAGCACATAAGTGCCCATTTCACCGGTTGGGGTTTCGTGCTGGACCTGGCGACGGAAGTCAATAACAAAACCGTCGATTTCGCGCTTGAACAAGGTGCCGTAAATCGAACTGGCGTCAGCAAAATACCATTCCAGGGAGAAATCGTAGTTTTTGGATTCGGTGGGTTTCAAATCCGGGTTACCGCCACTTGCTGTGCCATAACCAATCCCGGTTACATCCTCGTTGTAAATAATTTGCGAATTCAACGAAGCGAAATTGGGACGACGCAAGGTTTCGGTATAGGCTAAACGCGCATACAAATCATCGGTCAAGCCATAGCGCAAAGACAAACTGGGCAACACTTTGGAGGTATCCGCTGAGTCGCTGTATACCGTCCGCGCGGCCGAACTGGTGTCGGTAAAATCCATATCCGTTTCGGAACCGGTGTAACGCAGGCCGATTTCACCATCCAACGTCCTTCCCGCCAATTCAGTTTCGTATTGGGTGGTTACATAGGCGGAAGTGGTTAACTCGTCGATGCTGAAGCTTTCCACCAAATCCAGTTTTTCCAGGTTATATGCAGTCCTGAATTCGCCGGCGTTAGCGCGAATATAGTGACCATTAGCCACTGCCCAAGTAGTGGGAATATCGGCGTTGCCGTCAAAGAAGCCGTGGTTGATATAGGCAAGCTCGGCAGTGATAGGAATAGCATTGTTGAACGCTTCCTGGCGACTGAGGGCCTCTGAGGCGCCGCGCTGGTCTACCCGCACACCAAATTTGATATTTTTAAACAAGCCGGCATCCAGGTTATAGGTTGCATCGGTGGTAAAGGTTACCGCGTCACCTTCATTTTTATTGGCGTTGTCGTACAACTGCGCCGTGCGCCAGTTGGCAACATCGGCCACGTCCGCTTCGTTGAGCGGGGTTGCGGGGTTGTCGATGAAGCTAAACGCAGGAATACCGCCACCCGCATTGAAATCCACATTCAGGCCATAACGCGCATTTTCAAAACGCATTGCAAAGAAATCGGATTGGAAACGGCTTTCCTGGTAAACCACTTCGGATTTCACATTAAACGCGTCGGAAATATCCCAGTCGCCACCCAAGGCATAAACATAGCTGTCAGTCTTGCCAGTGGTCAGGTCGCCACTGGTGAATGACCAATTGTCCCGCACACTGCGGGACTTAACGATATTGGTCCCCTCAAACAATACGATATTGGCATCTTGCGCGGCAGTCGGGCTATTGGCATAGGAACCCCACCAGTCTGCAAAGGTAAATAACAACGAATTAAAGGATTCATTGCGATAGCCGTTGTAGAAGGTTTCAAAGGTGTATTCGGAACTGTCGTTAGGTGCAAATTGCAACGAAATATTTGCCGCCGGACGTTCGCGCTTACCGGTAAAGTCGCTGGAGAAAATGGCATCGCGACCCAGGATGTATTCCATCTCCTCACCATTAACGGTCAAGGTGGAACCCGGTGCAGTCGGCAAGCCATTTAACAATCCCGGGGTCCAGATAGGGTTTTCGCTTACACCAGCGTGATCCAAAAATACCCGCTCATAAGCAGTAAAGGGGGCAACCGGATTATCAGTGGCAAATGGCACCATGGCACCGGCTGTTACGCTTTGGTCACGGTAATTGGTACGCGCGTAGGATAGGTTAACCAGGGCGCCAAATTCGCCTGAACCCGTTTCCCAGCGATTGCTTGCCAATGCGCTCAGGTTAGGGTCGGTTTTGTCGGCTTGCTCCTGGTTGATAGCGCGCGCAGCTATTACTACTTTGCTGCCGTCAAAATCAAACGGGCGTTGGGTTTTGATATCAACCGACCCGGCGATGCCGTTTTCAATTTGGGAGGCGGAACGGGTTTTATAAACATCCACCTGCTTAATCAGGCTTGCGGGTACATCTTGCAAGGCCACGGAAAGGCCGGATGCTGTGAAAATATTACGGCCATTAACCGTGGTATTAATGTCGGTCAAACCGCGGATGGAAATACCGGAGGTTTCACCCGAGCCACGGTTAGTGACTTGTACGCCGGTAACGCGCTGCAAGGCTTCAACAACATTGTTATCAGGAAACTTACCGATGTCTTCAGCAACAATGGCATCGACGATTTGCGTGTTATCGCGCTTTACATCCAACGCTTGTTGCAAGCTGCCGCGAATACCGGTGACGACGATTTCTTCGACCTGGTCTCCCTGCGCAAATACCGGTAAGGAAGCACCAAAAGCCGCAGCCATAGCCACAGCAATACTGAGTGTTTTTTTCTGGAACATATGTATCTCCCGTGAGCGATAGCGCCTTGCGGTAAAAACCTTGACACCTATCGTTATTATCAAACTCGTGCGTTTTATTTTGTCTTATTAATGCCAGCTTTTATAAAGGTCTCGCCTTTTCTATTGGCCAATGGATGTCGTTATCAGGAGGACTCTCAGCCAACCATTAAGACATATTGTAAGACAATTTATCCTAGTCTTCTTACACCGCTCCGTCAACAGTAAACAATCGTTTACTTATAAATAATAAAACGGCGTAAATTGGCCGATGGCCAAATCCTTGGGCGCAAGTTCTCCTGGGGAACCATAAAAAAAAACCGCTACAGCAAAAGTGCTATAGCGGTTAAAGACTGGTGTTAACAAACAGCGTTACACCATCCAACGACAAAGGGTAACCTGACAAAACAAACAGAGACTCTCATGAGTTAGAGGCCAGGCATTGGGAAAGCCTGACACCTATTTGTAGTATAATATTTTAATACTCTTAATGTACAGTTATTTTTTCATGCCAAGGCAACAGGCCCAAATCACCCGGAACTGGTGCCCATCCCTTGGGCAAATAAAGCGTTACCGATGAACTACCAAGGAGGCAACCAAGGGTATTAATCCACTTTACCTTCCGCATGAATGATCATGACATCATCAGCGGAAAGCACTTCGTCATAAATTTTCAGTTCATCAATGGTGCCGTTATAAGGGCTGTCCCAATAGTTAACACCCAGTGCGAAATGGGTATCCCCGGCAGGTGTAAATACATCCGGGAAGCCCGCCATCGACGAGGCCGGCATACCATTGAGGTAGGTGGTGAGCTTGCCGCCATCCACCGTCATCACCAGGTGGCTCCATTGTGCCGTGGGGATTTTTGCATTGAAGGTGCCGTCATACCATGCGGTGCCTGACCAGAGCATAGTGTTTTGCGCATCACCCGGGCCGCGGGGCACCACGCTGATCCAGCTGCTATCGGTTGCCCAGCCGAAGAAAGCCGGTGTGTATTGGGTTCCTGCCGCCAAATTCAGCCAGAGCGAGATGCTGTAACTGTGGTCGTTAATCAGGTTGTCCGGCAGCACAACACCGGAGCGACCGTCCAGTACCAGTGCCTTACCCACAACCCCATCAATATAGCTGACCTGCCCCCCTGCCTCATTGACCCGGGCTCCCACCACCACACCGGGCGCAACGGCATGGTTTGCCTCATCCAGGTTTTCCTCGAAGGAGAAGGCGGCGAGCGGTAATGGCGGCGCCTTGGACTTCACCGTGGCGATAAATTCCCGGGTATCCGTCAAACCACCGTAACTGATAGTAGCCACCAGGGTTACTTGCGCATCCGGTTCCGTGGCGCCCGGCTGGGTTACCACACCGATATCGCTAATAACCGCCGGCTGTGCCGATTTCCAACTCACCGAGGTGGTGTAGGGGCCGGCAAGGGGTAGATCCAGGTCATCTTTGAGCGCGGAAATGTCGCCGAGGCCCAAGGCTTCTTTCGCTAATGCCAGGACTTCCGCAGGCGGCTTGGTGCCTGGGTCAAGCACACTGGCGTCTTCAGGTGTCAACACACGGTTATAGATTTTCAGGTCGTCAATCAAACCATTGAAGGGGATATCCCAATAATTGACGCCCAGCGCAAAAATCCCCTGCGCAGTGGAGAAAAGGTCACCTACATTTTGGCCGGTATGTTTTTTCTCGCCATTGATGTAGACATTGGCTTCACCTTTATTGATGGAGAAGACTACATGGCTCCACTCCCCCTGGGGAATGAGCATACCGGTAATACCGTCATACCATTGCGGTACCCGGCCCCATAACATGGTGCCGCCATTCCAGCCCTGGGGAACCAGGCTCAGCCATTGTTCAGTATCCACTGCCCCGAAGAAGGCGGTGGTGAAACCTGTTAATACCTCGGGCCTGATCCAGAATGAGACTGTATATTCGTAATTCGATACCAAACCATTGGGCAGGAGCACGCCGTTAGTTCCGTCCAGGCTCAGCGCTTGCCCGTCCCATCCCGCCGCATAGGCGACACTGCCGGTGTTGGTAATGCGATCCCCTGTGGGTGTGCCTGCGGCAAAGGCGCCGTTGGCATCCGCCAGGTCGCCTTCAAATTTGTATTGGGCCGTTGCCGGTACTACCCGCAACGCCAGAACCTTGACCACCAACGTCTTGGTGTAGGTTTGGCCGCGCAGGTCCATGGTGGCGGTCAAGGTCAGGGTCTGGTCCCCCGCCTCGGCCCCGGGGCGGTTAACTTTCGCCACCCCGGTTTGCAAACCGGTTTTCTTGTCCGTTTTAAAGTTGATGACAGCCGGATTACTACTGGACCAGGTGATACGGGTTGCGCGAGTCCCGCGCAGGGGCACGGTTAGCTGGGAATCGGTAATTTCCGCCGGGAGTGTGATCGCCTCATCAATAGCGCTGAATACCTGCGCCGTGGTGCGCTTTTCCAATTGCGCCCCCCAGGCAGCCGCCCCCTTGGACGAAAGCGCAGTAAATGTGGGTACCAGTTTCCTGGCCGCATTATCCCATTGCCAGGCCATAACCCCTTCATAGGTATCACTGCCCAATACCAGGGTAATGCGCTTATTGTCGCCCTCCGACAGGCGGTAATAGCCGCTAACCTCACCAGTAATAGTGCGATCTTCATTTAAGGTAATGTAAACAGAATTGTGACCGGTGGTGTTGGAATCCAGTTCGTGGTTGATAAACCGGTAATCGCCAACCAAATCTATCGCATCGACAACATTCATCCCTTCAATGGGCACATAGCGCTGCGGTGAAGCCACGAACCAGTTATCGGCATTTAAAAATAATTCGTGCACTCGCACCGAGTGCTCCTCTCCGCGATTGGGAAAGCGCGTATGGGTTACCAAAAAATATTTTTTGGTATTCGCGTCGTAGTACACCGAATTATGCCCGGGTGACAGGTATCCCCACCCCTCGGCCACATCGCCCGTTTCCGATACGAAATTAAAGCCCCCCATGAGCTTGACGCCGTACTTGCTGAGGGTATCGGTATTATTCCTGGCATTGAGCATGTCGTTACCCGCGGCATCCAGGTATGGGCCGGCAGGATTCCTGGAACGGGACACGCGGATATTGTAACCATCCGCGGCCGCAAAGCCGGCAATGGAATTGAACATATAGTAATAATCACTTTCCGGGCTGTAGGTTATCCAGGTGCCCTCAATCGCGGCAAAACCACCGCCCGCCAAGTGGGTACCATAGCCCTGGCCAGCCTTGGGCTTAGCGGTACCTTCATCCAGTTCGAGGATATAAATCCCCCCGAAGTAGGAGCCGTAGACCATCCATAATTTGCCTTCCTTGTCGTAAAACACATGGGGGTCAATGACATTGGGATGGACTGCACCATCGTATGCGCCCACCCCCTCCGGTCCCTTACCGGCGGCGATTTCTGCTGCGTTCATACCGGAACGGAGGAAGACGCCCAGGTCCGCATATGGGCCTTCAATATTGTCCGCAACGGCCACGCCAATATAAGACCGGGGGGCATCGCAGTTACCCGTCGCCGGATTGGTGCAATGGTTGTAATAGAAGTAATACTTCCCATCGTTTAAATGGATGACATCGGCAGCCCAGGAACCCTGGTAACCACCGACCCAATCAATACCCTCAGCGATTTGCGAACTGAAGGTATTAAAGAGCGGATTGGCATCATCCACACCTTCGGCAACCCGGGTCCACCCCATCAGATCGGTCGATTTCGCAACGGATAAATGGGAACCGAATATATAAAAAGCCCCATTGGCCTTGATAATGGACGGGTCATGGACCGCCATATCATTGAATGCAATTGCATCGGCATTGGCGGTGGGATCAGCCACCGTCACATTGTCAGGTACAGTGTTAGCCGGTAGCTCACCTTTACCACCCGAACCGCCACCGCAGCCGGCGAGCATCAGGACGCTAATGAGCGCCGGGGCTAAATGCTGGAATTTCATCGTGTGTAAACCTCTCGCGTAGTTATTACTTATTCGGATGGCCTATTGGTATTTTGTCTCCTTTCCCTGGGCATTGATCGTCGCATATCACATATATGTCATACAATAATATTTTGATTTGATAGTGTCACGTTCTTTTTATCTGGACGCAGAGGCCGGTTTACCGCCAAAACGTCGCATTAATAAACATTTTCCAAGCCATTTTCATTTATTGACAGCAAAATAATCATACAATAGTATTGTATTTTAATGATAAATATAAACCATCCTTGTTGACCGGGGGAAAATTGCCCATCACTCGCTATAAGTACAGTCGGGACACAAGGCACCTATCAAACGGGAGACAACCCATGTTCCAACGCTCCGCGCTTAGCAGCGCTATTACCCTGGCGATAGCCTTATCCAACCAACCCCTTTATGCCCAGGAAACCAATGGTGCGGAGGCCCGCAACGAAGTTGAAGAAGTAGTGGTTACCGGTATCCGCGGCAGCTTGACGAAGGCATTGGACATCAAGCGCGACCAGGTACAAATCGTCGACGCCATCGTGGCCGAAGACATCGGCAAGTTTCCCGATAACAACGTAGTGGAGGCATTGCAGCGCGTAACCGGTGTACAGGTAACCGGACGCGGCGGCGGTGAAGTGGATGGCGTGACTATCCGCGGGCTTGGAGACGTATCCACCACTGTGAACGGCCGCCAGATCTTTACCTCGACCGGTCGCTCTGTGGCGCTGGCCGATATCCCCGCCAGCTTGTTGAACCGCGTCGATGTCTATAAGACGCGCGCCGCAGACCAACTCGAAGGCGGCATCGCCGGTAACATTGATATTAAAACCCACCGCCCGTTTAACTTCGATGGCAGCAAGGTGGTACTGGCAGCGCGGGGGATTTACCAATCCACTTCGGAAAAAACCGACCCCAACATCAGTATGCTCGCCAGCAATCGCTGGGATACCGGTGCCGGTGAATTCGGTGCATTGGTAAACCTGTCTTATGCGGAAACCAATTACCGCGATGAAAATATCTGGATAGGCTCGCTCGACCCCTACAATGCGCAAACCTTTGCGGTGATTCGCAGCAGTGACGGGGGCTATACCACCGGTACAGGCAAAGGGCTCTCATCCGCTCCCGGTTCGACCCTGAATGTAAACGGTGTCGCCACCGAATATTATTTGCTGCGCGATGCAATGGGCTTTACCGATTTCACCGGAGCGCGCGAGCGCCCCGCCGCAAATATTTCATTGCAATATGCGCCTGACGATAAATCCGAATACCTGTTTGAAACTTTCTATAACGGTTATCGCAACCAATCTTTTAATTCATTAGCCTTCATCAATACCAACGGGGCCAGCCATTTCCGCAACCCGGAGTTGTACGAAGGTACTAACGTCATCAAAAAGAATTACATCAACAATGCCTTTATGTTTACCAGCGGCGATGGCTCCAGCGGCCACACGGACAGTTGGGTCTATGCACTGGGCGGTAAATGGCAACTAAATGATCGCTTGAAACTGGAATCGGAAATCGTCCACCAAACCAGCGACTACGAAGGCCGCTTCTTCGCCATGCGCACCGAATCCACCCGCGACCGCCTGGTAGTCGATTTCAATTACGACAAAGGCCTGCCGTTGGTAGCCTTCCTTGATGATGAAAATACACCGGGCATTGACGAGAGCGATTTAACCAATCCCGCCGAGTGGAGCATGAGTACTGCGTACGATAATGGTCCCACCGACCATGGCGATGCCACCACCTGGACATTCGACGGCGACTACGAAACAAACTGGGGGGCCATCAAGCAAGTCAGCTTTGGCTTGCGCTACGATGAGCGCGGCGCGGAGTCGAAATACCAGGACCAAAGCGGCGGCTGCAAATCTGCAACGGGCTGTGACCTTAGCCTTTATCCCGGGCTGGTGAATATCAGTAAATCCGGTTTCTTTGAAGGCGAAGCCTATGTGCCGGACCAATGGTTGGCGGCCGATGGCAATTATTTACTATCCCATGCCGATGAAATCCGTGCGCTCTATGGTTTCCAATTGGGCGGATCGAACTACCAGCCAAGCAGTATGTTTGACATCAACGAGGAAACCACAACAGCCTATTTACAAGCTGATTACGAATTTACCCTGTTCGGCAAACCGCTCGATGGCCAGGTCGGTGTTCGCTTTGTCACCGTTGATACCACCATGAATTTTTTTGAGGACGCCGATGGCGATGGTGCCGATTGGCAACCGATTGAAGCCAACGCCGATGAAAACCGTGCGCTGAAAAACCTTGTTATCCGCTATTCACTGACCGACGATTTGATCACTCGCTTTACCTACGGCGAAACCATTCGCCGTCCGGGCTACGGTGACCTGAATCCGGCGCGCACCTATCGTCCCACCACCACCGGACTGGAATTCGGAACCGCCAGCGGCGGCAATCCCAACCTGAAACCAGCCGAATCGCAAAACTATGATTGGTCGCTTGAATACTACTTCGCTGAATCCAGCTCGCTCTATACCGTATTGTTCCGGCGCGATGTTGAAGGTTTCGTGGCCAACGCAGTGACTAACATTGAAATTATGGATCATGTTAATCCGGATCTGATTGGCAAATATCGCCTGACCCTGCCATCCAATACATCCAATGGCCAATTAAACGGCATCGAACTCGGGCTTGTGTACTTCCCGGACAATTTGCCGCAATTACTCGATGGTTTTGGCGTGCAGGCAAGTTTCACCTGGCTGGAAGGTGAAACCTACGA
Source organism: uncultured Cellvibrionaceae bacterium (assembly GCA_965650515.1). GTDB lineage: Bacteria > Pseudomonadota > Gammaproteobacteria > Pseudomonadales > Cellvibrionaceae > Cellvibrio. Next base: position 51,243 of record CBFGOY010000014.1, on the reverse strand, counting down.
TCCGGTCTTCGATGAAAACAACGCGATTATCGAACGTGTGACCAATCCAATGTTCGGCGTATCCGACACCTCTTACAGCCTGGTATTGGCCTACGAAAAGGCGAGTTTTGACGCGCGGCTTTCCTATGTGTGGCGTGAGGATTTCAAAACCGGCACTAACAATTGCTGCTCCATGCCGAACGGTGTCTGGTCCGATTCCGAAGCCAGCATGGATTTCCAGCTCAGTTACGATGTCACCGATAATATGGTCGTCACTTTCGATGCAACAAACCTGACTGATGAACTTTACCAGGGTTATTACACCGACGAATATCTGTACAACAACGGCTCATCTATTTTTGCGCGGACTTACGCATTGGGCGTGCGTTACTCGTTCTAATAAGAGTCCCGGATAAAAAACCCGCCAACGGCGGGTTTTTTATTGGCATCGCGAGCGAAGCAACATAATTTCAACGTATAACAACTATTGGCGCCCCCTAATCAACTCATAAAAAGGAAAACCCGCTGCTTCCAGCGGGCTCCAGGCTATGCGGTTAATCAGTCAATCATCGACGGCTTACCAAACACAGGCATTCCTTTGTCATCCCAACGCAAGGGCTTAACAAAGGTGTGGCGATCCGGGTTCCAGAGTGGATCGCCTTCAATTTCCGTGTAGGTGCGTGCGTGGTAAACCAACATCACCGTATCGCCATCCTCCGCGTAGGTAAAACTATTGTGGCCGGGGCCGAAAATTTTATTGTGTGTATCCGAACATAACACCGGCTCTGTGGATTTGGTCCAATTGGCGGGATTTAACAGGTCGGCATTTTCATCAACCCACAACAAGCCCATCGCATAATTTTCGTCGGTGGCGCTGGCCGAATAACTGAGGAAAACCTTGCCGTTTCGCTTCACAATGGAAGGGCCTTCATTCACCCGGAAACCACGGATTTCCCAGTCAAATTCCGGCTTGGTCAGCATTACCGGTTCACTTGCCAACTGCCACGGCGTTTTCATCGGTGCGATATAAATATTGGAGTTACCTTCAATATTTATATCTTTTTGTGCCCAGACATAATAAAGCACCCCCTTGTGGGTGAAGGTTGTTGCATCCAAACAAAATGTATCTATGCCGGAATCCACTTGCCCCATAAATTCCCATGCCCCTTCCAGCGGATTCGCATTTTTATTGCGGATCGCATACATGCGATGCTGGAATAATTGGTGTTTGATCTCGCGGCTGGGTGCCGCCGCAAAATAGACATACCATGCAGATTCGCCAGATTGCGGATCTTTATTGAAATGGATTTCCGGTGCCCACACCAGTTCGCTGTAGGGGCCGGAGTCAGGTTTGTGCCACGCATCAACGGTAGGTGCGTTCGCCAGTTCCGCGATTGTTTTTGCGCGACGCAATTCAATGCGATCGTATTTTGGAACGGATGCGGTGAAGTAATAATAACCATCGGTATGCTTATACACGAAAGGATCAGCACGCTGCGGGATTAAGGGTTTTAATAGTTGGCTCACAATTCTCTCCGGTATTTCTATTTAATTCTTGATGCTCGGGTGAGGCTATGCCCCAGCCTGTTTTCAATGTTCCGCAATATAACCATTCGCACGCATTTCATTTTTCAGGTCGATGTAATAGCTATCGTTTATGCGATACCAAAACATCAACATACCCATTAGTGCATGAAAAAATCCGGGAATAATGGTTAACATCAATGCAATTCCCATCATTGAAAAATCCGATTGGGCCTCGTTGGGCACATATTGGAAATAGGTTAATAACCACCCCACCATCAACCCCGCGATACCCATACCGGCTTTTTGCCCAACTGAAATACCGCCATAGGCAAAGCCCGATACCCGCTTGCCGTTTTTTACCTGGCCGTAGTCGATGGTTTCAGAAATAATCGACCAGAACACAGGGGCATGGAGGTCCACCACAAACGACAAAAGGAAATACAGCACAAACGCGAGGAGGACATCCTGCGGCCCGACAAAGACATAAATTGCCACACTGAGCCCGGCAACGAGCAATTGGGTATAACGGAATAAATTAATCTTGCAATAAAACTTGGTGATCCAGGTGGATGCCACCATGGAAAGGATCGCCGCAGCAACACCGGTGGATAAAAATGCAGATACGATTTTTTCATCACCACCCAAATAATATTTCGCGTAATAAATAGCGACCGAACCGCGAATAACATAACCAATGGTACCGGTAATGCAAACAGCAACCAGGATTAGCCACTGGTCATTTTTTAACAACTGGACGAATTGGTTCCAAAGCGGTTGCGGTTCTACTACATGCACAACCCGCTCGGTGGTGTTGAAATAGCAGAATAAAAACATCATGGCGCCGACGGCAGACATAATGGCCATGGCAACCTGGTATCCCAGCGCTTTGTCGTCCCACATACCTGCAACAACAGGCACAACAATCGCTACCATGAAGGCGCCGATTTTGGCGAGGAAAAGGCGATAGCCATTTGCGGATAATTTTTCCCTGGGGTCGCTGGTCAACGCACTTGGCAACGAAATATAAGGAATGCCGACACCGGATGTAATCAATGTCATCATGATGTAGGTTGAATAGGCCCAAATTAATTTGGCATCGTATTCCCACCCAGGCGTAGTGAATACAAAGAACACACTCACCGCATAGGGAATTGCCAACCAGAGCAACCATGGGCGATAACGGCCCTGGAGAAACGTAAAGCGGTCGGTAATTTGGCCCATAACCAAATCGGACACTGCGCCGACGACTTTTACGGTAAAAAACAAAATCCCCATATCCATGGGCGAAAGGCCGAATATATCGGTGTAGTAAAACGTGATGATTAACATCATCGACGAAATCACCACGTTTAGCGCCATATCGCCGGCACCAAATCCTATTTTTTCCGTAATCGATAATTTATCGGGAGCGGATGGTTGTTGTGTTTGCATTTATTATTGTGACCTCATGTTGTCATTAAAAAAAGCGGCATACTTGCACAGTAATTGCCGCTTCCTTTATCTCTCACCGTTTTTTACGGTTTAATTTTTCAGTTTGCTTTTTGCTAAATAGTCCTGTTGCTAAATAATCCTGAATTTTTTGGCGCGATTGCACCCTGTTAATCACTACAGGAAATAATCATTTTGTATCGCGTGTACCAGTAAAACATCTATGCCAGCCATGCCGGCGGTTTCGGCGGCCTGTAATCCCAGCTGTGAATCTTCAAACACGACGCATTGGGTTGGGTCTACACCCAATAATTCCGCGCAACGTAAAAAAGTATCCGGTGCCGGTTTCGGATGTCGCACCTGGTCCGCGCCCACCACTGTGCTGATGAATTTGTCCAGCCCGCAGATTTTTAAAATATTTTCAGCTTCCCGGGTGTAAGCACCGGTTCCAACCGCCATCGGCTTCATACCGTGGTAACGCTGTGCCACTTCAAGCAATGCAGTGGGTTTTACATAGTTGTGCATATTTTCATGCACAACTTGCTCTTTAAAATCATTCATTTCATCCAGGCTGGCTTTAACGTCCAGGTTAAACTTATCCAGCAGGATTTTAATGGTGCCTTTGGTAGGGACACCGGCCAAGGACCGCATAAATGGGCGATCAATGGGAATACCGTACTTATTCAGCGTAGTAGTCCATGCAAATTCGTGTAATTGGCCGCTATCGACCAGGGTACCGTCCATGTCAAAAATCAGTGCTTCGTAATGGTCGTACATCATGTGCTCTCAGGTTGCGATTAAAATTACCGGTTAAGGCGAAATTAGAGCACAGATTAACAGGCAAATCGAAAAAAATACCGTTCAGCCACCCGGTCCCACCATCGTCCAAAGCAGGTTATTACCTACGCCAAAGCCATGGGTGGGCGCACAGGGCACGACAAAATCATTTGCCCGACGCTTTACAGATAAAATGTTCCGCTTTTTCAGGGTCGCCTGTCCCTGTGTAATGGGCGTAGCCCGGGTACGGGCACAAGGGGCGACTGCGATTGGGAAAAGCTTGGCCAGTAACCCTTATTTGTTCGGGCGCTTTATCCTGCTCGACCCATTTAACGATGGGTTCAATCATATCGAAGTGATCCAATGCGGCGGAGCCCCCGCCACAATGTCCCATACCGGGAACGAGGAACAAACGGCTCCATTGCGTCACTTTTTCCTCGCCGCCATTATCCTTTACCAATTGTTCGTAATAGCGCGCGGTATCCTGTGCGGAAAACCAGGGATCGCTGACACCGTGGTAAAAAATTAATTTCCCACCATGGCCCGAGAAAGTATTCAGCAGTGTCCAATAGGCTGTGTCGCCGACAAATGCAGCGGGTGTTGCCGCCTTTATAGCTTCGTCATCAACATCCATGTCGGTTGTTTGCGTCATTCCAATCACCGGATGGAATCCGGGATTCAATAAACCCGGAATGCCTTGCGTATCGGCAATGCCGGTATCAAACCAGAAGCCGGGGTAAACCTGCACACCGCGCGAATCCTTCGGACCGGCGAAGCCTTTTTTAATCGCCATCGCCAGTTCACGGCTGATACAAGAACTTTTTGATTTACCGGTGCAGGCAATTTCCATAGGGTCGAACTTGCAGCCGAGTACATTTGAAATCATTTTGTCTGCAACACCATCTGCAAGGTCACAGCGTTTTAATAAGGCATCCATCACCAGTGACCGATCCTGCGATGAAAGCGCGCGCGCAGCTATGGGTTTACCCTGGCTATCCTTCGGTGCGGCCTGATTCAGGGAGACCGCCACCCACTTGTCCGCGAGGTTGGAAAAACTGGTACGCATCGCCGGAGCGCCGGCGACTATGCCATCAAATAAACGCGGATAACGTTGCGACATCAGCATGGCTTCGCGCCCGCCCGTTGAACAACCCATGTAATAGGAATGCTCAATCGCGCGCCCGTAATAACTGGCAACAATTTGCTTTGCAGTAACAGCAACCTTGCCGATCGCTTGATATAAAAAATTCAGCACCGCTTCCTGGTCACTGAAAAAACCGGTATCAAATCCCTTGTCGCTGTGATGGCCAGTATCAGTGGTGACTACCGCAAAGCCCCGTTGCAACGCAGTGGCATCACCGGCCGCGCTGCTTCCCAGCGGAGCGGCGACAACACCGTTTAATCCGCCGCCGCCCTGCATCATGAAACGGCCATTCCAATTTTCCGGCATAGCAATAGCGAACGCGATGGCGTAGGGTTTTCCCGCTTCACCAATACGCTCATCGATAACACCATCAACCCGACAATAGCTTGCCAGGTTACCCGCATAGGGGCGTTGGTAGGGAACGGGCGGCACAGGGCCGGCAGGTACTATAGTTGTGCTTTTTATCGTTAGATTGTTTTCACTGGTGTTGAACCGCATTAACTTGGCGCAGGCATCTTCAATATTGTTTGCCGCATTTTTTTGGTTAACGGAACAGGAGGAAGAGATAACTACCAACAAACATACAACCAGCGTCTTTATTATGTACCGCATTTAATTTTCCCCTTGCTGTCATATCCATAGCAAACACTACAAGGCCATCAATGCCGGGCGATCCACACCCGGCGATACATGGCACTGCCATAAAATTTTCGCCACTGTCCTTGTACTAACCATAACGGTGGCCTTAACGAAAGCGATTAAACACCGTCTTTCAAATGATAATAAGCTGCGTTGTGGCGCAATTCGGTTTTGAAATTGCGTACTGTGGTATCAGCACCGATCACCAACGCCTCAACACCAGCCATTTCCGCGTAATCCACGATTTCATCGGCGGTCACACCCTGGGTGTAGGCACTGTGGTGCGCACCGCCAGCTTGAATCCAGGCAGCAGCGGAAATTTCCAGGTTGGGACGCGGCTCCCACAAGGCTTTTGCCACTGGCAATTTCGGTAACTCTTGCGGTGGGTTTACGGTGTCCACTTCATTGATGATGAAACGGAAACGAGTACCTATATCAATCAATGAAATACACAATGCAGGGCCTGCTTTGCCGGTGAAAATCAACCGCGCGATGTCGTTGCGGCAACCGATGGTGTGCAAGTGGACTTCCAGTTTCGGTTTCGCAGCAGCGATGGAAGGGCAAACTTCCAGCATGTGCGCACCCAATACCTGGTCAACACCGCCGAAGTGATAGGTGTAATCTTCCATAAAGGATGAACCGCCTTCACGGCCTTTGGACATCACCTTGCAAATATGCACCATGGCTGCGGTTTTCCAATCGCCCTCACCGCCGTAACCAAAACCTTGCTGCATCAAGCGTTGCGTTGCCAGGCCGGGCAAGTTGGTCAAGCCGGTCAAATTTTCAAAACAGTTGGTGAATGCCCCGAAGCCACCTTCAGTGAGGAATTTCAACATACCCAATTCCAGGCGCGCTTCGTTTTTCAGCATTTCGAATTGATGGTCGTCATCAAAGATGGCGGGATTGACATCGTATTCTTTTTTGTAAATTTCAATTTGCGCGGCAACTTCCGCATCGGTAACCGCATCGACAACTTTTTGCAGGTCGCCCAAACCATACGCATGCACTTCGTAACCGAATTTGATTTGTGCAGATACTTTGTCGCCATCCGTTACCGCAACCTGGCGCATGTTGTCGCCGAAGCGCGCGACTTTCAAATTCTGGCTCGCATGCCAGCCCATAGCAACACGGCACCAGCTATCGATTTGCTGTTGTACCGATGCAGTTGCCCAATGGCCGACTACAACTTTACGCTCTTGGCGCAGGCGTGTGCTGACATGGCCAAATTCGCGGTCGCCGTGCGCACTTTGGTTCAGGTTCATAAAGTGCATGTTGATATCGGCAAACGGCAATTCAGCATTAAATTGGGTGTGCAAATGCATGTAGGGTTTGTTCAATGCGGTCAAACCCGCGATCCACATTTTTGCGGGGGAGAACGTGTGCATCCATAAGATCAGGCCGACGCAGTTCGGATTGCTGTTGGCAGCTTGCGCAACCGCGAGGATTTCCGCCGGTGACTTAACCGTTTCCTGCGCAACGATTTTGATCGAAATAGTATTCGATTCGGTTAAACCCGCCGCAATTTTCTGGCTGTTCTCGGCGACTTGTTTTAATACGCCTGGACCATACAGATGTTGTGAGCCGGTAACCAACCAGACTTCTTTATCGCCGTAAATTTTCATTTATCTATCCTCAATTTTTTTCGTTTATTGTTGGGCATCGCTGCCCAACCTACAATGTGCTTTCGTCGGATGGGCAGCAGTGCCCATCAACGATGCTGTTCAATCATTTCTGCCCGTAATAAGCATTTTTTCCGTGCTTGCGCAAATAATGTTTATCCACAATGCCTTGTTTTAACGGCGCGGTGTTTTGTTGCAAGGTTTTGGTCAGGTACGCCATGCGTGCAATTTCTTCCAGGATTACCGCATGATATACCGCATCGGCACCATTTTTGCCCCAGGTGAAAGGCGCGTGGCCGGCGACAATGACCATAGGTACTTCTTTCGGGCTGCGATCTTTGAAGCAATCGGTAATTTGTACCCCGGTTTCTTCTTCGTAATCGCGTTCGATTTGCTCGTCTGTCATTACCGCCGTGCAGGGAATTTCACCGTAGGCGTAGTCCGCATGGGTAGTGCCATAGCAAGGAATAGCCTGCTGGGTTTGTGCCCAGGCAGTCGCGTAGGTGGAGTGTGTATGCGTAACACCGCCAATCGTTTCAAAGTGGCGATATAAATGCGTGTGGGTTTTGGTATCGGAAGAAGGACGCATTTTTCCTTCCACAATGTTATTTTCCAAATCGACAATTACGATGTCGTCTGCTGTCATGACCTCATAAGCCACGCCGCTCGGTTTAATCGCAATAACGCCTTTGCTACGATCAATTTGCGATACATTGCCCCAGGTATATACCACCAGGTTGCGGCGTTGCAATTCCATATTGGCTTCGTAGACTTCGCGTTTTAATTCGCTATAACTCATGAACGCGCACCTCCATCAACAAAGTTACCCAACGCGCGATATTGTTGATAACGCTTGTCGTAAATCGCGGTCACTTGCGCATTGGGTGTGTAGGTTTTGCATACGCTGGAAGCCATAACTTTTTGCGCTTCGGCAACGCCGGGATAAACCCCGCCACATACCGCTGCGAAAATAGCGGCACCCAGGGCGCAGCTTTGCTCGCTTTCCAGGACTTCAATCGGACAATTCCACACATCAGCACAGGTTTGCATGACGAAATCGGATTTCTTGGAAATACCGCCAATCGCCACAACGGAATTAACCGCAATACCTTCTTCTTTAAAACGTTCGATAATGGCGCGCGCACCAAACGCTGTTGCCTCCACCAGCGCACGGAAAACATGCGGGGCTTCGCTGCCCATTTTTAATCCGGCAATGGCCATGGATAGGGTTTGGTCCGCATCCGGCGTGCGGCGACCATTTACCCAATCCAATGCGGTGATTGTGGCTTCAGCCACCGGCAATGCACTTGCAGCCTCACTCAAGGCAACCAGGGTATTGTTTTCAATTTCTTCAATGAGCTTTTGTTTGGTGGCGTCATCTAACAACGAAGAACTGGCGAGCAGGTTTTGCACCGGCCAATTCACCAGGTTGCGGAACCACGCGTACAAATCGCCAAATGCAGATTGGCCCGCTTCCAAACCGACAAAGCCAGGCAGCACCGAACCATCAACCTGGCCGCAAATGCCACGAATGGATTTGTTGCCCACATCCGCGTAATTCGCCACGGTAATATCGCAGGTAGATGTGCCCATGATTTTGGTCAGCACACCGGGTTGCACTTTCGCGGCAACCGCTCCCATATGGCAATCGAAAGCACTGAAACCTACCGGCGTATTAACAGGCAGGCCGAGCTTGTCGGCCCATTTGGCAGTAAGGCCGCCGCATACCTGGTCCGAGGTAAATGTTTCAGCGGGCAAGCGATCGCGCAAGCCATTAAGCAATGGGTCAATACCCACAAAAAAATCATTCGGCGGATAACCGCCCCAGCTTTGGTGCCACATTAATTTGTGGCCGGTAGCACAGCGCCCCATACGCAATTTGCCCGGGTGCGTAGTGTCAGTGAGCACCGCGGACATCCAGTCGCAATGTTCCACCCACAGGTAAGCCGCCCGGGCGACGGACGCGTCTTCACGTAACACATGCAGGGCTTTGGCCCAAAACCATTCGGAGGAATAAATTCCGCCTTCGTATTTCAAATAATTTTCTGCGGAATTATTTGCAGCAGCAGTAATTTCCTGCGCCTCCTTGATTGCGGTGTGGTCTTTCCACAGCACAAACATGGCATTGGGGTTTTCCGCAAATTCCGGTTTCAGCGCGAGCGCAACACCTTCGCTATCCACGGCAATCGGGGTAGAGCCGGTGGTATCGAAACTAAGGCCGACAACCTGTTGCGCCGCACCGGCCGGAACCAGCTTCCACAACCCCTGCACCACTTGCTCAAGGCTTTCCAGGTAATCCAGTGGATGTTGGCGGAACTGGTCTTTCGCGGGCACGCAATACAAGCCTTTTTTCCAACGCGGGTAATAGACCACGTTGCTCGCCACTTCCTGACCGGTAAGGGCATCCACTAACAAGGCCCTGACAGAATCAGAACCATAATCCAGCCCCAGGGCATAAGAGGTCATGAACTCACCTTCTATCTACATTAATATGCTTTGTATTAATATTGACTCATCAGAGGATATTAATATTGTATGACAATATATTCTCAGCAAGCCTATCCCGTGTCAATCAATTTGGAGTGACAGGAAATGGCTTTACGTTATTTCACGCTCATTTGGCGGCGCCCGCAGCCTTATTTGCGACTACCCCTTCGCTCGTCATGATGATGCGCTTGATTGTGCCATCCGGATTATAGAAAAGCTCATCAATACTCACCGAACGCCGATACTGGCCACCGTCCGGGCGCCCCGCACCGGTGTGATAAATAAAATAATGCCTGTTGTTGAATTCAATAATCGCCTGATGGTTAGTGGGGGTATTTCCCGCCACCTCATTCAGGATGCCCTGGTATTCCCAAGGGCCGGTAATACGTTTAGCCATTGCATAACCCAGCTTTTCCGGAAAACCCATCGCATAGGACAAATAATAGTTGTCCTTGTATTTGTGCACCCAGATTGCCTCGGTAAATTCCGGTAAACCTTTAATAGCCTGGATGGGTCCATCCAGTTCAACCATGTTGGGCTTGAGTTTGGCGTAGCGCGGCTTGGTATTACCCCAAAAGAGATAAGCCTGGCCGTCGTCATCGATAAATACCGATGGGTCAATATCATCCCAATCATTGGGCGTATCGGTGGTCATGTCGTTGGTAATCAGTGCCTTGCCAAGCGCATCCTTAAACGGGCCGAGCGGACTATCGCCCACCGCCACACCTATCGCAAAACCGGGCCTGGTGTCGTTGTGGCGCGCCGTGATATACCAATAGAACTTGCCATCCTTCTCAATAACCTGGCTCGCCCAGGCATCCCCCTTGGCCCATTTGAAGTCTTTGACCTTAAGCAAAGGGCCGTGCGCCTCCCAGTTCACCATGTCATCGGAAGACCAGACCAGCCAGTCGTGCATCTCAAAAAATTTGGTATTGTCCTTGGCCTCATCGTGACCGGCATATAGGTATACCTTTCCCTTATGAACCAGCGCAGCCGGGTCAGCGGTAAAAACATCGGGAAATATCGGGTTAGCTGCCTGGGTCGCACCGACAGCAACAGCCCAAACAAGTATTAGGGATCTAACCAGGAAACGCATCTGTACCTCTCTTAATTCCTGGCCCCGCCAGGAGCAAACCTTATGTACCGACAGGAATGTCGGGGTTGATTTATATTGATATTATAATACAATTAAATCAAGCTAAGCAGTGAAAAGTTTACGGTCAGGCCTGTAACAACAGGCAAATATTCGTAAAAGCACTATTGGGTCATTGCCCGAGCCCCGCACAAACCTATATTGTATGACTTTAATAATAATGGCCAATCCAGATGTAGCCAGTCATGAGCCGCGATAATAAGACAAAGTATCCAACCAAATCCCTGCGCAGTGCCGAATGGTTCGGCAGCCAGGACAAAAACGGCTTCATGTACCGGAGTTGGATGAAGAACCAGGGCATTCCCGAGCACCACTTCCAGGGCAAACCCGTTATCGGTATCTGCAATACCTGGTCGGAACTTACCCCCTGCAACAGCCATTTCCGTGAACTGGCCGAAAGTGTCAGGCGCGGCATCCTGGAAGCTGGCGGTGTACCGGTTGAATTTCCGGTATTTTCCAATGGCGAATCCAACCTTCGCCCTACCGCCATGCTGACCCGCAACCTCGCGGCGATGGATGTGGAGGAGTCCATTCGCGGTAATCCGATTGACGGCGTTGTGCTGCTAGCGGGTTGCGACAAAACCACCCCCGCGCTGGTCATGGGTGCCGCCAGTTGTGACCTGCCCACCATTGTTGTCACCGGCGGCCCCATGTTGAATGGCAAGCATAAGGGAAAGGATGTCGGCTCCGGCACCCTGGTGTGGCGCATGAGCGAGGACTACAAAGCCGGCCGGATCTCCCTGCAGGAGTTTATGGACGCAGAGGCGGATATGTCCCGCTCCGTCGGCACCTGCAATACCATGGGCACCGCGAGCACCATGGCTTGTATGGTTGAATCGCTCGGTTTATCACTACCGCAGAATGCGGCGATTCCCGCCGTGGATGCGCGCCGCAAAACCCTTGCCTATGCCTCCGGTATGCGCATCGTCGCCATGGTGAATGAAGACTTGCGCATGTCCCGCTTGCTTACGCGCGCGAGCATCATTAATGCCATTCGCACCATCGCAGCGATTGGCGGTTCCACCAATGCGGTTATCCATTTGAAAGCCATAGCCGCGCGCCTGGAAATTCCATTAACGTTGGACGACTGGCAAACCTACGGCCAACAAATTCCGACGTTGGTAAACCTGCAACCTTCCGGCGAATTTTTAATGGAAGATTTTTATTATGCCGGAGGCTTGCCCGCCGTATTAAAACGCTTGGGCGAGACAGGTTTATTAAATAAAGAATGCTTAACCGCAAATGGAAAAACGCTGTGGGAAAATAATTCGCAAGCGCCCTGTTACAACGATGAAGTGATCCGCACCCTGGATAACCCCCTCTGCGCCGGCGGCGGCATTTGCATCCTGCGCGGCAACCTTGCCCCGCGCGGGGCAGTGTTAAAACCAAGCGCCGCCTCACCGCACTTAATGAAGCATCGCGGTCGCGCCATTGTGTTTGAAAGCTTTGACCATTACAAAGAACGCATTATGGACGACTCATTGGATGTGGATGCCAGCAACGTCCTGGTATTAAAAAATTGCGGTCCCAAGGGTTACCCCGGAATGCCCGAGGTGGGTAACATGGGGTTGCCGCCGAAATTGTTAAAACAGGGCGTTACCGATATGGTACGCATTTCCGATGCGCGCATGAGCGGCACCGCCTTCGGCACAGTGGTACTGCATGTCGCACCGGAGGCGGAGGAACTGGGCCCGCTCGCGGCTGTGCAGGATGGCGACTGGATTTGCCTGGACACAGAGGCCGGTTTGCTGGAACTCGAAGTAAGTGCGGAAGAAATAAGGTTGCGGCTTGACCACCTGCGCGCGCGCAAAGTGCCGAAAAAAACCGGTGGTTATTTGCAGCTCTATATTGAACATGTCATGCAAGCTGATGAAGGTTGCGATTTTGATTTCCTGGTGGGTTGTCGCGGTGCGGCTGTTCCCGGCCACTCACATTGACGGAAAGCAAAATGACGCTCACCAACCAATACCCAAGCTTGGAAAATAAAATTGTATTGATTACCGGCGGCGCATCCGGCATCGGCGCCAACCTGGTGGAAGCCTTTTGCTACCAGGGCGCGCAGGTCTGTTTTATAGATATTCGCGATGAGGATGCACATAGGCTGGTGGACCAATTAAGCCAGGGGGCTGCCACCGCGCCGCGTTATTACCGGTGCAATTTATTAAATATTCCCAAGTTGCAAGCCACTATCAAACAGATTTACAACGACCTCGGCCCGATCAATGTATTGGTCAACAACGCGGCCAACGATACTCGCCACGATTTTCGCAAAGTTACCGTGGATTATTGGAACGAACGCCTCGCGGTAAACCTGCGCCATCTTTTTTTTGCGGCGCAGGCAGTGTATGAACATATGCTTGAATTGGGTGGAGGCTCCATCATTAACCTGGGCTCCATGAGTTGGTACGCCACCCAGGGCGGTATGCCCGGTTACACCAGTTCCAAAGCGGCCATTGAAGGTATGACACGCGGGCTGGCGCGCGATATGGGCGGCGATAATATCCGCGTCAACACCCTGGTGCCCGGCTGGGTAATGACTGATCGCCAGGTGGCGATGCTGACGAAAGAAAAATCAGCAAAGAATATTTTGGAAAACCAGTGCTTGAAAAAATCCGTAATGCCGGAAGACATTAGCGCTATGGCGTTATTCCTGGCGTCGGATGACAGCCGTTTATGCACCGCGCAACATTTTATTGTTGATGGCGGGTGGGTATAAAAGATTCGATTAACAATGAATTAAACACTTTTAAAAATAATTTTTCCTACGCGAGGAACGACCATGAAAAGTTTATTTAAAACCCTGACACTCGCTGCTGCTATCGGCATCAGCGCTACCGCAAATGCGATTACCGTTGGTTTTGCACAAGTCGGCTCCGAATCCGGATGGCGCACCAGTTTTTCCGAATCGGTAAAAGCGGAAGCGGAAAAGCGCGGTATTACATTGAAATTTTCCGACGCGCAACAAAAACAGGAAAACCAGATTAAAGCGGTACGCAGTTTTATCGCGCAACGGGTGGATGCCATTTTAATTGCACCAGTCGTTGAGACCGGGTGGCAACCGGTATTAATGGAAGCGAAACGCGCACGCATTCCTGTCATTATCCTGGATCGCAACGTCTCTGTAACTGACCACTCCCTATACCTCACCCGCATCGCGCCGGATTTTGAAGTGGAAGGCCAACGCGCAGCCAACTGGCTTACCGAAAAAACCCAGGGTAAATGCAATATTCTGGAGCTGCAAGGCACTGTGGGTTCCAGCGCGGCATTGGGCCGCATGAAAGGCTTTAATGAAACCATTGCAAAATTTCCCGAAACCAAAATTGTGCGCAGCCAAACCGCAGAATTTACGCGTGCGAAAGGTAAGGAAGTGATGGAAACCATGCTGAAAGCCGAAAACGGCGGCAAAGGTATTTGTGCAATTTGGGCCCATAACGACGAGATGGCGTTGGGCGCAATCCAGGCGGTAAAAGAAGCAGGTTTGCAACCGGGTAAGGATATTTTTATCGTTTCGGTTGATGCCGTGGATGACGCGCTGAAAGCAATTGTTGCCGGCGAGATTAACGTATCCGTTGAACTGAGCCCGCACCTCGGCGGTCCGGCGTTTGATGTGATTAACGAACACCGCGCGGGTAAAAAGGAATTCGATAAATGGATCCGCATGGGCGGCGCTGTTTATACCGCCGAGAACGCCGCCGCTGAATTAACCCAGCGTGGTGTTAAATAATTTCCGATTCAACCTTGTGCCCGGCAGGGCCTTTATGAAAAAAGCCCCTGCTGGAAAACGCGCTATGAAGTTCCCAACAGAATTAATCAACTATGACCAGCACCCCCGTATTACAACTCAAGGGAATCCATAAAATATTCCCCAGCGTTCACGCCCTGAAAGGCGTGGACTTCACCTTGCGTGCCGGCGAAATCCATGCGTTGCTCGGCGAAAATGGTGCCGGGAAATCCACGCTCATTAAAGTAATGACCGGCGTCTATCAACGCGACGGCGGCGATATTTTATTGGAAGGCCATCCGATATTCCCGAACAACACCGGCGATGCCCAGGCATTGGGCATAAGCACTGTGTACCAGGAAGTGAACCTGTTGCCCAATCTCACCGTCGCACAGAATATTTACCTCGGCCGCGAGCCGCGTCGTTTCGGTTTGATCAACTGGGGCAAAGTGAATCGCGACGCACAGGCCTTATTAAAAGGTTATGACCTGGATATCGACGTAACCCAACCGCTCTCCAGCTACTCTATCGCCGTACAACAATTGATTGCCATTGCGCGCGGTGTGGATATGTCAGCCAAGGTATTAATCCTCGACGAACCCACCGCAAGCCTTGACGCCGATGAAGTGCAATCGCTGTTCCGCATTATGCGTGATTTAAAAGCGCGGGGTATCGGCATTGTCTTTGTAACGCATTTTCTCGACCAGGTTTACGCGGTTTCTGATCGCATTACGGTATTGCGCAGTGCGCAATTGGTCGGGGAATTTGAAACGGCTAATTTGCCGCGCGCGGAATTAATCGGCCATATGCTGGGAAAAGAATTGGTGGCATTAGGCGAGCACAAACCACCCATCAATCCGGAATGCGGCGAGGCATTATTAAATGCGCAAGGCATTGGTCGCACTGCCACCTTATCGCCCACCGACATCCAGGTATGTAAGGGCGAAGTTGTTGGCCTCGCCGGTTTGCTCGGTTCCGGCCGCACCGAATTATGCCGGCTGGTATTCGGTATCGATAAGAAACACTGCGGTTCAATCAACTTTAATGGCAAGGTTGTTAATTTCAACTCACCACGCGATGCAATTGCCGCTGGCATGGGGTTGTGCCCGGAAGACCGCAAACACGACGGCATCCTCGGCCAGCTTTCCATTCGCGAAAATATGATCCTTGCCCGCCAGGTTAAACAGGGTTGGTGGAAATTTATATCGCGCAAAGAGCAGGAAGAAATCGCCAATCACTATGTAAAAGAACTAAGCATTGCCACCTCGGATATTGAAAAACCGATTGAGCAATTAAGTGGCGGCAACCAGCAAAAGGTTATCCTCGCCCGCTGGCTTGCAGCGAATCCATCGCTGTTAATCCTGGATGAGCCCACGCGCGGTATTGATATAGGCGCCCATGCAGAAATCATTCGCTTGATTCGCAAATTATGCGATCAGGGGCTGGCGTTGGTTGTAGCCTCATCGGAACTGGAAGAGCTGGTGGCATTCAGCAGTCGCATCCTGGTCTTACGCGATCGCCAAAAAGTGGCGGAACTGGAAGGCAGTGATATTAATCCGCAACGCATTATGCAAGCGATTGCGGCGAATTAACGTGAGCAAAGATATTATGAATATTCGTAAAAACCAACACCTGCGCCGTTACTTGTGGCCCTGCGCGGGTTTGCTGGTGTTGTTGGTTATCAATGCGATAATCGCGCCGGAATTTTTCCACATTGAATTTAAAGATGGCCGTTTTTACGGCAGTTTGATCGACGTACTTAACCGTGCGGCCCCCGTCGCTTTGCTAGCGATTGGTATGTCCCTGGTGATCGCTACCGGCGGTGTGGATTTATCGGTGGGTTCCATTATGGCCATTGCCGGTGCAGTCAGTGCCTATTACATCACCAGGGGCGTTGATAACCTCGCGCTAATTATTGGTGCCGGATTGATTGCCGGTTTAATCGCAGGGATTGTGAATGGATTCCTCGTGGGTTATATGAGCATCCAACCCATCGTCGCCACATTGATTTTAATGGTAGCGGGTCGCGGCATTGCGCAATTAATTAACGAAGGCCAAATCGTAACCTTTGACCACAGCGGTTTCGCATTCCTGGGCACCGGCAATTTCCTTGGCCTCCCCTTCCCCGTTGTATTAGTCATTATTACTTTCACCATCGTGCAATTACTGACACGCCGCACCGCATTGGGTTTGTATATTGAAGCGGTCGGAGCCAATCCCTCCGCCAGCCATTACATGGGGCTGAATGCCAGGGCAATTAAAATGAGTGTGTATTGCGTAGCGGCACTGTGCGCGGCACTCGCGGGCATGGTTGCCGCCGCAGATATTCGCGGTTCCGATGCCAATAATGCCGGCTTGTGGTTGGAGCTGGACGCAATTCTCGCCGTGGTGATTGGTGGTGCATCGTTAATGGGCGGACGCTTTTCAATCCTTCTTGCCATTATCGGTGCACTCATTATCCAAACACTGACAGTCACCATTATCCTCAGCGGTATTCCGCCAAAATTTAATTTACTCATTAAAGCCAGCGCGATTATTTTGGTGTTGTTGTTGCAGTCGCCGCTATTCCAAACGCAATTGGCGCAATTGAAATTCCGCAAAGCTGCCCCTGCAACAAACAAGGAGGCAAAAAGTGCTTAACCGTAAATTTATTCCGTTGGCCGTCACCTGTAGTCTGTTTTTCTTGTTATTTGGTGCAGGTTCTGTGCAGTTCGAAGGTTTTGGCAGCGCGCGCGTTTTCTTTAATTTGCTTAGCGACAACGCCTTTTTAATCATCGCCGCCGTGGGCATGACCTTCGTCATTTTATCCGGCGGTATCGATTTATCCGTCGGCGCTGTCATCGCCCTGACCGGTGTGGTGTGCAGTGTGTTGATCAGCAAATACCACTGGCATCCGCTGGTGGTATTTCCGGTAGTGTTAATCGGTGGAACCCTATTTGGTGCAATCATGGGCGCGATTATCCATTACTATAAAATGCAGCCGTTTATCGTCACCCTGGCAGGTATGTTTTTTGCGCGCGGATTGGCAAGCGTTATCAGTGAAGAATCCATTCCCATCGAACATGATTTTTACAACCAGGTATCTTCCTTCGGTTTTGAAATTTTTGGCGATGCCTGGATCGGCAGTTCAACCATTATTTGCTTGCTGGTATTAATTGCCGCGATGATCGTCGCCCATTACACACGCTTCGGCGGCCGCGTTTACGCCGTAGGCGGCGATGCAAACTCCGCTGCGCTTATGGGCATTCCCCTCGCCGCAACCACAATCCGCATTTACGCAATTAGCGCATTCCTCGCCACCCTCGCTGGCATTATCTATTCCTTCTACACTTTCTCAGGCTATTCACTCGCCGCTGTCGGCGTGGAGCTGGATGCAATTGCCGCCGTCGTAATCGGCGGAACATTATTGACCGGCGGTTACGGCTACATGTTCGGCACGCTCATGGGCGTATTGATTATGGGCGTAGTGCAAACCTACATTTCATTTGATGGAACACTCAGCAGTTGGTGGACCAAGATCGTGATCGGTTTGTTGCTGTTCTGTTTTATTGCGTTGCAACAATTATTGGTGAGGGTAAAGCCAAAATAATAAACTGCGAGGCGGATCCAAGCGATCCGCCCTATATTTTCTCCATAGATAAATGCCTGCTAACTCCCTTAGCTTTATATTTCCCCCCAAGTCCCACTTCTTTGATTCACTCATTTCATAAAATTTGCCCAATAGCAACATGTCGTGTAAAACGGTTAAATAATTATCACTGAATGGGTATGCTTACCCAAATTACCAAAGCAGGCAAATCCGGGATCCGATTTATAATCTTTTGTGCAAGGAGCGGGAGGCATTGTTTCCCCAAGGAGATATTATTGAAACTTTTTGCAAAAATATGCAGTGTTATTCTTGGATCGTTAGTAACCTGTCTTTCCCTCGCAGGTAATACAATTACCGCTGCGGTTAATGAAGACATCATTGCGGATTACCATTTATTCGTCGGTGAGCGCGACCCGATCAGCATTGAATATTTTGGCGGGCCTGGCGCCAGGCGTGATGTGATTGAGCTGGTGTTATTGCAACAGGCACTGCATCTGGGTGGCTTTTCCGGCAAAGTGGTACTGCGCCCGGAAAATAGTTATTTGCGTATTTTAAAATTGTTGATTGATGGGCGAGTTCCGATTTCCGGTGCACTCATGTGGCAAGATGACATAAAGCCCTACTCCGATTTTTTATTTAGAACGCCAGCTATAGTGAGCGAAGGTGATTTTGTTGTGGGGCTTTACACCCGCCAGGATAACAACCGCGCACTTAGCGCGAATAACCTCGAAAAAATAAGCCAGCTCAGCGCTGCATCCAACAATCATTGGAAACCGGATATACAAGCGCTGAAATCCTTGGGGATAACCCGCATTTATTATTCTACTTATTGGGTACAATTGGTGCGCATGGTGGTCGCCGGGCGGGCCGATATAACCCTAGCGCCTTTTCAAAGCAATCCCGGCATGAAGGTGCAAGTAGAGAATGTGGAACTTGTCCCCATCCCCGGTATAAAAGTCGCCTTGCCGGGTAGCCGCCATTGGCCTGTCAGCAAAAAACATCCGCAAGGAGAAGAAATATTCACTGCCTTGGAAAAAGGTATAGCCATACTGGAACAAAAAAAGATTATCCAGCGCGCCTATGAAGAATGTGGTTTTTTTCACGAGGGGGTAAAAAGCTGGAAACTGTTAAACCCGTTAACTAAAAACTTACCTGAAAAGTGAAGAATTGTTATGCCAGCCAGCATAGAGGCCCTGATCAATAGCATCTACCGCAGTGAATCACGCCGCGTACTCGCTACACTGATTCGCTTGTTAAAGGATTTCGACCTCGCCGAAGAAGCATTGCAAGAGGCTTTTACCGCCGCGCTGCATCAATGGCCGCACGAAGGTGTACCGCACAATCCACGCGCATGGCTGGTATCCGCCGGACGCTTCAAAGCCATAGATCAAATTCGCAAACGCGCACGCATGAATACCTCATGGGAAGAGGTAGCTGAAAAACTTGAAGAAGAATTGCACACAAGTGAAGATGATTTGGTCGATACCCACATTGAGGATGACCAGTTGCGCCTGATATTCACATGTTGCCACCCGGGGCTGGCCCCCGAAGCGCAAATGGCACTGACGCTACGCGAAGTTTGCGGACTCACAACCGAGGCCATTGCGCGCGCCTTCCTCACCACACCAAGCACACTCGCACAACGCATAGTGCGCGCAAAAAATAAAATCCGTGATGCCAAAATACCTTATGAAATTCCTGCGCGCAGTGAATTACCCGCACGCCTGGACGCAGTGCTGCATGTAATTTACCTGGTATTCAATGAGGGTTACTCGGCATCGTCCGGCACGGAATTAATCCGCCAGGAACTCGCGCAAGAAGCGATTCGCCTGGGCAGACTGCTTGCACATTTATTGCCGGAAGCCGAAGTGCTGGGTTTATTGGCATTAATGCTTATTCAGGATTCGCGTCGTCACGCGCGCATAGATGGCAATGGCGATTTAATTCGCCTTGAGGACCAGGATCGCAGCCTGTGGAGCCGCAATCAAATCCATGAAGGTTCGATTTTAATCCAGCGCGCACTTGCAAGCGGCAATGCCGATGTGTATTGCCTGCAAGCCGCGATAGCGGCACTCCATGCTGAAGCACCGAGTTTCGCGGAAACTGACTGGGCGGAAATTTGCGCTTTCTACGATTTGTTATTAGTACGCAATCCATCGCCGGTAATTGAACTCAACCGTGCGGTGGCCATTGCTCATCGCGATGGCCCGACGCAAGGCCTGGCGCTATTGGATAACCTGGTCGCACGCAACCAATTGAAGGATTATCACTTGCTGCATGCGGCACGCGCCGAATTCCTTACCCGGTTAGGTCAGATCGAAGCTGCTAAAATTGCCTATACAAATGCTATTTCACTTACCACACAGGAACCGGAAATTCGCTTTCTGCGCGGCAAACTTCACCTATTGGATAATCACGCATCGCGACCATTAAATTCGTGAATAGGAATTGCATCCAAATCGATGTCTTCAATGCATCGAATATTAATTGCCGCAATTTTATTGCCCGCCGGATCAGTGCCCTCAGCATATGGACTGACACCGCAAACCTGGCAAAACTTGTGGTGAATTACATGCTTGTTAAAGGTGTAGGTGCCAATATTCTCGCCGGAAGTCAGCAATTTGAACGCACTAAAAGGCGCGAACCACAACAACGACCCCTTGCGTTGGCAAATGGAACAATTGCATGAAAGCCCCGAATCAATAGTTCCCTCCACTTCAAAACGAATATTGCCGCAATGGCAGCTACCGATATTTTTCATATCCATCTCCTATTAATAAGAATTGAAAAGCATTACCACCAGGCTAATTAAATAATCAGTCAACATTTTTACATGATTATTTTCTATATTGAATGATTGCCGGCCCATAAGGCGATACCACCGATAACAAAAAATACCACCCAGGATAAATGCCTGCCGCGCGTAAAAATGAGCGGTAATAAACCGGAAACTACGCAAGTCACACCAATAATGCGCAAGGTACCGGCAAGGGTAAGGTCCCCACGCCCCGCGTGCAAAAGCAGCGCCGCAAACCCAATCCATCCCACTGTCGTAATATGCCAGGCAAAGCGTAGGGTACGGACGGTGAAATCCGTACTGCCAAATATCTTCGGCAGATTATCGCGGCGAAACAGGCGTATAAGGATATACTTCTCGCCCAGGAATGAATGGGCCATACCCAGGGCAACGGTAAGGCCAGCAGCGAAATACAAGAGCATATCCATATCAACCCCAAATAAAATTGATGTTAAATTAATTGCCTTCAATGGATCGGGTTTGCACCTACCCGAATCCCGTTCGCATTACCGCGATACCTATAGCTGGATATCTTTACTAAATAAATCTTTTAATTCCTTCCGGCTTTGCTTCACCAGCAATGCCAGCTCCTTTGGATCTTTACTCATCGCAATTGCCTGGTGGAGCAAGCTTTGGTCGTGTTCGCGGAAAATATCAATGGCGCGATGGGACTGGCCTTCAGTGTAACCTATCTCCGTTAAAGTACGCATAGCGGCACTGAGACTGGATTCGTAGATTTCGCGAATAGGATTTTCCACACCCAACTCCGCCAATTGGTAAGCGTGCGCGCGGTCGCGGGCACGTACAATTAAGGTGATATGCGGGAACTGGGTTTTTACCAATTTAGTAATGGCAAGCGAGGCTTCTATATTTATCAACGCGATAATTACAACTTTTGCGTCGCGAATACCGGCGGCTTCCAGCAATTCAATGCGAGTAGCATCACCGTAATAGCTTTTTACGCCGTAATTTTTTAAAAATTCTATATGTTCCGGATTTTTGTCCAGCGCATTAAACGGAATATTGCAGGCGGTAAGGATACGGCCAATAATTTGGCCGAAACGGCCGAAGCCGGCAATGATAACTTCCGCTTTGTGCTCTTCCTCATCGTTTAACTCATTAAGTGAGCTTTCCATTTGTTGTGCTTCCTGCCGGGCTCTCTCCTGTAGGGTGCGTTTGTGCGTAATCCATTCATGCAGCATAACCAACGGGCTGGTTAATGCCATGGAAATACCAACAACCAGAACCACATAATTACCAAGGTCTTTGGGAATAAAAGCGGTCTGTTCCGCCGTCGCCATAACAACAAATGCAAATTCACCACCTTGTGCAAGCATGGTTCCCACCAGCAGGCCTTCCTGTATCGGAAATTTGCGGATACGCAAAATAATTGCAACCACAAGGATTTTCACCAGCATTAAGGTTAATGCAAGTGCCAAGATGAGTAACGGCTCGGCAAAGAGCAAGCGCAGGTTCAATGACATCCCTACCGCGATAAAAAATAATCCCAGCAACAATCCCTTGAAGGGCTCAATATCGGCGGCCAATTGATGGCGAAAACTGGATTGTGCCAATAACATGCCCGCCAGGAATGCCCCCATACTCATCGAAAATCCCACCATTTGCATCAGGTAGGCAACGCTCAGCACAATTAGCAAACCCGCCGCCGTAAGGATTTCCCGACTGCCGTATTTGGCAACAATTTGCAGCAACGGATTAAAAATCCTGGCGCCGGCCAATAATAAAAATATAACGGTAAAAAGCCCGACCCACCAGGGCACAGATTCATTTGCATGTGCAGCGGGCGACCAACTGGCAAGCAACAACAAAATGGGAATGACAGCGAGGTCTTGCAATAACAAAATGGAAAAACCTTTACGGCCAATCGGCAAGCCCATAATTTTATGTTCTTCCATTAACGGCACAGCAAAGGCTGTTGACGACAGCCCGAGTGCAAGGCCGATCATAAAACCCTGCTGCCAGGATAAATCCAGAAATATCGTGAGTAATCCGGTAATGGTAAATGCGGTCAACAACATTTGCGCGCTGCCGAGTACGCCGACATCCAATCGCATTTTCCATAGCTGTTGCGGGTTTAACTCCAGGCCAATGACAAACAGCAGCAACACGACTCCCAATTCTGAAAACTGGAAAGCCGCTTCCGGTTGGTATATCAAGCCCAATTCATAGGGACCGATAATCGCCCCCGCAACCAGGTAACCAAGGATTGCCCCCAAACCGAGGCGCCTGAACAATGGCACAGCGATAGTAGCGGCAAGCAGGTAATAAATTGCATGGAGGAGTGTTTCGTGTTGATGCATAAATATCGCTCAAGCCCAATGTGGATCAAT
Source organism: uncultured Cellvibrionaceae bacterium (assembly GCA_965650515.1). Lineage (GTDB taxonomy): Bacteria > Pseudomonadota > Gammaproteobacteria > Pseudomonadales > Cellvibrionaceae > Cellvibrio. Next base: position 28,032 of record CBFGOY010000014.1, on the reverse strand, counting down.
AATCGGTTAACAGTAACAAATCCCCACACCCTTGGCATCCCACGCGACATTGGTTTTGGTCAACCAGGGAATGGAAAGTTGAATGGCATCACGCTCGACCGAACAAGTATTACCTTCCACCGCACAAATGCCATCCATGGATACACGGTTCCGATAAGTTATTGACGACAAAGCCATTTTCACCCTTTCAGAAGACTTTGCAAAAGTTTTTACTCACTCCTGTCGAATTCCTCGAATACAGTACGACTAATTTGTGAAAGCTGCCAATAACCCATACCGGGGAGCGATGCAGCACATTAATCCGCTTTTATTGAATGTTTAATTTACAGAAGGAGATAGGTTATGACTCATTACGTTGATGGTTTTTTACTTCCTATTGCCCCCGAAAAGCTTCCTGAATACCAAAAAATGGCCAGCAAAGCGGGCTCGGTTTGGAAAGAACACGGCGCTATTGCTTACTGGGAATGTGTCGGTGATGACTTGGAAATCCAGGATATGACGTCCTTTCGTACAGCGGCGGGCTGCAAAGATAACGAAACCGTAATTATCGCCTGGATCATTTATCCCTCACGCGAAGAACGCGACCGCATTAATGCGCTGGTTATGGCCGATCCGCGCCTGAATGATATGTGCGATAAAGAAAATCCGCCGTTTGATTTCAAGCGTATGGCCTATGGCGGCTTCAAAACAATTGTCCGTTACGAATAATTTTCAGCCAGGAGGAAATGATGGCAACTCAAGTATTTATTAATTTACCGGTTAAAGACCTCGAAAAATCCAAAGTATTTTTTTCACAACTGGGTTACAGTTTTAACCCGCAATTTACCGACCAAAACGCGGCTTGCATGGTTATTAGCGATACGATTTATTCCATGCTATTAACTGAACCTTTCTTTAAAACATTTACCCCAAAAGCGGTTGCGGATGGCCATACCACCAAGGAAGTATTGATTTGCCTTTCGTGTGAAAGCCGGGCGCACGTGGATGAGATGGTAAAAAAAGCGATTGCAGCTGGCGGTAGGGCGGCACCGGCGGAGCCGGTTGACCATGGTTTTATGTATTACCACGGCTTTGAAGATTTGGACGGCCATAATTGGGAACTTATGTTCATGGAACCGTCACATGTACAACAGTAATTTTTGATGAGCCGGCGCAAGCGCTGGCTTTAATTCCACTGCGATTGTTGAGGATTACAATGAAATATTTATGTATGGTTTTTTATGATGAGAACATCATCAACAACATGACTTCGAACGAGTGGAAAGCACTGAACAGTGAATGCGAAGCTTGCGGCCAAAGCCTGCGCGAAACCGGGAAAATGATTGACGGTAATGCGTTGTACCCATCAACGACAGCAACCAGTTTACGCATTCGCGATGGCAAACCTATCATCACCGACGGCCCGTTTGCTGAAACCAAAGAGCAATTGGCCGGTTTTTATTTATTGGATGCGCGCGATTTAAACGAAGCCATACAACTGGCCAGCAAAATTCCGCCAGCACGTATCGGCACTATTGAAATCCGCCCTGTCCGCGAACTGGATTCAACAAAAGATGAACGTTTCCAACAACACTTTGGCTGATATTGGCAACAGTTGCGGGCAACCGCGTATCGAGCAAGCCGGGCCGTTATTAATTGCCGGCTTACGCGAGCCGCTGGATGAATACGCCGCACAAAAAATACCGCAACTCTGGCACCAGTTAATTGCCTGCGGGGATCAAATCCCGCAGCGCAACGGTCGGGCTGATTATGGGGTATGCATTCATTTGCGGGACAACGAGTACTATTACATGGCGGGTTGCAGCGTATGGGATTTTACCGGCCTACCCGAGATTTTCAGTCCGTTTATTATCCCATCCCAAACCTACGCGGTGTTTACCCATAACGGCGATGTCAATCACATCAGGGACACTATTGGTTTCGCATTCGATCAATGGTTACCGCAGTCAACATATCGCCATGCAACTGCCCCGGAAAATGCCCTGCATTTTTTTGAGCGTTATGGCGAGAGGTTTGATCCGCAAACGGGCAGAGGTGATATCGAGATTTGGTTGCCGGTTACGGGCAGCTGATGCGTTATTTCGCAAGCACAGACAATAGGAAGCTTGTTTACTGTTGTTCAGGTTTGTCTGTGCCTGCGTAAGAATTATGTTATGCGCTTCATTCTTTGTGATTTTATTTCCGCTCATCCAGCGCAGCCAATACCGCGGCATCGCGCGCATATATGTCGGGCTTAAACGCGATCCTGTTTTCGCTGATAGCATCCACTGTCCAATAGGCGAGCAGGATCGGCACCCGTTTGGCCAAGGTAACGTTTCTGGTTTTGCCGGCATCAAGCGCCTGGTTGATTGCGGCCTTATCCCAACCCGGGGTTTCCGCTAACAGTAATTCCACCAACTCGAGGGCGCGCTCCACACGAATGCAACCCGAACTGAATGCGCGCTGGCTTTTGTTGAATAGTTTTTGGTGTGGCGTATCGTGCAGATATACCGCATGTGTATTGGGGAAACGGATTACCGCTTTACCGAGGGCAGAGTGCGGGCCCGCATCCTGGCGCAAGGTGACATTGCCCGGCCTATACCAATCAATTGTAGCAGGGTCCAATACTTTGCCGTTGCTATCCAGTACGCGAATTTTGTTTTCGCGTAAATAATTTAAATCCTTGCGCACTTTCGGCAAAACATCCTTACGCAAAATCGTCGGTGGAACTGTCCAGGTCGGGTTAAGGGTTATGTAATTCACTTCCGATTTAAAAATCGGACTGGTGCGATAAGACATTCCCACCTGCACCCGCGAACGCCAGATAGGTTGGTTGGCTTTGAAATAGGTAACCTTAAAACCTGCCACATCCACCAACACCATTTCTGGCGGAATGTTGTGTAATAACCAGCGGGCCCGATCCAGGTTTACGCGGATTTGATCCACCCGCGCGCGCGCTGAAATATTTAACGTGGCGCGGGTCGCCGGGCCTATTGCGCCGTCCACTTCCAGATATTGATCGCGTTGGAATTGCTTTACCGCCTCCACCAGATATTCATCAAACACTTCGGCGGGATTTACCGGTACAGCAGAGGATGACGCCGCGGCAATCACTTCCGCAGCAGATGATGACTGCGCAACGGATGATGACGCACCTTCACTCGCAACCTGGGCAGGATTGCTAACCACAGACGCCGCTATAGAAGATGATTTTTTGCCTGCCTGGCATTTTTCAATCAGTGCGCGGGTTTCGTCGGGCGTTAATTGCGGATCGATATATTCGCCGGTCACGCGCAAGCGTTCACGCAAAATGGCAACTTGCGGGTCAACCATGCAGGGTTTGAGGGTCGGGCCTGCGGGCAATGACGGCCATCCCCCGGACGCTTCCAATTGGCGGTAATGCGCTAAACCGGCGACAAGGCTGCGGTAAATAGGATGCTGCGGTCGAGTCTTGGCGAAAAGGTCATGGATGCTGCCGCTATCCATGATATCGATCATTTCCACACCGATACTGGCCAGCGCCAAATCCTCCAATTCAAAATTCCATTGTGGGTCCAACCCTGCGGGATCAACCTTACCGTTAAAGAGGTGGTAAAGCGCGCGCAGATAAGCGGTAGTTGCACGCAGCTCGTCATCGACGCGCATGCCCAATAACCCAGTGGATTCCTCTCCTATCAATGGCAACGCATTGCGCAATTGCGCGACCTGGTAATCGTCCGGGTTAAGGCCATCATCGGTAAGGGATTCCAGTTCGTAGATCAACTCGCTTAAGCGTGCTTTGTTATTCCAGGCCGGGCGGTATTGCCGTTGCTGGTAAAAACCGGCCACTGCCTGGTTCAAAAAATGAATACTCTTCGAATCAGCACCTTCATAAGCCAACTGTAATGCGACAATGCGCGCCTCTATTTCCTGCGCCATCAATTCCGCATACGGAAGTTTCGCCTTAACCTCGCTATCGCGTGCGGCCTGGGCCGAGCCTCCCAGAACCATCAATAACACCACCCCTATCCAAACCTTCCCCCATACCGCACACCGAAATAACTCCATACATCAGCGCTCCTGCACGCTCACTTTCATATCGTTATTACAACTGACAATGAAAAACCCCAAATTGTTGGTTAAAAAATAGCTAATAAATCTATAGAAAACGACTTTTTATGGATCTTTTGTTATTTGCCCTACCCCAAAGGCAGTGCTAGCATTCGGACTTACGGTTTTTGCCGATAAAAAATCCTTGTTATATCTCATAACACAATAAACACCAGCAAGGTCGCTACATCGTTCACCCTCCCGGCACCTGGGGTTTTACATGCGTTATCGAACACTCATAGCCTTTATTTTAACGGCTTGCTTCAGCATTCCTTTAATAGCCAATGCGTCTATTAATAACCAACAAACTGTTTCTCCGGAAAACCCGAATTATCGCGCCGGGATTAACCCGTTTAAAAGCGCCTTGCCCGGAACCGGCGATTCCTATTTGCAGTTACTGAATAAAATGTCCCGCGCCGCGCCCAGCGCAAATCCCAAGGTGATTGCTATGGCTCTCTCGGCGCTGGATTGCGCCTTAAGCGAAGGCATGACACCCGCACGTAACCTGACATTGATTGATTATTCCCTGGTCTCCACCAAACCACGCCTTTGGGTATTTGACCTGGCTACCGGCAAGCTACTGTTCAATGAACTGGTTGCCCACGGGATGAAAACCGGTAAAAACTTCGCCCGCAACTTTTCCAATACCTACGGCAGCCACCAAACCAGCCTCGGCCTGTTTCGCACCAAGGAGACTTATATCGGCGCTAATGGTTATTCGTTGCGAATGGAAGGGTTGGAAGAAGGCTTTAATGACAAGGCAATGGAGCGCGCCATTGTATTCCACGGCGCAGATTATGTGGATTTAAAGCTGGCCCGGAAATTAGGTCACCTGGGACGCAGCCATGGCTGCCCTGCGGTACGCCGGGGTGTCGCCCAAAAAGTGATCGACACCATCAAAGGCGATCAATTCCTGTTTTCCTATTACCCGGACAAACATTGGCTAAGTGCCTCGAAATTCCTGAACTGCCCGCACAACCAGCGCCTCGCGCAAAACATTATCCAGTAATCCCCCGTCTATCATGACTTCCAATCGGAGGCTGCCTCGCAGCCTCTGCAAACGCCCCACTGTTAAGCAGTGTTAAAGATTGCTTCCCGCCGTTCCCCGATAATCAAGCTGTGTAAAAGCATTCGCTGGGCAGCCAAATAGTCGCTATAACTAAAACTATAAGATCAATACGATAACAATCCACAACCCTGGGATACACGCTCACATGATTACACCCGTTTCAAAACGCGGCCCATCGCCCGTTTACATAGGCCTTTTATCCACCCTGTGCATGCTCGGGCCGAATGCGCAGGCTGCCGAAAAAGCTGACAAGGAACCCTGGCAACTCGCGCAGGAAACAGAAGTATGGGAGCCGGTACCCAAAGTAATCCAGGCACCGGCAAATGCAGCCCCTTCCGATGCGATAGTTTTGTTTGATGGTAAAAACCTGAACCAGTGGCAAGGTACCGAAGGCGGCGCCGCTAAATGGAAAGTGGCTGATGGCGCACTTACCGTCGCCCCCAAAACCGGTGATATAAAGACCAAGGAATCATTTTGCGATGTGCAATTGCATATCGAATGGATGACCCCAACCCGTTTCATCGGTGAAGACGGCAAACCGCAAGAAAGCCAGGGCCGCAGCAACAGCGGGGTGTTCTTCCAGGAACGCTATGAAGTACAGGTATTGGATTCCTACAACAACAAAACCTACCCCAACGGCCAGGCGGGTTCTATCTATAAGCAATCGATCCCGCTGGTCAACGCCACACGCGCGCCAGGCGAATGGCAAACCTACGACATTATTTTCACCGCGCCAAAATTTGATAGCGCACAAAAACTTGTGTCGCCCGGCTATGTGACCGTTTTGCACAACGGCGTGCTGGTGCAAAACCATGTTGAAATCCAGGGCGCAACTGAATGGATTGGCAAACCCGTTTATAAGCCCCACGGTTGCGCGCCCTTGCGTTTACAAGACCATGGCAACCCTGTGAGCTTCCGCAATATATGGACACGCAAGCTCTAACTCCCGTTTCTGTCCGCTGACGGTTTAGCTTTATTGAACTGTCAATGTTTCGCGCCGCCCGCAAGGCGGCGCTTTTTTATCATGAATCAGGTAATCAACCATGCCGTTAATTAATCAACTGCGTGCATCGCTGCTTGTACTTTTTTGCGCATCTTCCAGTGGCGTTGCGCTGGCGGATACCCCCGCGCTTAGCTTCAAGGAAAATCCCGCCTGGAAACTGGCCGCCGCCGCCAGTGCGGTAGGCAATAAATTGCCACTGACGCCGGCGAAAGACGGAAGCATCCTCGCCCTTGGCCCCCAGGGCAGTTCCGAACATTTGGTTAGCGCCGCGTGGCTGGGCGATGCAGTTGTTGATATGGAATTCCTGGTACCCGAAGGAAGCGACGCGAAACTATTCCTGCAGGGCCGCTACGCTATTGATTTAAAAAATGTGAATAACGAATGGCAACATTTGCGTGCGAAATTTCGCGCTCCGCGCTACAACGAAGCCAGTACCAAGGTTGAATCCGCATTGATTGTGGAAGTGCGTATCAATGGCGAACAAATACTCCTCAATGATATTCGTCCGCAGATGAGCGAAGGCTCCAGTATCCCTTGGGAAGGTCCATCGGGTGCCACCAGCCTGCTGGTAAGGAAAGGCCAGCTTGCACTGCGCAATTTCAAAATTGCGCCGGCGGATTTTTCGCAAATTGTTATGCCTGGAACCTCCGGTGAGGAGACTAACGAAAAAGAGCTGGTCGATTTTGTGGCGTTGGGTAAAGAGACCTTCGAATCCGTCGGTTGTAACGCTTGCCACCTGACAGCCAAGGATGATGGCGGGGTTAGCAGCGGACCCAACCTCTACGGTTTGTTTAAGCGCGAACCGCGCGACCGGGAAATTGTTGAAGGCGGAGAAGGCCATCGCTTCACGATTAAAGCGGATCGCCAATATTTACATCGCAGTGTTCGCTCAGCACCCGACCAATTAGCCGTTGCCGAAAAAGGCACGAAAAAAGGCGAAGCTTATTTGCCGATTATGCCGTCGTTTCCATTGCAGGTATTGAGTGATATCCAAATCGACGCTATCGGTGATTACCTCGCGACATTAAATGATGTCAACGCTCAAGGCCCCGCCATTAAATTACTCGCAAAAACCGGTGCCGCTGAATACGATCCAATCGCTGACCGATTGCAATTGCTGGTCGATGACGAAGTGCGAATTCAGCGCGGTCCTATGCCTGGTGTATCCGGCCGCGCAATCCATGTCGGCTCGCCCTGGGGTGTTAACTATTCGTTTGATCCCCGTTTGCTGGCCATCACCAAAATCTGGCAGGGTGGATTTTTGGACATGACCGGCGAGTTTACCAATCGCGGCGGCAAAGGTTTGAAAATGGGTTACGAAAGCCGCGAAATTAATTTCGGCGCGCAGGAATTTTTACTGGCGCCATTAAACGCGCAAGGCAAGCTAATCGATTCCTCATTTAAAAATGCAAAATTCGGTGATCCCGAAACAGCCAAAGCATCGCTCTACAGCAAAGAAGACCACCTGCCCCGTGTAGTCGCCATGGATGCGCAATTCCTCGGTTATACACGCAACTCCAAACAAAAAAATGCGCTGCCTACCTTCAACTATCGCGTGGGTGAAAACACATTAAAAATCCAAACGCTCATTGCCGACGACGGCGAAGTAACCATCACACTTGGGGGCGACATCAAAACAGCACAACAATTTGCGCTGAACACACAACTCTTGCAGGATGTTAAGGCAAGCAAGGGGGAAACCAGCAATGGTCGCTGGATAGTGCCTGCGGGAATTAATGCCGCCACCCTCACCGCTAAAATGCAAGTCGCTGCCAATGTATGGCATGCGAAAAAAACAGACTTTGATTATCGCAAGCAGCCCATCAAGATCACCGCATCAACTGCCAATTTGCCCGCAGGCTACCGCATCGAAAATTATTATCCACCGAAAGATAATTTCGGCCGCGAACAATTATTCGAAGCCCTGGGTCTGGCATTAACCAAAGATAATACGCTGGTGGTTGCTACACGCACGGCGGGTATCTGGCGCATGGTAAAAGGCCAGTGGCAATTATTTGCCGAAGGCACATTCGACAGCCTTGGTGTACTGGCGGAAGACGACAAAGGCCTCACCCTTATCGCGGGGCAAAAAGCCGAACTCACGCGCATTCGCGACACCAATGGTGATGGCATTGCCGATAGTTACGAAACCCTGTTTGATGCGCACGCCTACCATGGCAACTATCATTCCTATATGCACGGCCCGGTCCGCGGCAAGGACGGTGCTTATTACATCAGCATTAACCTCGCGGATGGCAGCGACGGTTCCACTCACAAGGCCGGCGGGAAATATATGGGTAGTGCCGGTGGTTTGGCGGGTTGGAATATTCGTATTGAGCCCGACGGAAAATTTGCCACCTGGGCAAATGGTTTGCGCAGTCCGGCAGGCCTGGGCACCGGGCCGGATGGCCGACTCTGGTATTCGGATAACCAGGGTGAATACATGGGAACCTCCAAGCTCTTCGTCATTGAAAAAGATAAATTTTATGGACATCCCTCCGCATTGGTTGACTTGCCGGGCATGACCCCGGATTCACCGGAAATTGCCTGGGAAAAAGTGCAGGACAAACGCACCCGGGCAATTATCCTCCTGCCACACAATCGCGTCGCCAATTCACCGGGTAACCCCGAATGGATTACCCATAAAAAATTCGGTCCGTTTGCAACACAAATGTTGATGGGCGACCAAACCCAATCCAACCTGTTACGCATTGCGTTCCAGACTGTTGGGGGTATTGAGCAAGGCAGCGTAATGCCTTTCATTGATGGTTTGGAATCCGGTGTTATGCGTCCGCTATTTTTAAAGGATGGCAGTTTATTACTCGGCCAAACCGGCCGTGGCTGGCAGGCCAAGGGCGGCCATGTCGCGAGTTTGCAGCGCGTTATTTGGGATGGGAAAACAATTTCACCTGCCATTACCCGAATGCTGGCGACACCAGCAGGGTTTGCAATCGAATTCACTCGCGCAATTAACGACAAAATAACACCGGAGGAATTAAAATCCCTGTTAATCCTGGAATCATGGGTATACCGTGATGCGCCGGATTATGGTTCTGATGAACTGGATTTAACCCAGGAACCGATCAAATCCCTTTCCATCAGCAATGATCGGAAAACCGTGGATATCGATTTGGTGTCGCTACAACAAAAACAGGTTCATCCACAACAAACCGCGCGCGTTTACCATGCGCAATTTAATTCAAAAACATTGTTTGAAAAAAATGCGACAGAAAAACTGGACGCTTATTACACGCTCTATAAATTCCCGCAGAAGTAATCAACGAATTATCCAGGTGAGACGAAAAAGAACCAGTATTGACTCCGGGACCCTGCGCAGCGTGGATGCTGCGCCCGAGCCTGCAAGGATGTATTCACGGCGCGCCCCGGGGTTAATACCGGAGTCCGTTGTTCTCGCCCTACACTCGATCTAATTAATTACAATTAAGGTTTGCAATGAAAAAATTTTGTTACGCCCCTTTGGTTATCACCATGGCCTCCGTATCTGCCTTTTCAGCAACGGAAGAACTCATCGTAACCGGCAGTTACAACCCGGTAACCAACGAGCAACTTTCGTCATCTGTTTCAGTCATCAACAAAGAAGAATTGTTGCAACTCAGCAGCAATAATGTAATTGATGCCTTGCGCCAAATTCCAAGCCTATGGGTAGAAGAGCAAGGTGGCCCCGGTGGCGTTACCTCAATTGCGTTGCGCGGAGCTGAGGCAAACCACACGCTGGTGTTGTTGGATGGAGTACAACTCAACGACCCGACTAATACCCGCGGCGGCGCCTTTGATTTAAACAGTATCAATATCGAAGCCATCGAACGTATTGAAATTATTCGCGGCGCACAATCCGCTGTTTATGGTTCAGATGCCCTCGCCGGCGTGATTCACATCATCACCCAATCACCCGATAAAACCATAACCACGCTTAACGCCAGTGTCGGCAGCGATGACTATGCAAGCACCGGCATCAGTACCTCGGGCAAAATCAACAACCTCGGTTATGCGATCAGCGCACACACTAAAGACGCGGGCGAACCCGTACCCGGCAGCACTGCCAAAAACACGGAATTCACAACGCGTTTGAATTGGCAACAGGAAAATCACACACTGAATTTTAACTATCGCTATTTTGATGGCGAACGCACCAGTTTCCCTGAACAAAGTGGCGGCCCTGAATTCGCCATCTCACGCGATCTGGATCGCAGTGATTATAAAGACCAGAGCGCGGCCCTGGGCTGGACTGCACAGGTTACCGACGGCTGGCAAAGCAAAGTCAACGCAAGCTGGTACCAGCGCGATGAAGATACAAGCTCGCCCGGCATAATTCCTTTTGATGCGGTGCCTCCCACCGGTTCCATCATTGATTTCAACCGTACCCAATTCAGTTGGGTAAATACCCTCGGTGACCAGCATCGCCTGTGGGCAAACCTGGGTATTGAAACCAAAAAGGAGGATGGTGAAAGCCAGGGTTATTTATTTTCACCCGAGGTTATGCCCAATAATTTTGCGCTGGAACGCCAAATAAACAGTGCCTTTATTAACCTTAACGCCTATGCGCTGGAGAACCTGTTAATCCAGGCCAGTGTTCGCCAGGATGATGCGGAAAGCTTCGATGCCAATGAAAGCGGCCAAGCTGGTGCGCGCCTGGAGCTAAACGACAATTGGACCTTGTTTGCCAATTGGGGGGAAGGCTTTAAGTTACCCAGCTTTTTTGCATTGGGCCACTCGCTGGTAGGCAACAGCGATTTGAAACCCGAAACCGTGAATACCCGCGATGCGGGTTTTGAATTTAACAATAACGGAATCAGCGCGCGTGTCAGCTACTTTGATCACCACTACCGCAACCTGATTGATTTTGATTCCGACACTTTCCAAAACGTGAATCGCTCACGGGTGGAAACCAGCGGCGTTGAATCTGAAATTAACTGGCAGGTCCGACCAAATATTTCACTTCGCGCACAAGCTACTTACACTGACATCGATATGGTTTCCTCTGACAATCATTTGCTAGGCCGCCCACAAGTGACCTACGGCACTTCAATGCATTATTCATTAAATGATGCATGGCAATTCAACCTGAATTATTTACGTGTGGATGAACGCTTCGCAGTAAGTCGTTATACCGGTTCGGATGTGGAGCAACTCCTGGGTGCCTACAACCGTTTCGATGCAAATATCCAATGGCAAGTTAACCCGCTTACGCAATTAGGCTTGTCCCTGGAAAACCTGACCGATGAAAATTATTACACTGATATCGGCTTCCCATCCGCTGGAGCCAGTGCAAAGATCAATTTAAAAATCAGTTTTTAATGTTAAAAAAAATCAAGGCGGCCTGATGGCCGCCTTGATTTAGTTTATTTGATTATCAAAATCTTCCTTACATCCTGCTCAATAAATTCGCCATCAATAAAATCGCCCCTGGGCTTTTGCAACTTCCCAGCGGCTTGTGCGGAACAATTTCCGGTAGCACGAAAATTCAGCGCGGTTGCCAGCATACCTTCATTCGCATCGCCAAGCTGGTGAGCCAGGTCATCTTGCACACGGCAGCCGCGAACCTGGGTAGTATTATTCGATTGTGATGAGGGTATAAAGCCATCGCTGTATTCGCCAAAGCCAAGGGCGTTGGCACCTTTTAGTTGGATGGTGTAATAAGTTGTTCCACAATTTTCTTCCGGAAAATATCCATAGGGTTTACCGCAGGTGGTGTCACCAATCAAATAAACCTGGATATTAGCCCCACGCAAACCGTTAATAATGGCCTCGCTTGCGGAGCAGGTGGCGTTTGAGGAAAGGATGTATACACGTTGTAAATTCAAGGTCGGCAACGGCAGGTTTTTATAATCGCTATACCAACCATAATCAATAAAAGGAAATGGCTGCAGCTTCGGTTGCTTGGAATTTTGGATTTGCTCATAAAATATTTTTCCCTGCACAAATGAGCCGGACAACATATAGCTGACCTGGCTTGCGGTCAGTAACAAGCCGCCACCGTTGTAACGCAAATCCAGTACGACATCTGTGATTCCAACCTGGTTGAATTGTTGAATTGTGCTTATCCATTGGCCTTCGGCTTTTTCAACATGGGAATTAAAGGCTACATAACCAACCTTGCCAGAATCAGTTTCCAATATTTTGGTGAGCAACACCGGTGAGGTGCTGACTTCAGCGGATTGCAAGGTCACAGGGCGCGATTGGGTTGAACCTGCGTCCTGGATTACAAAACTGTGGGCAGCTCCCAGTACGGAGGGAAACATACCTTCATTAAGGGCCTCCAAACCGGCGGCTGAGTTTTCGTTAACCAAATCGTATGAATCTATTCCCAGGATTCTTGCACCGCGCGCAATGCCGGCCTGCGCTGCCGGTGAACCGGGTTCCACATAAGCGACCCTATAGTCACGCGGTGGTGTGGTGGAATACACCTTCAAGCGAATACCATAACCGTAACTGATGCCTGTTTCCCAAGCTTCCGCGCTTTCTGTAGGTTCATACCAGTGGAAATTATCTTTGGGTGTACCGGATGCCGTTACTGCGTTGGTTTTGAGTAAGTCAAAATATTGTTGCGGCGTACCGTAGCTGGCGGGATTTAAATCCGGCAATTCCTCAAACCATAAATAGGTTTCATAACTCCAGGAACGCAGGAAATTTTTTTCATCCAGACGGGTACCTTTTCTATCTGGAAATGCTTCGCCTGTGTATTTGCTGAAGCCGGTACGCGGTGATTCGCAGAAATTATCAAATGTGGAAGACGATTTATAAACGCCAGGCGCCCAGCCTTGGGTAGTAATAGACCCGCCAGTATTCATTTTCCCACTACCCCCGCCTCCCCCACCGCATGCAGCAAGTAGTATTGCGAGGGCACTCATCGAAAAGATACGAAGGATAGTTTTAAAACAGAAAAAAGATGAAGAAGCCGGGATAGCCGGATGCGATGAATCATTCACAATAAATTTCCTTCCATACGTTACCAGTAGTGGCGGTATGCTCACTAGAGCATCAGGATAAAAGAAATTTTTTGGAAAAACCACGACAGCTTTACAACTGTCGCTGCCTTTTGCATAGCAAGTTATAGCTAATCAACCCTGGCTGGAGTCAGGTAAACCTTTGAGCGACTAATATTGGCAACCTCACCCTCGATATTCAGTTCGCTTTTCAAGCGAATATCCGCCGAGGATGACCCCAGCATCAGGTTAATTTTTCCGGGCTCCAATACATAATCCATATTACGGTCATAGAACCCCAACTGGTTTGCCGACAAGGTGAAAGTCACTCGCGCGGATTGCTGCGGGGCGAGGCTAACCCGCTTGAAGCCGCGCAGCATTTTTACCGGCTGGGTAACACTGGCCACCGGGTCATTAATGTAAAGTTGCACAACTTCATCGCCGGCACGCGTGCCGCTGTTGGTTAGGGTCACACCGATTTCCACCGCTTCGCCGGCTTTCAATCGTGTTTTATTCAAGTGCATATTGGTGTAGGTAAACCCGGTATAACTTAATCCGTAACCGAATGGATAAAGCGCATCCGTCTTATCAAACGTGTAACCGCGTTTGGCCGCTGGTTTGTGATTGTAATAAACCGGCAGGTGTCCAACGGAGCGGGCAATACTGACAGGTAATTTGCCGCCGGGATTCACATCACCGAACAACACGCGCGCTACTGCACGGCCGGTTTCCTGGCCGAGATACCACCCCTGCAAAATTGCCGGGGCACTTTGCGCAAGTTTGCTGATCGCGAGGGGACGGCCACCGATTAACAATACGATTGTAGGTTTTCCAGTGGCGAGGATTGCATCGACAAGCGCCTGTTGTTCACCCAATAAATCAAGGCTGGTGCGATCCCCAAGGTGGCTATCACTCCAGGCCTCGCGTGAAGTTGCTTCGTTATCTCCCACCACCACAATGGCGACATCACTTTTTTTTGCGGCAGCCACCGCTTTTTCAATCATACCTTTGGTGTCTGCCTGTGTAGCCAATACCACTTCGTCAGTATGCCAGCGCTGCTTGGAGCGCGAATTGGCTGCCGCCGAATCCGGGTGGGATTCCCATTTCTCAATGGTTAGCAAGGTACCTTTTTCATGATTGATAGTAACGCCATCGCCGAGGTATTCCCGCAAGCCTTGCAATATGCTCACGGTTTTCTTTGGTACGTCGCTATAACCACCTATTAAGGTTTCATCAACATGGGGGCCAATAAGCGCAACAGATTTTATTGAGGCTTTATTTAACGGCAGGAGGTTTTTTTCATTTTTAAGCAATACCATCGCTTTCTCCGCAACTTGTTGCGCGAATGCCGCGTGCCTGGTGTTGCCGACAAATTCGTCCACGTTTGGCGTACTGGTATAAGGATTATCAAATAAACCCAACATAAATTTTTCACGAAGCACGCGCGCTACCGCCTGGTCAATTTGCTGGATGCTGATTTTTTTATCCTTCACTACCCCGGCAAGGTTTTTATAAGCATCTCCGTCCGGTGTTTCTACATCAACCCCGGCGGTCATCGCCATTACCGCAGCTTCACTTTTATTTTCAGCAAGGTTATGGCGATTGATTAATTCTGCAATCGCAAAATAATCACTAACAACAACACCATTGAAACCCCATTCATCGCGCAGAATATGTTGCAACAAATCCACATTGGAATGTGATGGAATGCCGTCAATTTCGTTGTAAGACGCCATTACACTGCGCGCGCCGCCGAGTTTTACCGCCGCCTCAAACGGCGGTAGAAAAATTTCGCGCAAGGCGCGCTCGCCGATAGGGGCGGGGGCAGTGTTCAAACCACCGGTTGGCTCGCCATGCCCGGCCAGGTGCTTGAGCGTTGCAATAACCCTGTCACTGTCGATGCTATCACCACTACCCTGGAAACCTTTAACGCTGGCAACACCCAATTCTGAAGCAAGATAAGGATCTTCACCGAGCGTTTCTTCAATCCGCCCCCAGCGCGGGTCGCGCGCTACGTCCAATACCGGTGCGAGGGCTTGATGGGTACCTATGGCGCGCATTTCCTGCGCCGCAATGGTATACACCTGCTCAATAGTTGCGGGGTCCCAGGTGCTTGCCAACGCAATCGCTTGCGGGAAGCTGGTGGCATTGCGGCCCGAATGGCCGTGCAAAGCCTCTTCGTGGAAAATCGCGGGGATACCCAAGCGCGTATTTTCCACCAGGTATTTCTGTACCGCATTGGTAAACGCCAGGGTTTGTGGCGGTGTTTTGTTGGGACTAAGCGTCGCTTTGTTTTCAGAAGGGCGCGCTACCTGGCCAATGCCTAACCCGAGAATTTCTTTGGCATTCTCCGGTGTGAATTCCCCTTTATCGTTTTCAAGTTTTTGCCGTGCGGCCCATACAGTCTGCAATTGCGCAATTTTCTCTTCCAATGTCATGCGTTTGAGTAGGTCTTTTACGCGCGCATCGACCGGTTTTTCAGGGTTTTTATACACGGGATCTGCCGCGATCACACTGACAGGCAACGCCAATAGGAGCGCTCCCATAAAGAAGTTTTTAAGCCGATTTAAACCTGAGGGGTGCATATTGTTGTCCTCTCGCTGCTGGGTATGTGTTTTATAGTATTAATATCAATTGCCGGGAATTTCTGCGCCTGTAACTCTAGCGCAAGCACAATTTCACTGTCTCGGTTTTACATTTTTTAATGTGTGGAAGTTATATCGATGAAGCGGAGCGATACCAATAAAAAAGCCGCTAAACATCGCTCCATTAATGAAGCGATAGTTAGCGGCCAGAGGCTTTGCTAGGTAAAAAATTAACGGATGTATTGGTTAATAATGTTTTCGTACAGTTCCTGGCGACCGGAAGTCAGTGCTACTTCGCCACCGTTGTTACCGATTTCCGCCAATTGTTGCAGCGTCAACTTGCCAGTTTCGTATTCAGCGCCTTTACCTGAATCGAAAGTGGCATAACGCTCTTTGCGCATTTTTTCCAATGGGGATTTTTGCAGCAAGCTATCAGCGATAATCAGCGCGCGTGCAAATGTATCCATACCACCGATATGACCGTAGAACATATCCACCGGGTCCGGGGAGTTACGGCGCACTTTCGCGTCGAAGTTCACACCACCACCTTGCAGGCCGCCGGCGCGCAGGAATACCAGCATCATTTCAACGGTTTCGTTGATGTTATAAGGGAACTGGTCGGTATCCCAGGCATTTTGGTAATCGCCGCGGTTGGCATCCAATGAACCCAACATGCCGGCATTAGCAGCCGCTTGCATATCGTGGCACATGGTGTGGCCAGCCAGGGTGGCATGGTTGGTTTCCAGGTTTAATTTGAAATCCTTATCCAGGCCGTGGTGACGCAAGAAACCAATTACAGTTTCAGCATCGAAATCGTACTGGTGCTTTGAAGGTTCCATCGGTTTTGGTTCGATGAAGAAATAACCTTTAAAGCCCTGGCTACGAGCATAATCGCGAGCCATGGTCAGGAAGCGCGCCAAATGCTCTTGTTCGCGTTTCATGTCGGTGTTGAGCAAGCTCATATAACCTTCGCGACCGCCCCAGAACACATAGTTCTCACCGTTCAACGCGATAGTCGCATCCAGTGCGTCTTTCAATTGCGCACCAGCGTATGCCACTACATTGAAATCCGGGTTAGTGGAAGCGCCGTTCATGTAACGTGGGTTAGAGAAAAGATTTGCAGTACCCCACAACAATTTTACGCCTGAAGCCGCTTGTTTCTGTTTGGCGTATTCAACAATGGTTTGCAAACGCTTTGAAGTTTCAGCACGGGATGAGCCTTCATCAACCAGGTCAATGTCGTGGAAGCAATAATAAGGCGTACCCAGTTTGGTGATAAATTCAAATGCCGCATCCATTTTTTCATGTGCGCGGGCAATTGGATCCTGCGTAGCTGCCCATGGGAAAATTTTTGTGCCCGGACCAAATGGATCATGGCCGGCGCCACAGAAACTGTGCCAGTAACAGGTGGCAAATTTGAAATGTTCTTTCAAGGTTTTGCCGGCAACAACGCGATTCTCATCATAATATTTAAACGCTAGGGGATTGTCAGAATCGGGACCTTCGTAACCGATTTTGCCAATACCGGGAAAGTATTCTTTGCTACCGAGAACAATACTCATAATTTTCACCTTGGGGATTTTTTACTAACACAATTCAAAAAACTGTTTACCGTAACCTGGATTTCCAAAAATTATTTTGGCAACAAAGCAACCCAGGCTTGATAAGCATCCTGATACCGGGCGAACAGGTCCGCTTGTGGTTCCACCACACTCAAACGAGCCAGCCCGGTAAATGCTTCACTTGGCGAAGCATAATAACCACAACCCAATGCTGCGGCCCGTGCCGCGCCTTCCGCACCATCGGTTTCAAACATTTCTACTGCCGCTTGCGTTGTATTCGCAAAAGTTTGCGCGAAAACATCACTCAAAAACATATTGCCTTTACCCGCACGCACCACATCGCAACTGCCGCCCAGAGATTTCAAAACATCAAAGCCCTGGTTCAGCGAAAACACTATGCCTTCCTGTGCGGCGCGCACCATATGGCCTAAACCGTGGCGATTGAAATCAAGGTTACGCAATTGCGCGCCGAGATTTTTATTCTGGAAGATTCGCTCTGCCCCATTGCCGAACGGATGAAACAACAAACCTTCACTCCCCACCGGAACCGCCTGCGCCAACGCATTTAATTGCGGATATGACGGTGTTGCACCCGCGGCACTGACAGTCTGGCGCAACCAGGAATATAAACGCCCGCAGCCATTCACACACACCAGTACGCCGTTGCGTTTTTTCTCTTCGGTGCTGGTCACGTGGAGAAAGGTATTTACACGCGATTCAAGATCCGCCGCAGGTTGATCAGTCACACCGTAGATAACACCGGATGTACCCGCCGTTGCCGCAACCTCACCCGGCTCCAATACGTTCAAACTAAATGCATTGTTCGGTTGGTCGCCAGCGCGATAACAAATTTTTACCCCGGAACGCAAGCCCAGCTCTGCCGCAACCGCATCGCTCACAATGGATTGGACACCGAAACTCGGCACAATATCGGGAATCACACTAGCATCAATTCCCCAATGCGCCAGCAATTCGGTCGCAACCCGATTTTCTGTAAAGTCCCACAAGGTACCTTCAGATAGACCCGAGGCGGTGGTATTCACCACGCCGGATAATTTCATGGCAATGAAATCGCCCGGCAGCATAATTTTATGGATACGCGCAAAAATTTCCGGTTGGTTTTCCTGCACCCAACGCAATTTGGCGGCGGTGAAATTACCCGGCGAGTTTAATAAATGACCGAAGCAATATTTGTCACCCAAATCCGCCAATGCTTTGTTGCCCAGGGGCACTGCGCGGCTATCGCACCAAATAATCGATGGCCGTAACACTTGCTGGTTTTTATCGACAACAACCAGGCCATGCATCTGGTATGAAATGCCAATGGCGTCGATCTGCTGCGGGTTAAAAGTGCCGCGCGCGACCAGGCGCGCAAAGCCCTGGCGCACGCAATCCCACCAGGTATCAGGGTTTTGCTCGGCAAACCCGGGCTGGGGGCTCTCAATGGCCAGTTCAGAGTCGGGGTACGACAAAGCCCCCAGGCTTTTACCGGTATGCCCATCCAATACCGATAATTTGACCGAAGAGCTTCCAACATCAATACCGAGAAACAGCATAAGGACTCACTAGTTAACGATGGTTATTGGCCGGGATCCAAACACCGGCACAGGAATAATAAAACGACACTGCGCTCTTATGATTTTGCAGCCTCGCAACCTAATCCGAGCTTTGAATAGCATAGCTTATTGTCCAACTGACAACAAGAGATCGGACAAGTAAATGTCTGTTAAAAGCGAGATTTTTTTGTGGCCCAGATAACAGCACTATAAAAAAATGGCATCGATTACATCCAACCGGCTATAACTGACAGAATCCGTTTGGATGCGCCGGTTAACTCTCGACCATTACGAAACCGGCTTATACAATGCGCCATTGTCCTGACCTATCAGGAAACGATTTAATGACGCCTTCAACAATCAACCTGACGCAAGGCTCGAAGGAGATTGCAGTGCCCAATACCCATATTCCCGGTAACCAGACCAATATCAATACACTGAGCTTTTCCGGTGATGTGATTAAAGCGCTTTCCATCGATAACCTGGTGTTTGGCCTGGATAATGACGAACTGAAAATTTTGCTGGTAAAGCAAACCGACCCCATGCACCAGGGAAAATGGGCCCTGCCCGGCGGCTGGATTCGTTACGATGAAAACCTGCGCGATGCCGCCTACCGCTTGCTGGAAGAATTGACCGGCGTTCGCGAGCTTTATTTGGAACAACTGAAAACCTTTGGCCGGGTAGACCGCTTCCCCAACGAACGGGTTGTCACCGTTGCCTATTACGCGCTGGTGAGCGCGGATAAATTTTCCCTGGTTGCCGGCCAGAGTGCCGCCGACGTCAACTGGCAGAGCGTCAACAATTTGCCGGAACTGGTATACGACCATGCGGAAATTATCGCCCATGGTTTGAAAGTGTTGCGCCACCAGGTATGCCACCAACCTATCGGCTTTAACCTCTTGCCAGAAAAGTTCACCCTGTTACAACTCCAGGCGCTGTACGAAGCCATCCTGAATACCAAACTGGATAAACCCAATTTCCGCCGCAAAATTATGAAGATGAACCTGCTGACCCCTTGTAATGAAAAGCAGCAAGGCGTTCCCCACCGCGCCGCCAGCCTTTATCGCTTTGATGCGGAGGCCTATAAGCACTTGAGTGAATCCGGTTTTGCGTTTGAGATTTAATCCGGCGGTTTAACACTGTTTGACATACGCCATATAGTCAGCCAAACCATATTCTATTAGTATCGCCCCATTGCGAATCGCCAGTTCACGAGACTGGCGATTCCATTTCCAGACCTACCCTGCCTCGCCCACTGCCCGCAACCCGGCTTGTGTGCTAAGGTCGCGCCGTCGAACCAGCGGCAATGACAAACCCGCCTCGCGGGCGGGTTTATAAAGATAAATCAATAACAGGTATAACCATGAACGAGACTTCCAGCTCCAATCAGACAAACATGGGATTTGTCATATTGATTAGCTTGATCGCCACCATTGGCGGTTTCCTCTTCGGCTACGACAGCGGCGTAATTAACGGCACTGTCGATGGCCTGCAAAAAGCCTTTAACTCGGACTCCATGGGCACAGGTTTCAGTGTGTCTTCCATGTTGCTGGGCTGCGCTGTGGGCGCGTTTTTCGCCGGCCAGTGGGCCGATAAATATGGCCGCTGGTGGGTGCTGATGGTATCGGCGGTCCTGTTCATTATTTCCGCATGGGGATCAGGCATCGCAACCGGTTCCGTCGAATTCATCATTTACCGTGTCATCGGCGGACTGGCGGTGGGCGCGGCCAGCATTATTTGCCCTGCGTATATCAGCGAGGTGGCACCGGCGCAATATCGCGGCAAGCTGAGTTCCATCCAGCAAATTGCCATTATCAGTGGCCTGTTCTGTTCATTCCTGAGTAACTATTACCTGGCGGAAAATGCCGGCGGTTCCACCACGATTTTTTGGTGGGGCTATGAAACCTGGCGCTGGATGTTCTGGATGGAATTGATCCCCGCCGGTATTTTCCTGCTCGCGTTATTTTTGATTCCGGAAAGCCCGCGCTTCTTGGTTGCCAACAATAAAGCCGAGAAAGCGAAAGTTGTACTGAAAAAACTCTATGGCGATAAAGGCGCTGACCTGAAAGTTAAAGAAATTTACGACACCCTGGCCCACGACCATAAACCCAGTTTCCGTGACCTGGTAAATAAAACCACGGGCAAGATCCGTCCCATCGTATGGGTCGGTATCGGCCTGGCAATCCTCCAGCAGTTTGTTGGCATCAACGTCGTGTTCTATTACGGCGCGGTGCTTTGGCAAGCGGCAGGCTTCTCCGAGAGCGATGCGCTGTTTACCAACGTTATTTCCGGGGCGGTCAGTATCGGCGCCTGTTTTGTAACCTTCTTCCTGGTGGATAGGATTGGCCGCAAGCCGTTATTGTGGATCGGCTCTATCGGCATGACCTTCACCCTCGCATTGGTTGCCTATGCCTTCGCCGGCGCACCGGTGGATGAGGCCGGCAAACTGCAATTGTCGTCCGCCAATGGTTTGCTGGCGTTGATCGCCGCCAATGTGTACGTGGTGTTTTTCAATATGTCCTGGGGACCCGTGGTGTGGATCATGCTCGGTGAAATGTTCCCCAACCAGATGCGCGGCTCCGCATTGGCCATTGCCGGTCTCGCACAATGGGGCGCCAACTTCCTCATTACCTGGACCTTCCCGATGCTCCTGGCCTCGGCTATTGGCCTGGCTGGCGCATATAGCATCTACACTTTCTTTTCGTTGTTCTCAGTGTTCTTCGTTATGTGGTACATCAAGGAAACCAAAGGTAAGGAATTGGAGCAAATGGAAGGTTAATTCCACCCGTCCTGTTCGCTCCGCAAAGGCGATTCACGGTGTGGATCGCCTTTTATTTTTTATGGCCTCTGAGTCCTCCCCATACGCACGACTGGATCAAATATTGCTGCGGCCGAGTCAATTAATATGGCTGTCGATTTTTGCAATCCAGAAAAGGAGTGCGCCATGGTGCCTGCTGTCTCCCGTCAATTGCCTGTAAAACCGCTCCTGATACCGGAAAAAATGCCCAATCTCGACGGGCTACGCGCTTTCGCCTGCGTATTTGTGGTTATCTCCCATATCCCGAAAGCTGGCTTTATTGGATTGATCGGTTCGGTTGGGGTTGGAGTATTTTTTACACTCAGCGGATTCCTAATGGGATATTTATATGCGCGCCAACCCTGTGATCCAACGCAGGTCAGGCGTTATGCGATTGCCCGCTTTACGCGCATTGTTCCCATTTACTGGCTGGTGATTAGCGTGTGCATACTCATTTCATTCATGGGTGCGGCCGATTTCCCCTTGCAGATTACCACCCCAACCAGCATCGCCCGCCATTATGGTTTGAGCGGCAACGTCGGCCCTTTTTGGTCGATTCCACTGGAAATACAGTACTACATTTTTTTTGTTTTCCTCTGGTACTGCCTTAGTGTGGTTAGGTTAGCGCCCTGGATGCTGGTAATGGCGATTGCAACCTGCGCCCTGCTCATCGCCACTAATGACGATTGGCCCAACCTGAGCCTGCCCAACAAATTACATTTCTTTCTAGCGGGCACTATCGCGGGAATCATGCCGCGAGGGTTCCTGCACACACAAATACGCCAGGGCATGCTGATGGCGTTGCAACTCCTGGCACTGGCCATCATCTTTTTTCCGCTCACACAGAATTACAGTGAAGAAACTTTTTATGATTCCGTAGGGTTAAGTATCGCGTTTGCAGCCGCCATTTATTTCCTTTCGTTTAACAGTGCCGGCAGTTCAATCCTGCTGGCCTCAAAACCTATTCGCAAAATTGGCCAAGCCAGTTTTTCCATTTATCTCATACATGTACTGGTTCTGTATTACGGGGCTAAGTTGCTGGCGCTGGAACATCACCATTTTCACCCCGGATGGTTATCGGTCGCGGTAGCCGCCGTGGTTTTACCGATGATTATTTCCCATTTTATTGAAATGCCGTTACAACGCATGAGCAGGGACAGCCTTGAACGCCTTTTTACACGCAGTCAATCACCCAGGGTCCCACAGGCGAGCTAACCTTAAGCTAACCAATCCTTACACTGCCTGGTATACAACCCCAGAGTCTTATGGTGTAATTGACTACAACAATAACCCATAATACAACGAGAGAAGATCATGCCCCGGTATCAAAAAGCCCTGTTGTTATCCATCATTACGCTTAGCCTTATCGCGTGCGGGGGTGGAGGTGGCGGAGGAACCAAACCATCCTCAACACCGAGCAGCATTGCACCGTCCAGTGCGCCCTCCTCAGCAGCGACTTCATCAACCCCCGCAGTCAGTTCCGCGATGGAAAGCTCATCGCCGGCCAGCTCAAGTTCCAGTGTGGGCTCCGTGTATTCGGCTAACGTGGATAGTTTGCGCGACCTTGCCGATTTCCCCATTGGTGTTGCCGTCTCCAATACTGATTCATCGACTTACAATATCCTGGTGAATACATCGGAACAGGCCCTGGTGGAAAAGCATTTCGATCAGATGACTGCCGGCAATATTATGAAAATGAGTTATCTCCAACCCTCGCAAGGCAATTTTACGTTTACCAACGCAGATGCATTCGTCGATTACGCCAGCAGCAACAGTATGACGGTACATGGCCACGTCCTCGTATGGCATTCCGATTACCAGGTACCCGGTTTTATGAAGGAGTGGGCAGGCTCAGCCCCGGATTTTATTGCTGCATTGAAAACCCATGTCA
This sequence comes from uncultured Cellvibrionaceae bacterium, assembly GCA_965650515.1. Taxonomy (GTDB): domain Bacteria; phylum Pseudomonadota; class Gammaproteobacteria; order Pseudomonadales; family Cellvibrionaceae; genus Cellvibrio. The sequence continues at coordinate 4,557 of CBFGOY010000014.1, read as the reverse complement.
CTACCGTGGTTGACCACTTTGAAGCGCAAGGCTATGTGAACACCTGGGATGTCGTTAACGAGGCATTGACAGACGGCAATCCATCCGGCTTCCGCACCGATTCCACCTTCTATGTCAAAAGCGGCAATTCTGCGGTGTACATTGAAGAAGCTTTCAAGGCCGCAGACGCAGCTGCACCGGCAGCTACGCTTTATTACAACGATTACAACATCGAAGCCAATGATTCCAAGATGGACAAATTGGAAGAAATGCTGACGGATTTCCAGGCGCGCAATATTCCAATCGACGGTGTAGGGTTCCAAATGCACGTATGCCTGAAATACCCTTCAATCGATGCGATTGCCGCCGCAATGAAGCGTGTCGTCGATAAAGGTTTGATGGTTAAAATCACCGAACTGGATGTTGCGATAAACCAACCCTATTGCGACAGTTATCCAGACAACAAAGTCACTTCATTCACCCAACCCATTGCGTTCGCGCAGAAAAAACGTTATTGCGAAATTGTGAAAGCCTATATGGATACAGTGCCGGCGGAATTACGAGGTGGCATTACTGTATGGGGCACCACCGACGCCAGCACCTGGCTTGACAGCGTATATAGAAACCAATTCGAAAACCAAAAAATCTCCTGGCCATTGCTATTCGATAACAATTATAACGATAAGCCTGCTTTGCGTGGTTTTGCAGACGGATTACAAGGTATCGAGTGCACTGATCAATAACAGGCACCGAACCTGACAGGATTAGTGCTTTAATAAAATCATCTGGGCAGCTACTCACAATGGCTGCCCATTTTTATTTCAAGAGAGGAAATATGAAGGCCGCGCTCACCTTATCTTTATCAATGGCCGTAATGCTGGCCGATTCATCGCTAGCCACTACTGTAGAGTTTTACCAATTCACCTACGAAGGTAAGGATGCTGTTTTTTCCTCGCCACTGAAGGCAAATGAATATCGCAACCCGATCCTTGCCGGTTTTTATCCCGACCCGAGTATTACGCGCGCAGGCGAGGATTATTACCTGGTCAATTCTTCCTTCGCCTATTCCCCCGGTGTGCCAATTTTTCACAGCAAGGACCTGGTCAATTGGAAGTCTCTCGGGCACGTATTAGTAACTCCCACACAATTACCCTTACAAAACCAGCAAACCTCACGGGGTATCTATGCCCCCACAATTCGCTATCATGACGGTGTTTTTTACATGATTACGACGTTGGTAGATGTGCGCGGTAATTTCCTCGTCACAGCAACGGATCCTGCCGGCCCCTGGTCCGAGCCAATATTGTTACCGGAAATTGGTGGCATAGATCCGGATATTTTCTTTGATGATGATGGTAAAGCTTACATCGCCCACAACGATGCGCCAGCAGGCAAACCCTTATATGATGGCCACCGCGCAATCTGGTTATGGGAGTTTGACCTTAAAACAAAAACAGTCGTTAAAAATTCTGCGCGAATGATTGTAAATGGCGGCACCGATATTGCCAAAAAGCCAATATGGATTGAAGGCCCGCATATCTACAAAATAAACGGCTGGTATTATTTGCTCTGCGCAGAAGGTGGAACCGGTTATGATCATTCGGCGGTAATTTTCCGTAGCAAAAGTTTGCAAGAACCATTTGTTGCCTACGAAAAAAACCCGATCCTTACCCAACGTGATTTAGATAAAAATCGTGCACACCCTATCACCACAGCTGGCCATGCCGACCTGGTGCAAACCAGGGAAGGGGAATGGTGGGCGGTGTTCCTCGCTACCCGCGCTTACAACAAAACCTTGTATAACACCGGCCGCGAAACGTTTTTATTACCCGTGACATGGAAAGATGGATGGCCGGTTATTTTGGAGCAAGGCAAGGAAATCCCCTATCAGCATAAAGTGCCAGCCATTAAAACCCGCACTGAAAACCCCGACATGCTTACTGGAAATTTTTCGTGGAAAGATAATTTTTCTCGAAAAAGTTTGGGATTTGAATGGGTAAGCCTGCGTACCGCTGCTTCACCGTTCTATCAATTGACCCAACCAGGCATTACATTAAAAGCCCTGGATGTAACGCTGGATAGCCTCGGGCAACCTGCATTTTTAGGCCGCCGCCAGCAACATACACATTTTAATTCCAGCGTCGAGTTTGCATTACCGGCAGCGGAAACTTCGGCCGGGATAGTTTTACTGCAAAGTGAAACCGCACACTATTACTTTGGAATTCGCCAGGCAAAGCAGGGGCTTGAATTATTTATCGAGCAAGCCAACCAAAAAGCGCCAAAAACTATTTATCGCCAAGTCATCAAGGATATAGCGAAGCCCATTAACCTGCGCATGGAAGGGAATGCAGGGGAAGTCAGTTTCTTCTATAAAAATGCGCAAGGTAAATATAAACCTGCGTTAAAAAATGCCGATGCAAAAATTCTTAGTACCGAAATTGCCGGCGGTTTTGTTGGGACATTGGTGGGAATCCATGCAAGATCAGAAGATGAGTAATCAAAAAGTGGGCTGGTAGCGTGCCAACAATGCCCTCTTCCACCCCGTAAAAATTATCACTGGATGTTTACGCCTATGAACTGCACCTTAGATTTTAGCGTATGGAAACAGGTTGCGATTTGCTGGATCCTACTATGCATTACCCCAGCGTCGTTTGCGCTGGGTGAAGCGCCCTGGCTGGCGCCATCTGGCGCCGATCATTTTTCATTGGTTAGCCAGGGAGTAGCGACCGCTTTAATTATTGACAATAACGATTTTCCCGGCGTGCAGCGCGCCGCTAAAAACTTACAAACGGATATAGAAAAAGTCACCGGGACAAAACCACTATTAAATACTGTCATTGACGAAGATGCTGCACAACTGGTTATTGTCGGCTCCATTGGGAAAAGTCAATTGATAGACCAGCTAATCGCCAACAAGAAACTGGACGCAAGCAAAATTCGCAATCAATGGGATAGCTTTTTGGTTCAAGTGGTTGAGCAACCATTCGCGAATATAAAACGCGCCCTGGTTATTGCCGGTGCCGATAAACGCGGAACCATTTACGGAATATACAGCTTAAGCGAGCAAATCGGCGTATCCCCCTGGTATTGGTGGGCCGATGTTCCGGCAAAAAAGAAAAGCGAAATATTTATCGATAAAGAAATCAACCTTATCGAAATCCCTAAAGTGAAATATCGCGGTATTTTCCTTAACGATGAAGCCCCGGCGCTGACCGGTTGGGTTACGGAAAAATATGGTAACTACAATCACCAATTCTACGAAAACGTTTTTGAATTATTGCTGCGTTTGAAGGCCAATTTCCTTTGGCCAGCCATGTGGAATAATGCCTTTGCGGATGACGACCCGAAAAATATGATCCTTGCCGATGAATACGGCATAGTCATGAGTACTTCCCATCACGAACCCATGATGCGCGCCGATAAAGAATGGAACCGTTACGGTCAAGGCCCGTGGGAATACTCAAAGAATCCGCAAAACCTTTACAATTTTTGGGTGGATGGTGTTAAACGCAATAAACCCTACGAAAGTATTTACACACTCGGTATGCGCGGCCAACAGGACGAGCCGATGAGCGAAGGCGAGAATATCCAGTTGCTGGAAAAAATTGTGCACGACCAACGCGAAATCCTTGCCGGTGAATTCGGCAAGGATAAACTCACACAAGTGCCGCAAGTTTGGGCACTTTATAAAGAAGTACAAGGATTCTACGAGCGCGGCATGCGCGTACCTGATGATGTCATTTTACTGTGGTGCGATGATAACTGGGGCAATATCCGCCGATTACCAACACCGGATGAACGCCAACGCGCGGGCGGCGCGGGAGTTTATTATCACTTTGATTACGTCGGCGGGCCACGCTCCTATCGCTGGATCAATACAATATCCATTGCAAAAATCTGGGAGCAAATGAATCTGGCTTATGAATATGAGGCCAATAAAATCTGGATTGTAAATGTGGGTGATTTGAAACCCATGGAATATCCCATCGAATTTTTCCTCAATATGGCATGGAACCCGGAGGCCTGGCCGAAGGAGCGAATCCCGGAATTCGCAACGCTGTGGGCCGAACGCGAATTCGGAAAGGAAAACGCACAGGAAATCGCAGCCATTATGACGGGCTATACCCGTCACAACCTGCGCCGAAAACCCGAATTGCAAGATGCAAGTATTTATAGCCAGTTGAATTACGATGAAGCAAATCGTGTAACGGCGGAAATAAAATCTTACGCAACGCGAGCTGAAAAACTTTATGCAAAAATCCCGGCAGAACAGCGTGATGCGTTTTACCAGTTAGTGTTGTTTCCCAGCAAGGCCAGCGCAATCGTTACCGAACTGTATGATGCCCAGGCTAAAAATTATTTATATGCGCAACAAACCCGTGCGGCTACCAATAACTACGCCGATAAAGTTCGTGAGCTATTTGCAGCCGATGCCGCATTGGAACAGGCATATCACCGATTGAATGGCGGCAAATGGAATCATTTTATGTCCCAGCCCCACATCGGTTATAGCCATTGGAACAACCCACCCGAGGATACATCGCCGGTGACGCAACACTATGAGCCCCATAACTCGGC
>CBFGOY010000013.1:0-90842 GCA_965650515.1 uncultured Cellvibrionaceae bacterium | reverse complement strand
CTCTTCGTCTGTTTCCTGCTTGTTTAAATGGTTCAAGTTAGCGCGTTTATGGGCGTTAACAGGAGTTTTTTTTCTTGCTGTGACAGCGGTTCCTGTAAGTGCCGCTGTAGTAATTAGCGTTCCTGCTACGGATGAGGATGGAACATATACCGTTTCATGGACTGGATTAAGCCAGTATGTATATCTGTATGAGCGTTTTAATGGAGGGGTTTGGAGAAATATAGCTGGCGGTGGGATAACCTCCATGGCTATCACTGGAAACTTGGAGGGTACATATGATTACCGGGTAGATAACTATTGCCAAACTGGCCCAAGCGGTCCCTACTTATGTAATTCCAGCACCGGTACAGTGGTGGTGGGTACACCTTCCCCTATTGTTGCCGCTATTCCTGACATCTCGATAAATGAAGATGTAGGCACCCAGGCAGCTGTCAACGTAACTTATGGGGGATCATCCCCGCTGCAATATAGCGCTGTTTCCAGCAATCCCGCATTGATAACCAACGCTAGCTTGGTTTTTAGCGGATCGGGCTACTCAAAAAATTTGTCGATAACGCCCGTTGCTAATGCAAGCGGCCAAGCCACCATCACCGTTACAGTCACGGCCGGGACAAAATCGACGGCCAGGCAATTTCTGGTAATCGTCAATGCGGTAGACGACGCACCGGTTATTTCAGCAATTGCCAACCAATCGTTGAACGAAGGTGCTTCGGCAAATATTTCATTTAGTATCACCGATGTGGATTCAGCAGTCGGAACCCCTACGGTAAGTTCCAGTAATACAAGTGCTGTCTCTGTATCATTGAGTAGTCCGAGCGTGATCACTTTAAAGGCGGGTCCTTTTACCGCCGGGACGCAGGCTACCATCACCATCAGCGTTCCGGGCGCTACGCGTACCTTTACCGTCACGCTGAATAATTTGGATCCTGAATTATGGATAGAACCCTCGGGCACTATCGGCACCTATAACCTGCGTTGGAATTACGGTACCCACTACGTAAAAATATTTGAAAACGGTGTGGATGTAACCCAGGCATTAACCAACAGTGCCCATGCAGGGATTATGGGTAATGTAACTGTAAATAAAACAGCGAACGGAACGTTTAATTATTATTTGCAGGATTGCCAGGCTGGCCAATATCAACCGACTTGCAGTGGTACTTACAGTCCAAAAAGCATCACCGTCACCTTCCCGCTACCTGTTGTCAATGCCAGCGTCAGTGCATCGACTATTAACGAAGGCGGTACGACGACCTTAACCTGGTCATCAACCAACGCGACGAATTGCAGCGCGACTAACATCAGTGGTGTGACCGGTACATCAGGTACCAAAACCTTTACTGCGCCTTCGGTGATGAGTGCCAACCAGATAATAAATATTGTTGTGACCTGTACCGGTAATGGCGGCAGTGTTTCCAAAACTGTTCCGGTCACGGTGAATGCGGTGAATGACAAACCGCTATTAACAGTGGCTGGCACTGTTTCCGCCACGGAAGATACCTCATTTACCATTCCATTTACGTTCAGTGATGAAGAAACAGCGTCTGCTGATTTAACGATTACCGCTGTGTCCAGCGATACATCCAAACTGCAATCCGTAACCGTTGATAAGGCGAACTCCCGGTTAAATGTTGTGCCTGTTGCCAATGCGAATGGCAGTGTATCCATCACCATTCGTGTCACTGATGCGCAAGGGTTGTATGAAGAAAAAGTTGTCAGCGTTGCGATTGCGGCCGTAGACGACGCACCGGTTATTTCAGCAATTGCCAACCAATCGTTGAACGAAGGTGCTTCGGCAAATATTTCATTTAGTATCACCGATGTGGATTCAGCAGTCGGAACCCCTACGGTAAGTTCCAGTAATACAAGTGCTGTCTCTGTATCATTGAGTAGTCCGAGCGTGATCACTTTAAAGGCGGGTCCTTTGACCGCCGGGACGCAGGCTACTATCACCATCAGCGTTCCGGGCGCCACGCGTACCTTTACCGTCACGCTGAATAATCTGGATCCTGAATTATGGATAGAACCCTCGGGCACTATCGGTGAATATAACCTGCGTTGGAATTACGGTACCCATGGAATAAAGATATTTGAAAACGGTGTGGATGTAACCCAAGCGTTAACCGGATCAATCAACGCATACACGGGCATATTGGGTACTGTTTCGGTTACTAAAACAGCGAACGGAACGTTTAATTATCATTTAGCGGATTGTCAGGCAGCTCAATATGGAATGAATTGCAGCGGTACTTACAGCCCAAAAAGCATCACCGTCACCTTCCCGCTACCTGTTGTCAATGCCAGCGTCAGTGCATCGACTATTAACGAAGGCGGTACGACGACCTTAACCTGGTCATCAACCAACGCGACGAATTGCAGCGCGACTAACATCAGTGGTGTGACCGGTACATCAGGTACCAAAACCTTTACTGCGCCTTCGGTGATGAGCGCCAACCAGATAATAAATATTGTTGTGACCTGTACCGGCAGTGGCGGCAGCGTCTCCAAAACTGTTCCGGTTACGGTGAATGCAGTGAATGACAAACCGCTGCTGTCGGCGGCAACCAGTGTTTCTGCCACGGAAGATGCCTCATTTAACATTCCATTCACATTCAGTGATGAAGAAACGGCTTCTGCTGATTTAACGATTACCGCTGTGTTCAGCGATACATCCAAACTGCAATCCGTAACCGTTGATAAGGCGAATTCCCGGTTAAATGTTGTGCCTGTTGCCAATGCGAATGGCAGTGTTTCCATCACCATTCGTGTCACTGATGCGCAAGGGTTGTATGAAGAAAAAGTTGTCAGCGTTGCGATTGCGGCCGTAGACGACGCACCGGTTATTTCAGCAATTGCCAACCAATCGTTGAACGAAGGTGCTTCGGCAAATATTTCATTTAGTATCACCGATGTGGATTCAGCAGTCGGAACCCCTACGGTAAGTTCCAGTAATACAAGTGCTGTCTCTGTATCATTGAGTAGTCCGAGCGTGATCACTTTAAAGGCGGGTCCTTTTACCGCCGGGACGCAGGCTACCATCACCATCAGCGTTCCGGGCGCTACGCGTACCTTTACCGTCACGCTGAATAATTTGGATCCTGAATTATGGATAGAACCCTCGGGCACTATCGGCACCTATAACCTGCGTTGGAATTACGGTACCCACTACGTAAAAATATTTGAAAACGGTGTGGATGTAACCCAGGCATTAACCAACAGTGCCCATGCAGGGATTATGGGTAATAGAACTGTGAGTAAAACGGCGAACGGAACGTTTAATTACTATCTGAAAGATTGCAATGGAGGCACAAATCCGCCGACTTGCAGCGGTACCTACAGTCCAAAAAGTATAACCGTCACCTTCCCGCAACCTGTTGTTAATGCCAGCGTCAGTGCATCGACTATTAACGAAGGTGGTACGACGACCTTAACCTGGTCCTCAACCAACGCAACCAATTGCAGCGCGACCAATATCAGTGGTGTGACCGGTACATCGGGTACCCAACTATTTACCGCGCCTTCGGTGATGACCGCGAACCAGATAATAAATGTTGTTGTGACTTGTACCGGTAATGGCGGCAGTGTGTCCAAAACTGTTCCGGTTACGGTGAATGCAGTGAATGACAAACCGTTATTAACAGTGACTGGCACTGTTTCCGCCACTGCAGGGGTGCCTTTTACTATACCGTTCACGTTCAGTGATGAAGAAACGGATTCAGCCGATTTAATAATTAGTGTTGTCTCGGATGATGTTTCCAAAATTGCTACCGGCGGTATGGCAATTGACCGCGTTAATAGTCGACTGAGTGTAGTGACAGCGTTAAATGCTCAAGGCAATGCCTCTATCGCCCTGCGGGTAAAAGATCCCCAAGGGTTATACGAAGAAAAAATTATTAATATTGCCATCATGTCTGCAGCGAGCAGCAGCTCTTCGAGTGCGTCGACTAGCATACTGAATCCTGCGGCGACTGATCCGGCGAATGATTTAATGGCGGATTTGGAATATCTCGGGGCATTAAGCGGGATGCAATCTGTGGCGGCAGACGGTTCCTTTAATTACTCCATACCCATCCGTATTCCGGCGGGGATTAATGGTGTTCAACCAAAACTGCAATTAAATTACAACTCGAATAATAAAAATGGCCTGGTTGGTTGGGGATGGTCGTTAACGGGGTTATCAGTTATCAGCCGTTGTAATGCCTCGATGATTCGCGATGGATACACCAGCGGTACCCAGGCGGGCGACAATTATAAATATTGCCTGGATGGGCAACGTTTGGTTGAGGTGTCCAGCGGCCAATATCGCACTGAAAATGAAAGTTTCTTACGCATCCAAAAAACGGGCGATTATTGGATAGTGACAAATAATACCGGTATGCAAAGCCGATACGGTTATACGGCAAACAGCAAGCTGGCGGACGATCAGGCAAGTAGTTACGCATGGTACCTGGACCAACAGCAGGATGTGTCAGGTAACCAATGGACAGTGAACTATACCAAAACCAGTGCGGACGGAATCGAATCCCATTATCCGGCCTCGATTAATTACACCCAATCGTCGTTATTCGCGGCGATGCACAGCGTTATTTTCCATTATGAAGATCGCACGGATATTTCAGTGAAATACGTTGCAGGTGTGCGATTTAAAACCGACAAGCGTTTGGCAAAAATTGAATTGAAATCGGCTAGTAACACTATTCATTCCTATGTGTTGTCTTATCAGCAAGCAGGCCAAACCTATCATGGGAAAAATTATTCCGACCCGGCCCGAACCAGTCGTTTGGCAAGCGTTAAACAGTGTTTTGCCGATTCGTTAACTGATTGTGCGAAGCCGGTGGAATTTGATTGGAATTTGCAGACTGAAGGAAATTATCGACTGGCATTTGTTGATGGTTCTGCGCCAACTGCCCCTGACAGCGCATGGCTGGATATTAACGGTGATGGTGTGCTGGAGCCTAATACCACTGTTCTTCCTGCCGGAGCCACACGGGCAATTGATATGAATCAGGATGGACGCGACGATATTGTTTGGAATGGCTCTACAGGTATAAAGGTATTTCTCAGTGATGGCTCAGCCATAAGCCAAACATCAACCCCAGGGTTCGATATCGCAAAAAGCGAGTTATCATTCGAGGCGCAGTCCAAATATCAGCTTATAACGGCGAATCCCAATGAGGCATACACCAAGCTTTTCCCCGAAACCGGGACAATTAGTGTCCAGTATAAATTGCAATATGTGGATATGAACGTGGATGGTTATGTGGACTTGGTGAGGGCACCTAATTGCTCCAGAGCTAGGAATGAAGGATGTTCCTATACTCCTTCTCCTGGTGATGTTTCTGTTGCATTGAATAATCAAGGTGTTGGGTTCCTACCGTTCGAATCCTGGCTTGATAACGTGAGCGGTGTGGTTTTGGAAAATCACAGCCTTCATTTTATTGATTTGAATGGGGATGGCAGTAAGGATTTATTTGCCCCTGTAGATTATCGCGCATCAATAACGAGCCTTCCTATTCTTATAGGCATCAGTAACGGAACCGGTAACTCTACTTCCATCGGTGTATACGGGCCATATAATTCTGAACTGTTACAAGGAATGATGGGGGACTTTAATGGTGACGGTATTACGGATTTGGCAACTGTGCAGAGGGCCGCTAATGGAAGCATTACATCGGGAGAGTTGGGCGCCTATTCAGTCACTCTTGGTGTGGGCAAACAAATCAATGCAGGAGCTTCCGTCCCCGGCTTCCGTGCGCCTGTCGCTGCGCCTATCGGATATAAGCATTTGCGTGCTTGCGGTAACGAGGCCAAATTATTTAGTCAGACGGCAGAGGTATATGATCGTTGTAATCGCGCCATAATTGATTTCAATGGTGACGGCCTTGACGATATTGTTGAATCGGGTTTCCGTATATCGAGAAGTTGTTTAGATCCACTTGGCGGAAGCATGCAAGAATATTGCAAAACCGTGGACGAACGCATCATAGATCACGAAGCCAGTGTTTATTTATCCCTTGGCGCAGACGTCTCGGGTAACCCATCGTTTTCCGCTCCAGTGATTTATCGTAATTGGAATACTTTTCTGTTGATGTATCCGAACGCGCCGCAAATAGCGGGTTTAGGATCGATTGCTCAACCAAACAAGTTTAAGTTTGAAGATTTAGACAAAGACGGTGCTTACGAAGATGACTACCGTTTAAAGAACAATGTTGCGTCCAATCGCATAGAGGCGGTGTTGGAATCGGCAAGGCGTATTGATATCCAATATTCAACGCTGGCATCCAATACCATTTATGAAATTATTCCCACCGACGAGCCCCTGGAGGATGAGCTTGGTTACGTCAAGCAAGCCAAAATTCTGGCTAAGCGCTTGGGCGTTAAGAAAATCGAGATTTCCAACGGAATCGGCGGCACCAACAAAACCACGTACAAATACATCGGTGCAAAAACCCACGGTGCCGGTTACGGTGATCTGGGTTTTGCAACGGTGGAGAAACTGGAAGAGGTCGCCGGTAAGACGCCGATCAAAACTATTTCCCATTATTACCAAAGCGCAACAGCGAGCTATAAGCTGGCCGGTAAGCTGAAGCGGGAACTTGTTTACACCAGCGATACCAGTTCAACCAATGTTCGCATGCTATCCGATACCCGTTACCAATGGAAAATCCGTAAATATTCCGATGATGTGGATGCGAGTTACAAGAGTCCGCATTACTTCGCGTACTTGTATAAATCCAGCAACCAATCCTGGGACCTGGATGGCACCCTCATTGCGGATTCACAAACCCAGAACCAGGCCAATGCCGTTGCCAGTTGCACCGCGCTCGCGACAACACCCACAATCGTTGTGACCGATGCGGGCAGCAGCGGTGATGTGGATTATTCCGCCGATGGTGTGTTGCTGTATAGCCAAACGGCGACCTGCGACCAATCGGGTTCCACTGCGTCTGTGCAAGTCAAAGCGCTGGAGAATCTGGATATCACGAGCAAAGGCGATGCACGTGGACTGGTGCAAAAGCGCAAGCAATATGCCTGGGTAGGTAATCTTATTAGCAATGCGGTTAAGACAGCGTTTGATTTTCGCGTCCAATCGTTTACGTATAACGACCTGGGCCAATTGGCAAGCCAGACCATCGAGCCGGATGCAACCAGCCCTACAAGCCTGAAATTCACTACCAGCTACCTCTATAACGATTATGGTTCGGTCAGCAAAATCACCGAAAGCTGGGATGATGTAACGAATGACGGTTTGGCGGTGAACAGCCGGGTGACCGATATTACCGAAACCTACGATACCGCCGGGGTGCGCAAGGTCGTGGTTGCCCGCCCGCTTTCGCTGACGGAAACCACCGAATATCACCCGGTGTGGGGTACGCCCACCCGGCAAACCGATGTGAATGGCCTGGTTACGGACACTGTTTCCGATGCCCAGGGCCGGCCACGAACTATCATCTATGCGGATGGCACCAGCACCCAAATCGATTACCGTACCTGTGACAATTGTTTTGAATACGCCGGTAATGCCCGCTGGTACAGCCAGACCAAAACCACCGGCAGTGCGGCCACCCGGATTTACTACGACGGCTTGAACCGCGAGGTAGGCAGCCGCACCACAGGCCTGGACGGTACCGCCGTTTATACGTTGCAAACCTACGACAGCCGAGGCGATATCCACCAGGCCACGGCCCCGTTTGCCTACGGCGATACCCAAAAAGCCACTACCACCACCTACGATGCGCTCGGTCGTGTAAGTAGTATCAGCCATCCGGACAGCACCACGGAAACCCGCAGCTACAGCGGCCTGACCCACACCATCACCAACCGCCTGGGCCAAACCCAAACCCGTTACCTCAACGCGGCGGGCTGGGTCATGCAATCGTCCGATAACGCCGGCACCCCGGTGAGCTTCACCTACTGGCCTTTCGGCGACTTGAAGACCACTACGGTCAACAACGACGAGGCGACCCTGGTCAGCGTCAATTACGACGCGCTCGGCCGCAAAACCGGCATGATCGACCCGAATACCGGCACAACTACCTATACCTATAACGGGCTGGGTCTTATCGCTACCCAGGTGGACGCCAAAAACCAGCGCACCTGCTTTGGCTACGATGCCCTGGGCCGCCAGACCCGCCGGGTTGATAACGCCAGCACAACCTGTACCGGCACCATCCAGACCTGGACCTACGACACCAAACCCAAGGGCAAGGGGCAACTGGCGAGCCTCAGCGGTGTTAATACCGATGGCACCGCCTATACGGAGCAATACAGCTACACCGGTTACGGCTTGCCGGAAACCACGACCAGCGTTTTTGACGGGGCCACCTACACCCTGACCCAACACTACGACAGTTTCAATCGTCCGCTGGGCGTGACCTATCCCACGGGTTACATCGCGGCGAATGCCTACAACAGCTACGGTCACCTGACCCAGGTCAAGGACTCCACCAACACCACCTTGTGGACGGCGGATGCCGCCGATGCGTCGGGCAACATTACCCAATTCACCCTGGGCAATGGGGTGGTCACCACCCAAACCTACGATGCCAACACCCAGCGCATCGACACCATCCGCGCGGTAAAAGGCAGCCTGGTTATCCAGGACCAGGACTACGGCTTCGATGCCCTGGGTAACCTCACTTCCCGTGAGGATCGTAAATTCGGGGTCACCCAAAGCTTCTGCTATGACGGCCTCAACCGCTTGAAGGCCGCCCGCTTCACTGGTTGCAGCAGTGCGGTTAACGATTTCACTTACGATGCCCTGGGCAACCTCACCACCAAAGAGGGCATTGCCGGTACCCTGGGTTACGGCACCAGCGGCACGAATGTAGCGGGGCCGCATGCCATCACCTCGGCCAATGGCTGGAGCTACCAATACGACGCGATTGGCAACCTCACCACCGCCACCAAAACCGGCGAATCCACCCGCACGGTCGCCTACAGTCCGTTCAACACCCCGACCAGCATTACGCAAGGCAGCAAGTTCTCCACGCTGGTGTACGGCCCCAACCAGGACCGCATCAAACACAGCGACAGCAATGGCCGGATGACGAAATATGTTGGCGGGATTTACGAGGAAGTCACTAAAGGCGGCATCACCCAGAAGATCCACTACGTGGGTGACTTTGCCTTGTTCATCCAGACCGGCGGAACCACGCCAACGAACAAGCATGAGTATTTACACCGCGACCATATCGGTAGCATCGTCGCCACCAGTAATGCAACGGTTGCTTCGGCCAACGACATCAACTGGCAAAGCAACGGCGCCTGGGGCGAACGCCGCTACCAGCAATGGAACGGGCCGCTGGATAACAGCTTAATTCCCGACTCCACCGCACACGGTTTCACCGATCACGAACACCTGGACTCGGTGGGCTTAATCCACATGAATGGAAGGGTGTATGATCCGGAGCTTGGTAGGTTTATGAGTGCCGACCCGTTTGTGCAGGCGCCGTATAACAGCCAGAGCTACAATCGCTATTCGTATGTGTTCAATAATCCGTTGAGTTTTACCGATCCGAGTGGGTATCAGGCAAGCGGACTGGAGCCGGGCGAGTGCGATCGTTATGGCAATTGCCGTGCAACCCTTCCGCCGCCTATTGATCCAAATATTGGCTTGGGTTCTGATGCGTGGTATTGGAGTAATTTTTACGAGCAACAGAATCAGAATTGGGATTCCATGGTCCGGAATTTCCAAATCTCTTATTCACCGCAACACATGCAATCTGGCGGCTATGCCACTGGTCTTGCGATGCCAATTGAAGGGAATGCATTTGCGGGCGCGGGATGCGGAGTTTTAGGGATATGTTTAGGCGATTCGGTAGAAGATGAGGCGGATCTTGCAGCTGCTGAAAAGGTTGTTGGGCGTTCGACACTGTTGATCGCTGGAATCGTTGCGCCGGGGCCGGGTGGTAAGGCTAAGGCAGTGGCTAATGCAAGTGATGCGCTTGCCACTGCAAGAAAAAGCCAATTAAGAAATGGGCACTTAGCAGGAAGCACTCATCCAAAAACAGGCGTGCCATTTGATAAAAATGGATTCCCTGATTTTTCAAAATATAAAATTGCTGAAGTTAAAATTACTCAAACCGGAAGTCGGGCTGGAGATGCAAGAGAGGCAAATAAAGCTGCCGGACTGAAAAGCACCCCAGATGGTTATGTATGGCACCATCATCAGGATGGAAAAACGATGCAATTGGTCCCAGAAAATTTGCATTCGAAAACTGGGCATACTGGTGGATATAGCGGGAATTAAAAATATGATTCAGATGACAGAGCAAGGCCCACCAATTAATGAGTTACAGGTGGCACAAATATCAAAAACTTTAGGTGCAGCCCTTACGCAAGACTATAAAGGTTTTTTGCTTAAACATAATGGCGGTCGACCTGAGCCAGATGTGGTAGACATTAAAGGCTTATCAGGAAGCCCAACAGACGTTAAGATTTTTTTTGGCGTCGGTCGTAAATATGAATCTAGTGAATTATTTTGGCAGCTTGATTTTATAAAGGAATGTTGTCCTGAGCAGCATGTTTTGCCAATTGCTAGCGACTCATTTGGAAGTCTTTTTTGTCTAAAGGTTATCGATGGAGTAGCCTCATCCGTAGTGTTTTGTGATTTGAGCACTCAATCAAGAAATTTTTATGATGTTGCCCCGACATTCACTGAGTTTTTAAACAAGCTTCGTGAATGGGAAGATTAAAAGTTTGAACGTAAAAATGCCGCTCTCGTAGCGGCATTTATTTTCTGTTCCTCACCCCACCGTCAACACCAAACACCCGTGCATAACCCGAATAGTGACCGGCGAATCCACCGTAAATCCCGCTTGTTCCAACCAATGCCCTTTAAGCTGCAATCAGGGCACGGTGGCCAGTGGCGGGCAGCAAGTTCTCCACGCTAGTGTATGGCCCCAACCAGGATCGCATCAAACACAGTGACAGCAATGGCCGGGTCACCAAATACCTGGGCGGGATTTACGAGGAAGTGACCAAGGGCGGTATCACCCAAAGATCCATTACGTCGGTGACTTTGCCCTTTACATTTATCTGTACAGGCTTAAATAAATGATCAGTGATTAGTTGTTTAAAAAATGCCGCTTTCACAGCGGCATTTTTATTCAATGATAACTACTGAACCTTACGCCAATGTTCTTCAATTAAAATCCCGTCTTCCATGCCTTTGTGTATCCAGGTTTTATCCTTCAGCTCGCAGTTAAATTCATAGGTTTTGCCCATTAGGCGCGCTTCAGAGGTGGCATCTACGGTTTCCTTGTAGTTTCCGTCCTCGAGTGAATAGGTGCCGGAGCCGGAGGCGATGAATTTTCCGGTGTTGTCCCATGTGATAAAGGTAAAATGCTGCGCTGATAGGATTTTGCGTGAACGGGTAGATTGGTCTTTGATTTCTGCAACCACTTCACCTTTGCTATTTTTATAAATAGCGTATTGCAATTCCCATGCTCCGGTTAATTCATTCGCACTTGCCCACTGGCCAAGTATTAATAACAATACAGTTAAGGCCGTGTATATTTTTTTCATTGTCGTTTCTCTCAATTATGTTGTGTTTGATGTTTTAAAGGTTGATTGCCGGTCGTTGTTAGCGACGGATGGATTATGCCCGAGCGTTTGGATGGGGCCAGCAATTAAACAAAATTTAATAATTCTTAATGGCTTGCAAGAAAGAATTGCCGGTTAGATTGCACCTAACGCATTATTAAGTTTGCTTTCCAGGTCGGCTTTTAATTGTAAATAATGACCGAGTTGTAAGCCGGTTTGCTGCGCGAGCGTATCGCGGCAAAGTGATAGGTCGAGATCGGTGATGTAACAGGGATAGAGTTCATTGCGCTGGCGGCGGCGCACTATGTAACTGGCCACGGCTTTGAATAAATCGGTGCCGTAGGCCAATGTGGAAAATTCCTGTTCATCGCAAAAAATCGTGAAGCGCAACTCTTGCCCGGCTATTTCGGCAATCGCCTTGATGTTAATAAAATGCAATTGGCTGATTTCGCGATTGAGTGAGCGCGCTTCCACCTGGCCTTGCTGTTGGCGGATGTTACCGGTCAATTCATATAAATGAATCTCATCCAGGTCCGGTAAATGACCACTTAAATCGCCATCAAGGTGTAAACGCTGTAGGGCGGAACGAATGAATTGGACGAGCGGTCGCAATAACGTTTGCTGGTTATGGAATTCGGTGTGGGTTGAGAAGAGCGAACCTTTTTCATCTACCAGGGTAATAGCGGCGCGATCATTCTCCAGGCGATAAAACACATAAATCCCGTCGGGTTTGATCGTGTTGCAAATCAACCGCAAGGGCTTATCGCGCAAGCCATAGCGGTCAACCACAATGGGACTGAACTCCAGTTGCGGCTGGCCGAGTTTTTCCAATAATTTGGGGTAACTTTTAAAGCGGCTGATCTGCGGCTGCTGTTGAAAAAATTGCAGCAATAAATATTCATCACCCATTTCCAAAATATAGCGGCTGTTGCTTTGGCGGGGGTTGGAAAAGTAGCAATCGATCAGGTCGCGCCACAGCTCCTTTAAACGCTGTGCAATATTATTACCCTGGCTGCTGAAGCAGCGAATGCTGAGTTCCGGCAGGTTGAAATGTTTTCCTGGCGGAAACAAGCGAAAATAATGTTGCAAGCAATTAACCAGCGCATCAGTTGCATAATGCCTGCATAACAATTCGCCCCAGGAATTGATCTGGATAACATCGGCATTGATCATCAGGTTTTCACGCAGGCCGCTATAACCCAGGGCATCCTGTTGGCTGCTGAGCATGTGCATTCCTTTTTTATGCAGGTCAGCCAGGGGTTCAACACCGATGTTGATAATAAATACCAGGCGCTCAATGGCGGCGGGTCGCGTGAATTGATGGTGCGGAATTTTTAACGGCAATGGCAACCATTGTTGCAGCGCTTGCAATAGCTGTTGTTTCTGGATTCCGCTGAGTAAAAATCCATTGCCGATAATATCGATTTTGGTTGTGCTGGTAAGGATTTCATTCACGTGGCACCACAACAATAATTCAACCAGGCTGCGCGAGCGTTTGATGGGCTCCACATTGATGTTGCGCAGGTTCAGGTCATGGAAACTTCCGCGCAACAATTGCCAAATCTCACCTGCGTCGCCTTGTTCGCGAATACAGCAAAGGTGTTCCTCACTTATATCGCGTGAAATGCCGGGATTAATCCATTCTATTTTTCCCGCTTTGCGTTCAAACGCCGCGTGGAGTTTTCTGCCGAGGACTGATAACTCCTCATTACTGATTGCAATTTCCTGGCCCAGGTGTTTGTGTAATTCAGTCAGCAGGCGATAACTCTGGTTTAATTCATTGACCAGTAGCGCCCGCTCACTGATAACATGGGGTGCTTTCCAATAGGCGCGGTTGTCCAGCATATGTAATTGATGGCTCGACCACTGCCAGGTTTTTACCAACGTTTCCAATAATTGGCGTTGCCAGGATTTATTGGGATTGCGGCTGGTACGTGATAATGCTTTGTTGACTTTAAAATAAAAGCAACGACGCACCAGTTCCAATCGTAGTAACTGGTGATGCAAACATAAATATTTTTCCAGCCGCTGGTATACCATTACATAGGGATCGAGGTGATCAGCGTCCGGTGTCGCTGCATAAATTGCGCGTTTGAAGCTGAGTGCGAGCGGTTCGCTGTAATTATCGTTATGTGCGGGTGCGTCAATCGCAGCAGCGGTAGCCGCTTTCGCCATATTGCTGGCATAGGCTTCGAGCAACAGCAATTTCAATACGGATTTATAGGGTGATTCAATACCTTTATACAATTGCCACACACCGGCGCCGATAAATTCATCCGGCGGGATTTGTGGCAGTGCGCCGAAATCGATAACATCCGTTGCTTTGAGGAAACGTTTGCCTAATAATTTATCGCGGTAATCGGCGTAGTTGGCTTCCTGTGAGGCGGGTACAAACCACCAGAGTGGTACCTTTCCGGCAAGCCACAGTGCGGTGCGGTAAAATTCATCCAATAATAAAAAATGTTGCGCTGTACCGCTGCCTTCACTGCTGAGGCGTTGTTCGCGTTGATTGGAAAAATCACTGCTGTGCATAAGGAAGCAATGTACTTCCAGATGAATGTTTTGCTCCGCCCACTGGCTTATCAATTTACATTTTTGTTCTAATTCATGCAGTGCTGCCTGGTCGCTGACCAGGCTGTGACATACCCATATATCCAAATCACTGGAATCGGTTTGTGCAATGGTTCCCACGCTGCCCATTAAAAAGAGGGCGTCAATGTAATATTTCTTTTCAGTGAGATCGCGGCTGTATTGGAAGCTGCGCGCCAGGGTTTTGGCCAGGCGCAATTCTTCAGCACCGGGTTGGTAGTGGTAAATGCCGGCCGGGGTTGCGTGTGATACGTAGCCGGGCAATATGGGGTGGTTAACATGGAACAGCAGCGGTAATAATTGCAAAAAATGTTGTTGCCGCTCCGATAAGGCAGCGCAGGTTCGCTCATGGCGCACGCGATTCAAATCGAGAAATCGCTGTTTTAATTGCGTGAGCAGTTTACGATCAACACCCTCGTCGATATTGTGGATATCTATCGGTCGCGATGGGGTGAGTTTAGATTGCATGAAGCTCGATTGCCCTGGGTTAACGCTGCAGGTTTCCGTTAGTCATTTTTTTCTTGCGCAAGATCTCGGCGAGTGTAGTGTAGAGCAATTCCGGGTTTACCGGTTTTGAAAGGTAACCATTCATGCCCATGGCCAGGCAACGCTCACGGTCACCGCGCATGGCCTGCGCGGTCACTGCGATAATCGGAATGTCCTGTTGCAGGCTGTTGTTGCGCAATTGCCCCGAGCGAATCCGACGGGTTGCTTCAAGGCCATCCATCTCCGGCATTTCAAGGTCCATAAGGATTGCGTCAAATGCTTCGCCGGTATTTTCCAAAAGTTGCAAAGCTTCTATGCCGTTGCCTGCAATGTAGGTATGGATATGTTTCTTTTTCAAAATGCCGCGGATAACTTGCTGGTTAACAATGTTGTCTTCCACGATCAACATGCGGGTGTTTTCCAATATCTCCAATGACACATCCGGAATGTTCACTTCGGGGCTGATTTGCTGGAGGATATTTTCACGCCCTATGGCTTGGCTAATGGCATCAAACAGGCGCGATTCGCTCACCGGTTTACTTAAAAATTCATCCACCAAAATCGCATTGGGATCGGCGCTGGAAATTTCATCGCGATGGTAGGCCGAAATAAGGAAAACGCGCGGTTTTTGTTTCAAGCTATTATCGGATTTGATTAAACCGGTGAGCTGCAAACCATTCATGTTGGGCATGCGGTAATCGAGCAATACAAAATGGTAGGGCTGGCCAAGGTTATCGGCTTGCCGGATGCGTTCAATCGCACTTAATGGATCATCCGTTTCATCCACTTGCAAATGGATACTGCGCGCGGTGCTGGCGATAATGGTGCGCGCAATGGTGTTGTCATCCACTACCAATATACGGATATTGTTTAAATTGCGCGGATGGTTTACCAGGTTTTTTTCGCCCAGGTGGCTGTGCTCAAACACGGCGGTGAAGGTAACTTTGCAGCCTTTATTTAACTGGGCATCGATAGTGAAATTGCCGTGCATCAAATGTACAAGGTGACTGCAAATACCCAGGCCGTAGGAATTTTTTTCGGTATCCGCATGATATTTGTTAAACACCAGCCGTTCCCTGATATGGGCAAGTTTTTCCGGGGTCATCCCCAGGCCGTTGTCTTCCACGGTAAGTTGCAGCACCACTTGTTTTGGTGTTTGCGGCAAACGGCGCACCCGCACAACGACCTGGTTGGTATTGGAATATTGGAATGCGTTACTGATGAGATGGCTGAGGATTTGGCTCAGGCGCGAAGCGTCACCGCGCAAAAAGCGCGGTACATCGGCTTTAATGTCATAAACAATTTCCACGTTGCGATGCAGGGCACTGATTTCAAACAGGCGCGAAATTTTTTCAAAGAGTTGGTCCAGGTCGAAATGCGCGTATTCCAAAATTACCCGCCCGGCTTCGATCTTTGAGAAGTCGAGCAACTGGTTGATAATTTGCAGGAGCGAATCGGCCGCTGAATTGATGCTTGTTAAATAACTTTGTTGCTGCTCATCCATGGTGGTGTCATTCAATAGATAACCAATGCCGATGATGGCATTCATGGGCGTGCGAATCTCGTGGCTGACGCGCGCCAGGAATTCGCTTTTGGTTTTGCTGGCCAGGTCAGCCTGGGCCTTGGCGTTGAGCAGTTCCTCGCGCGAATTCATAAAATCGGTAATGTCGGTATTGACACCCACGCAACGGGTGGGGCGCCCCTGGTGATCTGACTCAAAAAACTTTGCCTGCGAATTGACCCAGATAATATGGCCATCGCGATGCAGCAAGCGAAATTGCAATTGCAGTGATTCACGTTTGTTATCGATGGCGGCCTGGTACTCATGCAGCATGTCGTCCAGGTCTTCGGGATGGATAAAATAATCCTGCAAGGTTTTAAGGTTGCCGGGCAAGTCTTCGTAATCGTAACCGAGCATGCGCAAATAGCTGCGGCTGAAATAGATTTTGTTGGTGAGCAGGTCCCAATCCCAAATACCGTCATTGCTGGCTTCCATTGCATATTGGTAGCGGGTGTGATGCTCGTTGGCGAGGGCTTGCCCGGCTTGCAGGCTCTGTTTCAGCGAGGCGAGTTCCTGTTCCAGCAATTGGATTTTTGCTGCTAATGCCTCTTTGGAATCTCCCGGATGCAACGTTTTTCTACCCATATCCCTTATCAGAGCCTCGCAATGATGTGGCGAAAAAATAGACTGCCAAGTGTAAAGACTAGTTCATACTGGCGCTAATACCAGCGACACAAGACTCAAAACAACGATAAAGGTGCCAAAGCGGATGAGTGGTGCACCTTATTAAAGGCAAGCTGGATGATTATTAAAGGCAAGCTGGATAGGAAGCAGGTCTGTTTTTGCGGGTTTATACGCCGCTCCGGTTACGCGGAGCGGCGCTTTAGCCAGGAGTTTACTCGCGGCTGGCGAGGCTGGCCCTGGCGCGCTCCACGGCGGCCCTGACTTGTACCGGTGCGGTGCCCCCAATATGGTTGCGCGCGGCGACTGACCCTTCCAGGGTTAATACCGCGAAAACGTCCTGTTCGATGGCAGTGGAGAACTGTTGCAGTTCCGCCAGGCTCATCTCGGACAAATCCTTGCCGGTTTGCACACCGTAGGCCACGGATTTGCCGACGATTTCATGGGCATCGCGGAACGGCACGCCGCGGCGGACCAGGTAATCCGCCAAATCGGTTGCGGTGGAAAAACCGCGTTTTGCCGCCTCATACATTTCCGCCGTGCGCGGCTGGATGGCGGGCACCATATCGGCGAAGGCGCGCAGGCAATCTTTTACGGTGTCAATCGCATCAAATACCGGTTCCTTGTCTTCCTGGTTGTCCTTGTTGTAGGCCAGGGGTTGGGATTTCATCAGCGTCAGCAAGGCGATCAAATGGCCGTTCACGCGGCCGGTCTTGCCGCGCACCAGTTCGGGCACATCCGGGTTTTTCTTCTGCGGCATGATGGAAGAGCCGGTACAGAAACGGTCGGGCAGGTCGATGAATTTGAATTGCGACGAGGTCCAGAGCACCAGTTCTTCGCTCATGCGCGACAGGTGTGTCAGCAGGATGCTGGCGAAGGCACAAAATTCGATGGCGAAGTCGCGGTCGCTGACGGAATCCAGGGAGTTTTCGGTGGGGGCATCAAACCCCAATAATTGCGCGGTGTAGGCGCGGTCAATTGGGTAGGTGGTTCCCGCCAGCGCCGCCGCACCGAGCGGCGACTGGTTTATGCGTTTGCGGCAATCCAGCAGGCGGCCATGGTCGCGTTGCAGCATTTCAAACCAGGCGAGCAGGTGATGGCCAAAGGTTACCGGTTGGGCGGTCTGCAAATGGGTAAAGCCGGGCATGATGGTATCGGCGTTGGCCTCGGCCAGGCCCAGCATACCTTGCTGGAGGCGCGTGAGTTCTTTGGCGATCGCATCGATTTCGTCGCGCATATACAGGCGAATATCGGTTGCGACTTGATCGTTGCGCGAGCGGCCGGTATGAAGTTTCTTGCCGGTGATACCGATACGTTGGGTGAGCAGTGCCTCGATGTTCATGTGCACATCTTCCAGGCTCACGGACCAGGTAAATTTACCGGCGACAATTTCCGCGCGGATTTCTTCGAGGCCGGCAATAATCTGGTCGCGCTCTGCCTCGGTCAGCACACCCACTTTGGCGAGCATGGTCGCGTGGGCGATAGAGCCATTAATATCGTGGTGGTAGAGGCGGTAATCAAAACCGATAGAAGCGGTAAAGCGTTCGACGAAAGCATCGGTCGCTTCACTAAAGCGGCCGCCCCAGGGTTTGATGGGCTGGTCATTCTGGCTCATGAGGAAATGTCCACAATCTGAAAATAATGAAAGAGATGCTTGGCGCAGCTAGGCTAAGATTCGCAACCTGAAACGACCGGTGCGCCGCGGGCCGCGCATTATAGCCCAAGGTGCCGGGAATAAGTCGCCGTAGGCGCTTGCTAATTTAACCCATGACGGATTTACGCTGAGGATCTATGTCAGGACCGAGGGTCAAAAATACCCGCGTCGAGCCGCGCGAGCCCGCCAATCCCTTTTTGCCCGACCTGTGCAATAGCCAGGCGGTATTCCTGTTGGTATTGGTGGCCGAGCTGCTGGCATTGTTGCTGACCATAAGCGCCTCATCGGGCTTGCAGTTTTTCAGTTGGGACAAGCTTGCGCTGATTTCCGTACAAGTGCAGTGGATTGTCTTATTCAGCGCGATTGCGCTCTGCCGCATGCGGTTTTGGCTGGGGCTGCAAACCCAGGTGAAGGCGGGCATTGTCAGTTATGCGGTGGTATTGCTGATCACGCTGGTGTTATCGGTGCTGGGGCAGTGGATAATTTATGGCACCAGCGGCCTGGTCTTTGTTGCGGACCATCAATTCGGTTTTGATTATTGGTTGCTGCTGGATAATTTGGCGATCGCGGCGATCCTCTCGGGCATTTTGCTGCGTTACCTGTATTTGCAACAGCAATTGCGCAACCAGCAGCAAGCGGAAATGCAGGCGCGCATCCAGGCGCTGCAATCGCGCATCCGCCCGCATTTTCTATTCAATAGCATGAATGCGATCGCCAGCCTGATCAGCACTGAGCCGGATACGGCCGAACGGGTGGTGGAGGATTTGTCCGAACTGTTTCGCGCAAGCCTCGCCGAACCGAGCCTGATTCCATTGGAACGTGAACTGACGTTGTGCAAACACTACCTGGACATTGAACAGTTGCGGTTGGGGCGGCGCTTGCAGGTGGATTGGCAAATCGGTAGCTACAATAGTGAGGTAAAGATTCCGAGCCTGATGCTGCAACCCCTGGTTGAGAATGCCATTTTCCATGGGGTTGAGCCTATGCCCAAGGGCGGGAAAATTACCATCAAGGTATCGCAGAACGATAAGCAACTCAGCATCGTGATCAGCAATCCCTATGTATTGGTTAAAAAAAATGTGCGAAACCACGAGCACTCCCAGCGCCATAACCGCATGGCGTTGGATAATATCCGCCGCCGGTTAACTGCACACTTTGGCAACGCCGCACGCCTGTCCAGCAGTGCGGAAAACGGCATATTTACAACCTACATATTTTGTCCCCTGACAGTGTGAGAGCTGTGTAAGCCCGGCGATAAGATATTTTTTCAAATCATCCGCAGAGAAAATAATTATGGATGTATTGATTGTTGACGATGAACTCCTGGCCCGGCAGCGCCTGGTGCGTATGGTGGAAAAAATGGAGGGATTTGCTGTCGCCGCCGAAGCGGAGGGTGCCGAGGACGCCATGGCCGCCATTGCGGCGCACGACCCGGATATAGTGCTGCTGGATATCCAGATGCCGGGGCGCGACGGCTTGTCACTCGCACGCGATATTGCGGCACTGGAAGATCCGCCGGCTATTATTTTTTGCACCGCTTACGATCAATACGCGCTGGATGCATTTGGCACTAACGCGGTGGGGTATTTGCTCAAACCGGTAAAGGCCGAGCAACTGCTGCAAGTGCTGGAAAAGGCGACCAAGCTCAATAAAATCCAGCGCGTCGCCGCGCAACAACATCCGGTTACCAAAAAAGAAAACCAGCGTTCCCACATCAGTGCGAAAACGCGGCGCGGTGTGGAATTAATTCCCCTGGACGATGTTCGCTATTTTCTCGCCGATCACAAATACGTAACGGTTTTCCATCGTAACGGCGAGCATTTACTGGATGAAACCTTGAAAGAGTTGGAAGAGGAATTCGCCGGGCGCTTTGTGCGTATCCATCGCAACTCACTCGTTTCCATCAAACATATTGAAGCGCTGGAGCGCACCAGCCAGGGGCAATACCAGGTGCGCCTGGCGGATACGGAAATGCGTCCGGTCATCAGCCGGCGGCATGTGAGTGATTTGAAAGAATTATTGAAAATCATTTAAAAATATAAAAAACGCCCGCTATCCGCGGGCGATTTCTTTGGCTAAGCCGGATTATTTACAGGTGACGGCCGGTTTTTCAACGCTACCGCCATTGGTGTTGCCCTGGAATCCGAACTCTACCGTTTGGCCTGCGCCTATGCTGTTATTCCAGCCGAGGCTAGTTGCGCTATAGGGGTTGCTGCCGGTAACGCTGGCATTCCAGGAGCTGGTAATGCGGTTGCTGCCACTGTATTGCCAACTCGCCGTCCAACCGGATTTGGTACCGGTGCCGGTATTAGTGACGCGGATCGCCCCGGTAAAACCGGAACCCCAGGAATTGGAAACGACGTAGGTACAAGTCAAGTTGCCGGTTCCGTTATTCACGCTGCTGGAACTGCTGGAACTGCTGGAACTGCTGGAACTGCTGGAACTGCTGGAACTGCTGGAAACTACCGGTGCACTGCTTGGGCTGCGACTGCTGGATGAAGGCGCCAGGCTTGAGGTTGTTCCGCCTTCAACGCCCCAGGGAGCGGGCAAGGCCGCGCAACTGGTACGGCCCACGCAGCTTTGCTGGTTTTCCCAACCCCAGCCGGAGGCCTGGGTTACGCAAATCGGGTAGCGGTTGCCATACCAATTGCAGGTACCGCCGGTGTTATTGGCGGAAGATGAGCTGGACTGTACGCTGGAGGAACCGGGCGCAACCGATGAAGGCACGGACGAGCTGCTTGGCGCAACACTGGAGCGCACACTGCTGGATGAGCTTTGTGTAGTACCAAAATGGGTTGCCAGGCGCGATGTGGCGCGGATGCCGTTGGTACTGTTGACCAGGAAATCACCCCAGGTGCTGAGGGATGCGGCATTCCAGTTATTCACTATGTCCAAATTTACACAACAACTGCCATTGCCTGACCAGCTCCAGCCCAGGTAGCCGATGCCCATGTCCTGCGCGTATTGCAGGATCGCGTCTTCCGCGACGTTTTTCCCGCCGTGTTCGCCACCGAATTCACCCACCACCAGCGGCAGGCCGCGGGTCTGGAAGCTGCTCATGTAACTTTGCACCTTGGCGGCGGTGTCATACACCTCATACATATGCACGGAGAAAACGGTGTTTTTCAACGAGTCTGCGGCGAACATTGTCGGGGCGTTATCGCGCATGGCGTTTTGCCAATCCTGGCCCCAGTTGGCGGCATCCACCATCAACATATGGGTCAAGCCACCGCCGCGCAGGGCGCGGATGGCGGTGATGGTGTCACTGGCATAGGTAGAGGCCGAGGTGTTATTGCCGAACGGCTCGTTGGCAATATTCACGATTACATAATCCTCCTGGCCGGTAATGGCGGCCTTGATATCGCTGCTTAACCAATATTCGGTGGCGCGGCTGATATGGGTGGCCGCCGAACTTTCGCCATAGCCGGTGGAGTCGTGCACTTCCAATACGCATACCAGTTTATTGGCCTTGCATTGGTTGATGATATTGGTCACCTCCGCGCCGCCGGTACGTGTCCATTGGGTTCCGTTGGCAAGTACCACCCGCACCGAGTTAGCACCGGTTGCCGCTATATCGCGCAGGGATTGGTTAAGCCGGTCCGGATACCAGGCGTGGGCGTGGTTAACGCCGCGGAACACAAAGCTATTGCCCCTGGGGTCCAGCATCTGGGAGCCGCTAACGCTCCAGCCGGCAAACGCGGGAGCAACCATTGTCGCTGCCAGGGCCGCAAGGGCAGTTTTGCGAATAAAGGGGGTTTTAAGAGCTTTCAGGTTTTTCATAGCATTTCCTTCTTGCAACAGGCCGCCAGTGGATGGCGTTGCTGCGAATGATGGTTATTGTTATCAAATTGCGATCAACCCATCGGGGTCGGGCAATTTGGCTTTTTGGCGTAGACATCCTGTCAGTTCAGGCACAGGCGCTGAAAATCCGTGCAAGGCGCTTTGCCGACATCAAAGAGCGCCCTTCGCCCCTAAGTCACACTGTGAGGTGCGGAGTTTTGATTGGTGTTATGGACCGCGATTATTGCAAAAGGCCCGGTTGCCGCCAGGCGGGGGGTTCTGGAGAAGAGAACGCACCCGGATTTTATTGTGATAGGCCAACCGATAAGCTTTTGTTTGTAATCGGTTACATATTAGGCCTGTTTACTGCCTAAAAACAAGCTACCGGCGGGCACTTCACCGTGTAATCGAGCACACATTGGTGGATTGGGCAGGAAAATTGGTTGAATTTTTTGGATAGAGGCACGTCTTGCAGGGGTAATGCGCCAGGTGAAACTTATCGCGCAAACCGGAAAAAGCTGTTGACCGTCAGGCGCCCATGGCGCGGATCTGCGGAAAGGCCCAGTGCCGGGTGGATATCGCCCGAATGCAGTTGGTTGCTGCGGTAAATCACCGCCCGGTTAAATTTCAACGGAACCTGGGCAATGTGTTCAAACAAACGGGTATCGCCATCGATATAGCCGAATTCGCGTTTGCCTTCCGCCATCACTTCTTGTTTCAGGGTTTTGAAATAGGCCTGCATCCGCGCCCCGGTAATGGATTCAAAGCCGGTGGATTTGTGACGGTAGAAGGAAGTCCCCCCATAGGTTTCAGCACAGAGGTAATGAACCAGTGCGAATTGATGCGGGTCATGGGTATCGATATGGGGAACCGATTGGATCGGGCGCAGTTGCCCGGGTGGCGTAGTGGTCAATGAAAATGCGCAGAGGATCGGCTGCGACAGGAGTTCATCGGCAATGGCAAAAGTCTTTTTTACGATAGGTGTTATCGCGGCGAGGCAATCGACAGGGTAAGTGCCGCCAACCGGTTTGCGCAGGCCGGGATAAAAATCGCTGGCCTGGGCCACAAAGGGCGACCCTGTTTCTGCCTGCTTGCGTAACAGCTCCGGGGCCAAGTGGAAATTATCAATGATGAGCAACGGGTTTTTTCCATTACCGATATATTCCACCCGCACCTGGAAATCCGGGTTGATGTCAGACATATCCCAGGCGCTCGTTTTTCTTTTGGATCAATGCATAAATTTGCCCGAGCGAGGCGATCATGGTGTAAATCGGTTGTAAATATCCCTGCGCTTGCAGTTGTAACATTTGCTCGGCATCCAGTTGCGCCAGGCGTTCTTCATTAATGGTATAGAGACCTTGTACACGCTGTTCCTGCCGGTCGGCAAATTGAATATCCAGCGTCATAGGCATAATTAAATTTAACTCCAATAAGGCGCGCGTAAAGCGTGCGGTTTTTGCTTCGCCATCCAGCAGGTGGGCCAATTGGCTTTTTATTTTTTGCAAATAAGCCGAATCGTTTCCCTGGTCATCAAATAAAATTTCATGGCACCTGTTATCGGCAACACAGGGGCTTTGGGTATCAATGCAAATAATGGATTGTTCATTTTCCTTGCCCACAAAAAACGGTTGGCGATGGATGTTCAAGGGTACATAAATACTCTGCCATTGCTGATCTTGCCAAAACAAATTCTCGTTGGCTTCAAAGCCCAGGAGCGCGACGGCAAGGAATTGGCCGGTCTCGGCGCTTTTGGTAAAGACGATGGGAAAATCCACCACCAATTTTAAAAACTCCCCCAGGACTACCGGCACCATGCGCTCATTCGCGCCCTGGGCTTCAATTTTACTTGTGTCGATAGACATGGATTGGTGTAAATGGTTATGCAGGGCAACAAAATGCGGCATGGTAAATTCCCTAGATGGTTTGTAATCCGTAGGCGTGGATTTTATTCAATAAATCACGGTTGCTTGGCAAACTGCTTAGGGCTTGCGCGATATTTTTTTGCGTTTTTATAAATTGGGCCTGTGCGAGTTCGGCGTCATCCAATAAATGGGGGTGATAGGTAAAATCTGTTTCAAACCCCATTCCATAAAGTACGTACTGGTAGCTGGCGGCGGGGAACACCTCGTTATTGCTGCTGAAATCGAGATCGCCCGGTGCCCGGTAACGCCAGAGTTCCAACAGTTCTTGCAGGCTTTGCGGAATACTTGCCGGGGCGCGATTATCGATCCAGAAATCGTTATCGGTACGCTGGCTTAAAACGTAATGTAACTTTAAAAAATCAATAATGCGTTGCCAGCGGTATTGGAAGGTTTCATTAAATCGTTTAGCGGTTATATCCATTACCGCCCGGCACGCGGGCAATTGTTCGGCAATAAAATTTGCGGATAATTCCACCAACACCAATGCCGATGCTTCCAGAGGCTCCAGGAAGCCCGCAGAAAGCCCGACCGCAACGCAATTATTTTTCCAGAATATTGCCCGGTGCCCGCAATGGATGGGAATACTGCGCACACTGGCGTGTTTGAATGCCGGGCCGATGTAATTTTCCAGTTCTTCAGCCGCGCGTTCTTCGCTGGTGTGCCGGCTGGAATAAACGTGGCCGATGCCGCGTCGGTGGTGCAGGCCTATATCCCAAATCCAGCCGGCGCTTTGCGCTGTGGAAATCGTATGTGAGGCGATAGGTGAATCTTCGTGTTCGTAGGGAATTTGCACAGCGAGCGCTCGATCAATAAATAAAATATCGCTGCGGTCAATAAACGGAACTTGTAAATGCTGCCCCAGCAGTAGCGAGGAAAAGCCGGTGCAATCGATAAATAAATCGCCGGTGATATTGCCTGCCTGTGCTGTCGTGACAGACGTAATATCTCCTTGCCCATCGGAATTAATATGGATTACATCGGCGAGGACGTGGCGAACCCCCAATTTTTCGCAGCAATGCCGTTGCAGGAATTGGGAAAACTTTGCCGCATTTAAATGGTAAGCATAATTTGCGACGGAATTATATTCCGGGGTGCTGATTAATTTGGGCGCCAGGCCTTGCTCGCAAATCGCCTCCTGGAAACAGGCTGCGGCGGAGAAGGATCCATCCAGGCGATTTTGTCGCCGTTGTTGTTGCCAGTGGGCGACCAAATTGGTTTTACCAAAACCCTGCGGCAGCATAAGCGGATGGTAATAAAAATCGTCGGGTGCGCCCGTTACCCAGCGCGCGAACCTGGCGCCTTGCTTAAAAGACACGTCGCACTCGCGGATAAAATCTGTTTCACCCACACCCATTTTCATCAAGGTGGAACGCAGGGTGGGCCAGGTTCCTTCACCCACACCAATGATCGGAATGTTCGGTGATTCCACCAGTGTGACTTGAACGGGGCTGTTCGCCCCACGGCAATGCTGCGCGGCTATGCGGCCGGCGGTAATCCAACCCGCCGTGCCGCCACCGACAACCACAATGGATGAAACAGGTTTATTCATAGGGTTTAAAAACTCGCACGCAAGCCCAAGGCCCAACGGCGGCCACTGTCTTCAACCAACAACAAATGGTTTTCGTAACGGCCGCGTTTATGCACATATTCCTCCGTGAGGTTAATGCCTTCCAGAAACACCGTGATTTCATCGGTGATGTCATAACTCGCACTTAAATCCCACTGTTCGTAATCCTCCACCAATGTCGGGCCGTTGCCGTTGGATTGCGTCAGTGACTGTACGAACTCATCACGCTGGTTGTATGCCAACCGGATTTGCACCGGGCCCTGTTCGTAGAAACCGACGAGGTTCATGGAATCGCTTAAACCGGTCAGTGCAAATACCTGGGTGACATCGGCCGGGTCCAAATCCGCATCGCTGTCTACCATGGTGGTGTTAAGCATTACCCCGAACCCGCTTTCGCCAAAGGTATGCTGGATTCCCAATTCCACCCCATCCACAATCGCGTCCTCACCATTATTGGGTAAGGTATTTTTAAACACGGCAACGGAATCGCTCGCATCGGCCGCACCGGGGTCCGAACCTGTGGAAGGGTCCAGCAGTGGGTTGCCATTGGGCAGGGTAAAGGTTTTGTCGGCGATAGTGTTTACAATAAAGTTAGCCACATCTTTTTTGAAATAGCCGGCGGAAACATAACTGGCTTCACCGTAATACCATTCCCAGGACAGGTCGAAGTTATCCGATTCAAACGGTTTTAACGCTGCATTACCACTGGTGGAGGTAAGGTTGCCGCCCTGGCGGGTAGTGGTAATAACGGTCACCGGCGCCATGCTGGTCAGCGTGGGACGCGTCAAGGTTTTGGAGGCGGCGGCACGCACGATCATGTCATCGGTAATATCCAGTTTGATGCTCATGTTCGGCAAAATTGCATCGTAACTACTATCGACATCTATTGCTTGCGCCGCGCCGAATTCGGCGAGCATTTCCGTTTCATCCAGGATGCGCAGGCCCGTCACCGGCGCTTCGGTGCCGGTGACTGTGACATCGGTTGATTCAACCCGTACACCGGCGGTGGAGGACACCGGCATACCGGCGAGTTCGCCCGCAAAATCCGCTTCGAGATAAAACGCGATAGTGTCCTCTTCAACCACGAATGAATTATCGCGTTTTACCGCATCAAAATTCCTGCCGCTCACGCTTTCCAGGTATGCGAATTGTTCTTCGCCATCGTGTGCCAACCATTGGGTCGGCATACGGCCGCTGCCGCTGACATCACTGAGGAAATCATCACCCGCGTCAAAAATATATTGCATATCCGCTGGAATCACCGGTGAATCCGGGTATCCGCAAAACGTACAGTGAATCCCGACGCCTTCGTTATCCCAGCGCTCCAATGCCTTTTCCTCGCTTGAAAACAGCGTACCGAATTTGATTTTTACCAAACCTGCACCGCTGCCCTCATCCCAGGTCCCGTCCATTTTGAATTGATTGATGTCATCTTCAACGGCCCAGCCGCGGCGCAACATAACATGCGCGCGACTGTTGGCTTTATCGAGGAAATCACTGACCCCGGCCGGCGGAACATAATCCGGCGCGCTCGGGTCGCGATACGCGGTACCGTCCAATTCCTGCTGGCCGGAAAAAATACCCGGGTCGGCAGTTTCAAATTCGCTCGCATAGGGAAGGATATTATCGTCCACCTGGAAGCGCACCCGGTTGGCATAACCGATTAATGACAATTGGTCGCCGCCACCGTTATTCGGCTCGCGTTCGGCTTTGGAAAACGTTGCGTCGAAATTTAAATTCAAATGGTCATTGACTTGCCAATCCGCATTAATCCCCAGCAACGAATTATCGGTGAGGCGATCAAATTTTTTCGCGTGCATATCGGTTGCCAGTCCGACTTCCTGCCGCAGGTCAATCACGGTGCCGTTTTCGTCAGTCACTGCATCGGTAATATTCGGTGCGGTAAACCAATGGCCATAGGAAAGCGCATTGGTTTCAATATCAAAATCGGAATAGATTGCGTCGGCAGTCAGCGTCAGGTTATCGCTCGCGGCGTATTGCAGCACCAGTGATGCGTTAGTGCGCGTGCGTTCTTCAAAGGTAACCTTATGATCATAATTGCGCGGCGAAAAAATTGTAGTGCCGGCAGGAACGCCTGCGCCGCCATTTAATTCACTGGTTGGAATACCGACGTTTTCCAGCCAGCCATCCAACTGTGCCTGGTTTAATCGGGTATCGCGTTCCTGGTGGGATACCGCGAGCAGCACACCCAGGGTATCTTCATTGAAGGTGTTGCTCACTAAACCGGAAATTTGCGGCGTTGTTTCATCGCTGTTTTCTTCCAGCGCGGCTTTAATACTGCCGGCTACTTTGAACCCGCCCATATCGAACGGGCGCGCCGTTTTCACATTGACTGTTGAACCGACGCCGCCGGATTGCATTGTGGCGGTGGAGGTTTTATGTACTTCCAGCCCGCTCACCAATTCAGACGCGACCGTATCAAAACTGAAGGCGCGCGATAAATTTTCCGTGGCCATCTGCCGGCCATTAATTAACACTGTGTTAAATTCCGGACCAAAACCGCGCACGGTAATCAGTTGGCCCTCACCCCCGGAGCGATCTATAGAAACGCCGGTAATGCGTTGCAAGGATTCAGCGAGGTTGGTATCGGGAAACTTGCCGATATCTTCGGAAGAAATGGCATCGACCACACCGCCCGATGCGCGCTTGACATCCATTGAGCGCTGCAAGCTGCCGCGAATACCGGTCACCATTAATTCTTCAACTTGATCACTGGCGCCGGCAGGTGCCGCGCTTTGTGCAATTACCTGCGCACCGGCAAATGACGTGAGCAGGCCGATAAGCGCGCTGAGTTTGTTTTTTTTATGCATTGGGTCCAACTCCTCATGGGAATCAACGGGCGTAATAGTCAGCAGACCTTTCGCATCAACCGTCACCCGGAGGTCAGTATTGGCAACCAATAACCTTGCTGCTTCAACGATGGAATAGCGACCCACCAGGGAACTGGTAGTGTTTTGCGCTGCTTCATCGAACGGAAAAATCAAGGTGATATCCGCTTGTTCGGCAAACTCGGTGAGCGAAAGATCTGCGCGTTGCTGAGGAATATCGAACAGGATAATTTTATTCGGGTCAGTATTTTGCGCCCATGCAGGCACAGTTGTTCCGGCCAGGATGGCAACGACCAAAAATTGGAAAATTGCCTGCTCGTTAATTTCAGCGGCGAGCGTCGTGCCCGCGTGCTTAATAGACGAGCCGGTTATTTTTTTCCGCCATCTCATTCGGAACGTTTGCATTTTTTTGTTTGTTATTGTCGCTTCTTGGGTTAATGCGGTAATTATTCGCGCCAGTTTTTCTGTATGCCGGGCGAGCATAAAGGCTTGTGCGTTGCGCAACAAGCCACTTTATGTGTCAACGGCAATGGAATTTGAAAAGAATCGGGAATGTAAACGTTTTTTTATTGAAAACTAATTGAAGCGCCTTATGGTCAGGTTGCCTTTATCGCGATTGGCGGCGGTAGAGGCGAATTTTATTATTGGCATGCTCATGGGCGATGTTGAAGTTTTGTTCAAGGGCCGCGAGCAAGCCATCCACATCGCCTGCCTTGAATAAACCGGCAATACGTTTTTGTTTGAGCCCATGGTCATTAATTTCAAATTGCACCGGCGTATAGCGGTTAATTTCACGCACGGCTTGTTCGAGTGTCTCCCCGCGAAAAACCAATTTTCCTTCGCGCCAGCTCAGGCTGGTAAGTATTTCGCTTTCATTCACTTTTGCAATTTTTTGATCGGGCGTGCCCAGTAAAATTTTCTCGCCTTTGGAAACAGCGAGCGAATTGCCAGGCAAACGTTTTGGTTTGATGGCATGGGCAGCTTTTGATGCAATATTTTGCGCAACCAATACTTTGCCTTCGGTCACTAACAAGGCCACCTCCTGGTCATTATAAATTCGTATATTAAAGGCAGTGCCGACGGCTTGTACGATTTTATTGCGAGCGATAACACTCAGCGGGCGCGATGGGTCGTGAGCCACTTCAATATTTATTTCCCCGCGCTCCAGAAAAAATAACCTGTGACCATCACTGTATTCCACCGCGACACGGCTATTGGTATTAAGTACCAATTGTGATCCATCCGGCAAATTGACATTGGATTGTTCGCCTATCGCCGTTTCGTAAATACCATCAACCATAGCAGGGGTGGATGGTAAGGACATAAAATTCCAGCCGATGAAAACCAGCAGGAAAACCAGGGATGCGGCCAC
The DNA here is from genome assembly GCA_965650515.1 of uncultured Cellvibrionaceae bacterium. Lineage (GTDB taxonomy): Bacteria > Pseudomonadota > Gammaproteobacteria > Pseudomonadales > Cellvibrionaceae > Cellvibrio. The sequence goes on along the minus strand of CBFGOY010000013.1, from coordinate 60,894 downwards.
GGCTCCGTAAAAAATGGTCCCATTCAAATGCGGTTGCATTGCGCGATTGTTTACCGGGGCCTGAAATAAATCAGCCAGGCGTGCGAGGCTATCCATTTTGTCCCACAACTCAGCCATTTCCAGCAGCGCCTTGCGGTGCATATCATTGGCGGCGAGCCATTCTTGCAGTGCATGGCGTTCATCGCTGGTGAGTTGGCGATCCAGCCGCGCAATCCACAGGCTTGCTTCGTCTTCAATATTGTCCCTGTTTGGAAATTCGATGATATTGCTCATAGTTTGCCCCCTGTTGTGGGCAATGGTTGTGCCGGGTCTGTTGCAGCGTTCCGGCGCGCCGCCATCAATTGTGCGCAACGTTTAAGTCCGGTTGCGATATGTTTCTCTACCGTGTTTTCGCTGATGCGCAATTGGGTTGCTATTTCCCGTTGCGAATAGCCGTAGACTTTTTTCAAGACAAACGCTTTGCGACATTGCAGCGGTAGCTGCCGTACCGCTTCGCAAAAATGGCTGAATTCCTGGTTGGCCGCGACACGCTCAAATGTGTCGTCAGGATGGCTGGTAAATTCAGGTACTGTGTCATCATCACCCTCATCCAGGCTAACCGTAAGGCGTGTTTCTGCTTTTTTCAGGTGATCCAATGCCAGGTTTTGTGCCGTGCGCAACATAAACGACCGCGGATATTGAATCTCATCGCGGTTTTCAACCTGGCACACGCGCACATAGGTTTCCTGCACTATATCTTCCACTTCCCTGGGCGGTACCATGCGTGACACCGCGCGCGCAAGGGCGGTACGCAAGCTGATAAACAACCCGGAAATTTTCTCGTCATTCACCATGTTTTTTTGCCATTGTTATTTGCTTCCTATGATTAATTTCATCCAATGGTTATAGACGATACAGGAAGCGCTTTCCGCCATAAAATAAATTAGCATCTTGTGCCTTCTTAACAGGCTTTACACTGCATTCGATTGTTGTTTGCAGTTCTTGATCATAAACGCTTCAATTCCCATGTTAAAAAGTGTGAAGAAGCTGATGATTTATACAGTTTTCTCGTGGTAGGTTAAGCGCTTGATAATTTTATCATTGCATACAACGAAGGAATTTTTTATGTCGATGAATTTAGGATATGCGCACGCACAGAACAGATATGAGCGGTTACGTGTAATTGCCAGGGAAGTAACTCAGGAAACACTTAGAGATTATTATCAGGATTCAGGTAGCATTGCCCTTGGTGACATAGACGACAAAGCATTAGTTGCATCCCGTAGTTGGCTGGATATGCGGTGTTCTCGACCACGAGCTGAATGGAGTTGGGATGAAGCTGCCAAAATATATAGGCAGCGTCACCCAAACAGGTTTGAACTGTCAGTTTGGTTCAAAGGTTCATTATGTGGTCTGTCTTACGGAAGGCCATCCTTTGCCAGTACACGATTACGTATTGAGCTAATAGAAGGGGCGCCTCGTGTTGGAAATCCGCTTGGTCCCAATCGGGTGGTTCCAATAACAATCATGAATGCTACGGCCTATGCAGGAATACTCGGTGCCAAAGAAATAAGGATCATGAGACCAATCCCCACTTTGGTGTCATATTACGAAAGTCTTGATTTTACTTATGTTAAAACTACTGGTGCAGAACACTTTCCCGATTATTTGTACAAAATTATCAAATGAGGTAACAGCATGAGTAACGATAATGGTTCTACATCTGAAGAAATCTATTTAAAAGAAAAACTTAGAAAAATGCTAAAGAAGAATAGAACACCAATCTATACCCCTGATGATGAAGGTGGAACTTATAACGGGCCCATTGACAAAAAAAGCATGGAAAAGCAAACGGAGGAAGATGATGAAAAACCTGAGAAATGATCAGGAAGCGAAAGCAAAAGCCAAAGCATCTTTAATATTGAATAAGGTTAAGGCGTTCGCCGTGCCAACTCAAAAAGAGCCGAACAAGAAGATGCCGGCAACGAAGAAGAAAGTCCTTAATTCAGAATGATTGATTTACAAGGGAAAGTAAAAGAAGGACGCCATAAGGAAGTGATGGTATTTTTACACTGAACTGCTAACCGGTGAATGCTACAGTCAGGCCAGTGCCCGTCACCAGAGCGGTGCTAGAGTTAAATACCTCCAACCTGGAAAATGGCACTTGCCGAAGGAGATTTCCATGTCATTCACCCAGCAACAATTATTGGCGTCGCGCCCGGATTCCATCACCAGCGTAAATTTACCTCGGCGTATCAATTACTTTCCCTCGCCTGCGGATTGGCGCAATGAAACCTTGTATTTTTTATTGGTTGATCGCTTTAGCGATGGACAGGAGGCGTTACGTCCGATGGTGGATCGCCACAACCTGGCGGCGGCGCGCCCCGCCGATTGGCGCTGGGATTTGTGGTCGCAATCCGGTGGTGAACGCTGGCAGGGTGGCACGCTGCAAGGTGTCGCATCCAAGCTCGATTATTTAAAACACCTCGGCATTACCTGCATATGGTTGAGCCCGGTGTTTAAACAGCGCGGCCACATGAATTCATTCCACGGTTACGGCATCCAGGATTTCCTCGAAGTGGATCCGCATTTCGGTGATCGCCAGGCATTGGTCGATTTAATTACGTTGGCTCACGCTAAAGGAATGCGTGTGATCCTGGATATTATTTTTAATCATTCGGGTGAGAACTGGACTTATCCCCCGCATTTGCCCGGCGGAAAATATCAGCCGCATTACACCGCGCAGCAATATGACTTCGGCGCATGGCGCGATCCGCAGGGTGAGGATATCGCCACCATCACTCATGTTGACGACGGTGTGTGGCCAATGGAATTACAACATCCGGATGTCTATACGCGCGCAGGCGCGGGTAATTTAGGCGCGGGTGATGTTGATGACCCCAACGCCGAACACAAGCGCACGGATTTTATTACGTTAAAGGATTTTGCCCTGGATAACCCCGGCGTGATGACTAATTTGGCGCGCTGTTATAAATATTGGATCGCCCTAACGGATTGTGACGGTTTCCGTATGGATACTCTTAAACATGTTTCGTTTGAGCAGGCGCGCAATTTTTGCGGAACCATTAAGGAATTCGCGGCAAATATCGGCAAGCATGATTTTTTCCTGGTGGGTGAAATCGCCGGTGGTGATTTTGAACAGAATCGGTACCTGGATGTATTGCAGCGCAATTTAAATGCGGCCCTGGATATCGGCAATATGCGCGTGACCCTGAACCAGGTCGCCAAAGGTTTACAGAATCCGGCGGATTATTTTGCCGGTTTTGATCCGGGTAATGCGGTAATGGGTTCGCATCGCGCGGTAGGTGCAAAACATGTTTCCATCCTGGATGACCATGATCATGTGTTTGGAAAAAAATTGCGCTTTTCCGCTGAGGCTGTTTCGCCGCACCAGGTTGCTGCGGGCGTTGGCTTGCAATTATTTACCTTGGGAATTCCCTGCGTTTATTACGGTACCGAACAAAGTCTGGGAGGGCCGGAAATTCATGAAAGAATCTGGTTGCAGGGCTTTGGTTCCAATGATCGCTATTTGCGCGAAACCTTATTCGGCCCTGAACATCCGCGCAAAAGCGGATTGGCCGGCCTGGATATTGTTGCGGGCACCACTGACGCAACATTGCCGGGCTTTGGCCCTTTCGGTACGCAAGGGCACCATTGTTTTGATGCGGAAAGCCCGGCCTATTTGCGCATCAGCGCCATGGCCAATACGCGCGCATTATTTCCCGCACTGCGCGTGGGAAGGCAATACCTGCGCCCCATTTCATTTTTAAATTTGCCTTTCGCTGTTTATAACGAGGGTGAAATTATTGCGTGGTCGCGCATTCTGGATGATGAAGAGTGCCTGGTCGTGTTAAACCCCCACGGCACAGCCAAACGCGGGGCCGATATCCTGGTTGATGCAGCATTGAATCCCGTAGGTAGCAGTATGACCCTGGTGTTAAATACCGAAGTCGCCGCCGGGCTCTACTCACCGGGAAACAACCCGGGAAGCCATAAAATTATTAAGAAAAACAGTGCGGGCATCCATTACCTCGAGGTGCGCGAACTCGGCCCTTCGGAATTGCTGGTGTTTTGTAATCATTAAATAAAAAAAGCCAACCCGCTGGGATTGGCTCCAGGTTTTACTGCATATTATTTTTTGCGGAACAACAAAGTCACCCGATTTGACTCACCTATCGCCTGATATTTAGGTTTGTCGGTTTCCGGCGCGTTCAGGCTGGGTGGCAAACGCCATACATTTTCGCCGGCTTGCGGATTGTCTTTGGGGTTTTTGTTGATGTCAGTTTCACCGATCAATTCGAAACCGGCTTGTTCCATAACGGCGATGATTTTCGAACGCTTTAAATAACCGGTTTCCCCCGTCGCCATCGCATCGGGCTGGTCTTCACTGATGAGGTGCTGGACAACACCCACAGTACCGCCGGGCTTTAATATGCGCCTGGTTTCAGTGAGCGCCTGGGTCAGGTAGGCGCCGTTATTTTCAAAGCGGGCAAGGTTATGCAGTGCGCGGATAAACAGCACCGAATCCACGTTGCCGGTCAAGCCTGCCGGCAGGGTTGCGAAAGTGTAGGCCTGCGCTGCGGCACCATCATTGCCGCCCCAGGTTGCTGCATTCGCTGTCCATTCCGCAGGCCAGCGTTTGCGCCCTTCGATAAATTGAACATTGGCCCAGCTACCGAATTTCGGCCACATGTCCATGCTGTAATCAACACCGATCAACTGGCCATTTTTACCCAAATAAGGAACGAGGATTTTTGAATACCAACCATCTCCCGGTAAAACCTCAACCACAATATCACCCGGTTTAATCCCAAAGAATGCCAGGGTTTCTACCGGGTGGCGCGCCGCATAACGCGCTTGCTGCTCAGCGGGCAGGCCCTGGGTAATGCCGGTTAGCTTCTGGATATTTTCCTTGTTCAAGGTATGGGTCGGCGTCGGTGGGTTTGCACAAGCGCCAAGCAATAACACACTGGCGATTAACGCGAGTTTTTTCATGTCAACTGTCCTTTGGGTAGAGTTTGGAAGTGCGCCAGAGTTTGCCAGTTATTCAGCGGGATGGGGCGCGTGGCGGGATTATTTTTTGTAAAGTTCCAATAAATACAAAACCCGCCTAGGGCGGGCTGTACAAAATAAGTTGAATCAATAAACCAATGTTTGGATCGCGTGGGCAGGAATAGTGACATTGGTTTCCGCATTGCCGATGTAATAACGGTAGGAAACGGCGGTATCGCTGTTGTTCATGACCACGGTGGCGAGTTTATTATCGGCATTAATGAATGATGTGGTTTGCAAAACACTGCGACTGGTGATTGCACTGACACGCCGGGCCCCGGGCTTGATAAATTTGGCAAAGTGGCCGAGGTAGTAGTAACTCGGTGTATAAATTAATTCGCCCTTGCTGCTGGCATGGATCGGCGCGAAGCAGAAGTTACCGACGTGGTTGGGGCCACCGTTGTCATCCAGCAAAATATTCCAATCAGTCCAGGCCACAGCGCCTGCATTGAAATCATTTATTAACGAATCACCGTACCGCTCGCCGTTCGGCCAATACTGGTAACGTTCCGGGTTAAATTTTTCCACTGTGGCTTCGGTGAGCATTAAATTTACGTGCGGGTAAGCGTTATTGACTTCAGCCACATTCCTGTACATTGGCTGGCCGCCGGTCCAGGTTTCGTACCAGTGGAAACCTATGCCCCATACATATTTTGCCGCGTCCGGGTCACCCATGATGGTGTGGGCGCGATGGGTAATTAAATCGCGGTTGTGATCCCACACAATAATTTTTTTATCGCCCAAACCTTCCGCTTTTAATGTTGGGCCCAGGTGATTTTTAAGGAAGTCACGCTCTTCTTCGGCGGTATAGATCATGGATTCCCAGGTTTGTTTGGCCATAGGTTCGTTTTGTACGGTTAAACCCCAGATAGGTACACCTGCTTTTTCGTAGGCTTTAATAAATTTGGTGAAGTAAAGCGCCCAGGCCTGGTTGTATTCCGGTAATAATTTTCCGCCGCGCAACATGGTGTTGGTGTCTTTCATAAATGCCGGCGCGGACCAGGGACTGGCGTAGGTAGTGATTGCACCACCGGCCGCAGCGATGATTTTTTTTATCAGCGGCAAGCGATATTGGCGGTCGTGGTCGATGTTGAAGGTTGTTAATGCCTTGTCGCCTTCCTTGATGTAAGTGTAACTGCCGCTGCTGAAATCCGAACTGTGGATGGTGGTGCGCAGCAATGTGTAACCTATGCCTTTTTCTGTGTCGTAATAGGCTTGTAAAAATTCGTCCTGTTTTTTGCGGTTTAAATTTGCAAAGACTTCGGCACTTGCATCGGTGACCGCTCCACCAATGCCCAGGATTTTTTGGTAGCGAATGCCAGGGTTTACTACCACGGCAATATCAGTTTCAGGGTATTGCTGCGCCGGTTTCAGGTGAAGTGTATCGCTCAGGCTCAGCCGCTGGTTTGAATCTTTAGCGGTAGTGTAAACCTCGATAGTTTTTTCGGCGGCGATTGCATTGATGCTCAGGCTAGTGATCGCGGCAACCACCAGCGTCGATATGCCAAGGCTGAGCAGGCCGGGCCTGTTTAGACGGTTAATTGGATTATGTTTGGTGTCGGGTCTGGTCATAGGTGTCTCATCTTAAAAACTCTTGCAAGCGGTTTATAGTTATTACCGCCCCATACTGGTTGATTCCCTCTGGTTTTGCGCCCGATTAAATTTATTCGAACCCTTAAGATGGCTAAGTCTGGTAAATCCGTTGGTTTTACCGTAAATCAGGGAGGGGATCCTTGGAGTCCGTTTAGGTGATTTTTACTCGAACCAGGGCTGACTACCTTTCGGTCAAAAATAAACAGTTGCTGGGACTTTTATAGAATGCGGGGTTCCGTTAGGCTCTTGCATATTTGAACGACAAAAATGGAATCTGATAATGACTAATAGAATCTACTGGCTGGCAGCGATCTTTTTCCTTACAGCATGCGGAGGCGGCGGTGGTGGTGGATCCAGTTCGGACCCTAAAGTGGAAGCATCTGTTGTGGCAACTACTGGCGGTTCGGTATCGCCAATGGCTATAGCTGTATCCACGGGTGGCTCGGCCAGTTTTACGATTATTCCTGCGGAAGGCTATAACCTGAAAAATATCACCGGTTGTAACGGCACCTTGCAAGGTGCCAAATTTATTACCGGTGCCCTCAATAACAATTGCAGCATCAATGTTGAATTCTCCCGCAATTCGTATGATGTCAGTGTGATAACCGGGCCTGGTGGTAGCGCTACTGTTGATAAAGCGACTGTTTTGCACGGCGATAGCTGGACTACAGTGCTGCAACCTGAGCCGGGATATGACATCGATAGCGTTACCGGGTGTGGTGCGGGTAGCCTGGTTGAAAATACTTACACCTCGACCGCAATTACGGCGAGTTGCCAATTAAATGTACAGTTTTCCAAACGCCTGGTGGCGGTTACCGGCCTGGTTGCTATAGGGGCGCCACTAAGCGGCGCAACGGTAGAGGCTAGTTGCGCCAATAACACCGGTTTTGTTGAAGATGTTACGACTGATGCACAAGGCATGTTTACCGGTAAGGTTGCAGAGGTGGATTTACCCTGCGCATTGCGTGCTGCATCAAGCAACCCTGCAATTGTATTGCACGGGTTAACAACCCAGGCGGGTCGCGCCAATATCACTCCATTAACCGACATGGTGCTGGCATTAGCGAGCGGTGAATTGCCTTCTGCCTGGTATGAGACAGGTTCAGTGGACTCGGTCCTGCCTCTTCTCTCCGATGCCCAGGAACAATTGCTTGCGCTCTTTGCATTTACCGGTTACGACATTCCGTCCGGGGAATTTAAACCTTTCGATAGCAGCTTTGCGATTGCTGATGCTTGGGGCCAATTGCTCGACCAGTTAGGTCGGGGAATTGAGCAGACCGCAGCATTGGATTATCCAACTTTAATCGCAGCTCTATTGGCGCAGGAGAATTACAAATTCCCGCTGCCAAACGGCGATCAGGAAGAAACAGCGGAAGCTTGTTTTAATCCGGTACTTTATGAAATAGGCACTCGTCTGGTGAGAAAAACCCATTCAATCAAGACATCCGGTGATACGGTAAACCACAATTTACTTGAACATGAACTGGAAAATGTGAGCCTCGCTGCAACAGAACAAGGGCAAGTGTTAACGCAGAAATACAACCTCGCTACGAAGTTCTATTTAAATGACCAGGCCGATAACGCGTCAAGTTGGGTTGGGGAGGGAAATCTGAAAATACTGGTGGATGCGGATGGAAAATCGGTGGCTGATATATCTGCACAATATAGCCAGAGCCCCGCATTCGATGCGCCGCCAGAGCAAGTCTTGTTAGACTCGACATACACCGGGACCTATGATCCACAGGGCAACCTGATTCGTTTTCGCTTTCCATCCAATACGGATTCCAGTGAAACCTTTAACCATGTAGAAGAATTGAATTTTACCCTCCGTTTTTCGCCATCGGAACTCAATATTACCCGGACTGAATCTACGCAAACCATTACACGTCAATTTGTTGGAATAAAGAGCCTGGTGCGTGGTGGAAAGACCTATGATGCTTGCGAATTTAAGGTGAGTAGGAAAAAAACCGTATTACCTGGCTCCACAAACCCTGAATTCCCTGCCGGGGAATACACCGAAAATTATTCCCAATACTTTTTAGTGGGTGCCGGAGTGGAAGTAACGGACACCTCGATTACCTCCATCTCCATTAACGGCCTTGAGGTATACAGCAATAACGCGCAATAAAAAAGCCGGCGCAACAACGCCGGCAAGGGAGTTCACTGCACACGGGTTGGCTTCAACCGCGTGTAGTGAAAGGCTATGGAGAGAATAGCCATGAGGTTTCATAAGTGGCCGGTACGGGGTTGTACCGGCCCCTGTTGGGAGCGATTCCACATCTGATCTATTGCCTGGTGAGTTGCCACCAGTTGATATTCCAGCCGCCTTTCCTCACGAAGATCGCCAGGTCTTGCTGGCCGGCTTGCAGGTTCACGGTGATGGATAGGGTTTGCCAGTTTTGCCAGCCACCGGTATTAGGCACAGTCACGACTCCCAGGTCGCTTCCATTTCTGCTGAGTACCAAAGTGCCACCGCTGTAGGGTGATGCCACCCGTACCTCGAAGGTGTAGTTGCCGGCGGTTGGGATATTGATGGGGTAGCTCATCCAATCGTTATCATCGGTGCTGCCCGCGTTGAAGCCGCCACCGGTGTCGGTGGTGGTTTCCATGCGGATACCGACATGATCCCTGAACATTTCGGCTTCAATACGTTGGCCGGTTTGCGCTTTCCAGTTCATCCAATAGGCGATGCTTTCATTGCGTACCAGCGGTTGGGTGGAAAATTGGCGGAACCAGGCTTCGATTTGCGTTGCGCTGGCAGTGCTGATGTTCAATCCGCCCATGCCGCCGCCGTTGCTGGAATTGGTAATCATGCCCCAGGCCCAACTGCTGGTGTCGCCGTTGGAACCGCCGGACGAGGTTGTCTTCCAGGCCCAGTTGGTGGCTGCCCAGCCGTAGCTGTTGTAGATGTCATAGGCTTTGCGGGTCATCTGGCCGCCGTAACTGCCCAGCAGTGTCCAGGGTTGGAACTCACCCACAAGGAAGGGGACTTGCAAGCCATTGATCTTATTGCGCCAGTCGCAACTTTCGCCCGTTCCGTCCTGGTTGCAGTGCAGCCAGTTGGCATACATGTTGGCCTGGCCCGCGCCGTAACTTGCTGTGTCATTCCAACCCCAGAGGCCAGGGTAGAAGTGCATCCAGGTGGAAACATTGGCCAAGCCGCGGCTGTTCGGGTTGCCGTAGGCATCGATACCGGAATTGTGGCCGGGTAAGAGGATGATATGGTTGGGGTCTTTCGCCCTTACCACGTTGAACAGCTCGTAGGAGCGGTTCGCGAGGGTAGTTGCATCCGTTCCCCAGGGTTCGTTCAGCAAGTCGTAGGCGGCCACCGCGGTGCGGCCGTTGTAACGCTGGGCGATCATATCCCATAGCCATTTGGTGCGATCCCAATAGTTGGCATTAGTCCAGAGTTGCGCTGGGCCTATACAACCATCGTGCTGTTCAGGGGCGGCGGCTTGCCCGCCTACGGCACCGTGCAAATCGATAATCGTGTACATGCCGCGCTTTTCGGCTTCGTCAATCGCCCAGTCCAGGTACTGCCAGGCATCCGCGCGCAGGTTGTAGGGGTTGTATTCGTCTTCGACCAGGCTGTAGAGGAACGGAATGCGGATCACATTCATGCCCATGGCTTTCATCATGTCGAAGTCGTGCGCCGTGATGAAATTGCTGCGGAATACTTTCATCAGGCGTTCTTTTTCCGCATTGCCGAAGCGCTGTGACAGTACGGATTCCAATGTGCATTGGTCATTTACCGTGCCGCCGCTGTGGGAGATGATCCCGCCCATCATCCAGAATTCCTGGATCAGCCAGTTTCCCAGGTTGGTACCGCGCAAATCCACGCGTTGGTTGGTATTGGCATTTACCCAGAGGTGCCCGTTCTGCTTGATTGCCGGTAAACGCGCCCAGGCTACGGAACTGGATGAGCTTGAACTGGAGGACGAAACGGCGGTAATGCGGAACCAGTTGAGGTTAAATCCGCCCGCCGGAACGGCGATGCCGAAGCTGTGTGTACCTGCCGTTAAATTTACGCGCTGCTTGACTGTAGTCCAGGTTTGCCAGCCGCCGGTGCCGGGTATCGCGACAGTGCCGTAATTCATCGAACCGCCCGCTTCTTCCAGGCGAATAATGCCGCCACCGCCCAGGCTGGCAACACGGTATTCCACGTCATACGCACCCGTTGCCGGAATGCTGACGGGATTATTGCTATAGGCAAGCCAATCATTGGCATCGACCCAGCCGACGTTTTGTCCGCCACCGCTGTCACTGGTGGTTTCCAGTTGCACGCCGCTCATATGGCTGTAGGCTTCCGCCTGGATTGTCACCGGTAAGCTGGCCTGTGCCAGCAGGGTTTGGCTAAGGAGCGCACTACCGAGTCCGAGTACAAGGGTTGGCCATCTGCCAGGCAAACGGCCCATAAGGGATGTGTTCATAGTTGATACCCATAAAAAAGTTATTGTTATCGCATGAGTACGAAAGCCCGCTGCCGACTGCCTTGCTAAGAAGCATCTCTACTCCCTGGACTTACTGCATTCCGTTATTGTTATGGTCTGGTTTTCGTTGGGGCCAATCTAGGCTGTTGCAGGCGCGGCGTCGTTCGAGAGCAACATTGCCGGCGAAAAAGTCGCGAGGCGAACGGGTTCGAGAACCGGAAAAATGCTCGAACCCCATTTTCCCTGGCTCCTGTCATTTATCTTCTATAGTATCCCCCGTGAAAAAACCGACGCGGTCAAACACAAGCGCGCACAATAAAAAAGCATTGGGGAGCTACCATGAATTTTGTCGTATTTAATTTCCACGACGTCATATTGCTAATGACAGCCATCCTCTGCTGTCTGTTTGCGCTGCTGCTTATCGCGACCAACCCACCCGGCAACACCAGTAATTATTTCCTCGCCGCGTTTTTGATTGCCCACGCGTTTATCCCATTGCACGAGTTAATTTTGTGGGGGGCCGAATTCAAAACCCAGGTGCGCCAGAACCTGCCTGGCATCTATTTCATTGGCGGCTTTGCCTATTACCTGGATGCGGTATTGCTTTATTTTTATGTGAAATCCCTGGTGTTCCGCGATTTCCATGTGCGTCCCAACGACTTTTTACACTTCATCCCGTTTGGGGTGTTCGCCGTTTTCATGGTTGCCGCGTTTTATCGCTTTCCCCTTGCAACGCGTTTGGAGTGGATCAATACCGAAGCATTTGTCTACAGCCCCGGTTACATCGGCATGGATTTTTTCTGCAAAGCCCTGCGCGTCATCTATTGCGCAGCGGGCCTGATGCTTATCTTTAAATACAAGGACATCCTGAAAAATACCCATTCCAATATCGAGAAGGTGGATATCCTCTGGCTAAAAATCCTGGTGGTCGGTTTCCTGGTGGTTACGGTGATGGAAGCCTCCCTGGCCTGTTCAAAGGTGATCGGAATGTTTGCCGGTTATGATTTCCAGCATCCCGACCCTAAGGGCAATGTGATTGAATACATCGGCCTCAGCGGTTACTACGCGCTCTTCCTGCTGGTGTGCACATTGGTGTTCACCAGCATGCGCTACTTCAGCAATTTCGAGGCGGTCAGGCAAAAGGACACCCGGGAGCTGCCCAAAAAATCCACCCAGGAGAAGCTGCTCAATCCGGAATACGCCGCCAGGATCGATAGCATTATGCGCAACCAGAAAACCTACCTGAACCCGGAGCTAACCCTGGATATGCTGGCGGAAGCCCTGGGTATAGCAGCGAAAGATTTATCCATGATCATCAATCGCCATTTCAATTTGAATTTCTATGAATTCGTGAACGGCTATCGCATTGAAGAAGCGCAAAGGCGTTTGCTTGACCCGGCCAATAAAACAAAAACCATTACCGACATTTACCTGGAAGTGGGTTTTAACAGCAAATCCGTATTCAACACCTTCTTTAAAAAACTCGTCGGGAAAACTCCCTCCGAATATCGCCAAAACCCGGAGGTTGCGGCCCCGGAGGTTGCGGCGAAGGCAGAATAATTAATGTTAATCCTGGAGCACACACTCATGACAACCTATGTAACCCGAGCGCGCAAAAAAAATCCCCTGGCGATAGCCTGTGCGCTGCTCCTCAGCCTGCCGGCAATAGCGGCGGACGCTGACAACACCCTTGAAGAAATTATCGTGACCGCCTCGAAGCGCGATCAACGCTTGCAGGATTTCTCCGGCTCGGCCACGGTGGTCACCGATTTCCAACAGATTAAAAATATCTCGGACATCGCCAATCAGGTCCCCGGTTTTAACATCGTGGATGCTGGCCCACGCAACCCGGCGGGTTTGGTCATCCGCGGTTTGCGCATGGATGAAATCGGCTCCAATGATTTGGGTGGGGATGGTTCGCTGGTCACAAGCTACGTGGATAACATTCCCCTGCAAGGCTATTTTGTCCCACCGTCATTCAGCCTGAAGGATTTACAGCAAATCGAAGTGTTGCGTGGCCCGCAAGGTACGCTTTACGGTAATGCGTCCGTCGGCGGTTTAATCCGCTATGTGACCGCCAAGCCGGATTTGGAAAAATATTCGGTACGTGTCAATGCCGAAGCCGCACAAACCAAACACAGCGATGACGTGAATTACGATACGGATCTGGTAGTGAACATCCCGCTGATTGATAACACGCTGGGATTACGTCTACTGCTGGGCAAAACTGAAAACCAGGGCTTTATCGATAATGACTATTTACTCACCGGCCCGGCGAAAGATATCAACGACGACGAAACCGACGAGTCCCGTATCAACCTGCTGTGGCAACCCACCGAAAATTTTTCGCTCAACAGCATGTATCACTACCAGGAAATAAATGTCGGTGATCGCCAGGCAACCAACGAAAGCTTCACCGGCAAAAAATATGCGGCATCCAGTCGCTATGAGCAACCCATGGAAGGTGAATTACAATTAGCGAGTGTGGATGCTGAATATGATGCGGGTTTCGCAACACTTACCGCCAGCGCAAACCACTACGATTATTCGCATAACGAGCAGGCCGACCAGACGGATTATTTAATTGCACTGGGTGGAAGTTACTACACCGATTATGAAGGTTTTTCCGCGTTTACCGCCTCCCGCGTGGATGTTGTAAAAGACAGTGTGGAATTGCGTTTGGTATCCACACAGGAGCAACCGTTGCGGTGGCTGGTCGGCGGCTTTTACAGCCGCGATGACCTGGATGTATTAATACGCGATATCGTGCCCGGTTTCGCTGATTACTCCGGTGAGGATCGTCCTGGCGACCTGGATTACATGGCGACTCAAGTGGAAACGTTAGATGAATACTCGCTCTATGCCGAGGCGAGCTATGACCTGACTGAACAGTGGGAGGCAACGCTGGGTGCGCGTCGGTTCCGCTATGAGGATGACCTTGAATTCTGTTATGCCATCTACCCGACAGACGCTGGACCGGAATGTGAATCGGGCGATGACATAAGCAATGACACCCTGGGGAAATTCAGCACGGCTTACAAATTTAATAACGATCAAACTATTTATTTTTCACTTGCCGAAGGCTATCGCCGTGGTGGGGCAAACCTGGCCCCGCTCGGCGTCACAGCGCATCGCTTCTACGCACCGGACACCGGCGTTAATTATGAATTGGGTTGGCGCAGTAATTGGATGGACAGCCGTATCCAAATGGAGGCCGCGCTTTACACCATTGATTGGGATCATATCCAGGTGCGACTTACCTCCGAGGATGGTCGCAGTTATATAGGTAACGCTGCGGCGGCGCAAACACGCGGTGTGGAATTAAACGGGACATTGCAAGTTAGCGATTATGTAAAAATACTGGCTACCTACAATTACAACAAAGCAGAAACAACACAGGCTGTGGAGCAACTGGCCATCAATGATGGCGATAGGTTGCCTGGCTCGCCCCGCACCCAATCCAGCATCGCACTGGATTTCAATTATCCCGTCAATTCCGCCGAAGTGGATGCCAGCATTGGTTTCCATCACATGGGTGAGGTGTATACCGCACTGAATCCTGATTATTACAATTATCAACAACTGGAGAGCTATAACACCGTTAATGCGCACATGGGTGTAAGCCTGCGTAATTGGCGGTTAGGCGCTTTCATTCGTAATATCGGCAATACGCGTGGCATTACCGGTGCCCGTAGCGATGAATGGCATGGCGAGCAAGGAAAATTCGAATACATTACCCGCCCGCGCACTATTGGTTTGTCGCTGACTTATAAACACTGATAGTTAATTATCGGTGCGGCAACAAATCCTGAACTATGCTTGTCCGTATCAATTTGTTAGCCGTCCTCGGGATGGGGGCGGCGGCATTAAAGATTCTGCTTAACTTTAATGCGCAAACTCTTTAGGGATTTTCGCACACATCAACGATGGGAATTTAGTCATGGCAGCAGAGAAAAAGAAAGCGATTGGAAAAAAGGCAGCTGAAAAGAAAGTAAGCGAGAAAAAAAGCAGCACTAAAAAAGCGGTGAGCGCGGTTAAGGCATCCGCAAAAAAAGGGAAGAAAAAATCAGGTTTGGGTGGTGATGTCACTATATCTGTGCCCAGGGGTGGCCAGGTCATCCAATATTTCAACCTGGTTCCGGCGTTACCAACGGATTCAGGTCGTGGCGATTGGCTGTTCACCGAAGAAGGTTCTACGCAAGATATCGAAAATTTAACCGTTCGCTTTGAATTAAATCCATCCCCGCTGGAGCGGGAGCTTGAGCGCGCAGTTTTGATTGTGCGAATGGTTCAAAATCCAACTGCTAACGGAACCTGGCGCTTTGCCTTGGGTGGTGTTGCAACCGATCATGGCGATGCAGACCCCGACAATGATGTTGTGGTTGATGTTATCGATAATGGTTTTACATTAGTGGCCTATGTGCAGGTATTGGAAAATTCTGCCGAGCAAATTCCATTTGGCTTTGTGGCCTCGTATACGGATAACAATACCGGGGTCGTGTCTATTTATGAATCCCAGGACCCGAGTATCCTGCCTCGTCGTCCGTAATAGGTGTTTGCGGAGGGCATCTGTTATGCCCTCCGAATGCGTCCATGATTTGTTTAAAGGATTTTTCCGTACATAAATTATCAAACCAGGGAAAGTCGAACCACATCAGGTCCAAGCCATTTTTTAGCGAATTGTGAATATTAAAGACGGCCGCGGATTTATTGGCGGACAAGGTGTTCACTATGGCTGCCGCGTAATAGGTTTCCAAATTTGCACCATCGATTTGCTCCAGCTTCCTGAGTGCGGCCAGCGCGTTAGGCAGGTCGCCTATGTGTGCATAGGCTTGTGCAAGTATCTGGAATTGCTCGCTATGTTGCGGTGTCTGGTTCCTTTCAATGACTTTTTGGTAGTTGCTGACTGCGATTTCCCTTTGGCCCGATAAATTCTGGGCATCCGCAAGGTTCAGGATAATGGTGTCGTGGTACGGAAACAGCAAGGCAGCCTTCGCAAAGGTTTGGGTAGCCAGGTCGTAGTGTTTCGCTAACAAATAACAAAGCCCCAGGTTACTCAGGTTGTGGATGTCATTGCTATTCTTTGCGACGGTAAGCTCAAAGGAGGCGATAGCATCGGCTATCCTTCCTTCGGTTAAGGCGATAATGCCGTTGAGGCTGTGGGCTTCATAGCTTCGCGGAGAGAGTTCTATTGATTTTTGCAGGTATTTTTTGGCTTCTTCGATATTGCCGTGGTACCAAAACGCATTAGCGGTTAAGAAAAAGTTTTTGGCTGTGGGTTTTACATTCAATACCTTTTTATATAACCCCGAGGCCGACACGTAATCTTTCTGGATCATCAATTTATAAGCCTGGAGTTCGTTCGCTGTACTTTCCCGCGCGTCATTTTCGGTAATGAGTTTTTGTAATTCCTGCGATTCTGCATCCCTTTCCTGGGCGATACGCAAAAAATATAAATTGTATAAATCTTCCAGCGAGGTTTTATTTTTCGATCCCGGCTTCAGGATTCGCTCAAGTCTGTCCAGGAGTTCAGGTAAGGGGGTTTGGTTGTAGATATCCAGTGTGATTTCCCGGTAAAGGGTGTGGAGCGCCGGGCTTTCCTTGATAGCGGCATCCAGTTGATCGAGCTTGTCCAGTAGTTCGCGGTTTGCCCCGTTGGTTTGATAATCCTTGCTGATGGAAAGGAACTGCTTATAAGAACCTTCATTTCCATAGGGAAGGCTCGCTGTTTCCCCCGTTTGGTAAAAGCTATTAATTCCCGAGAGGATGATCTCCGCTATTGAGAGATAGTTGTCGGTCGATACATCAACTATTTTTGTATCCTTGACCCTGAGCCGCGCATTGGTTTGGTTATCTTTAGCCAGGCGTGTCAGTGCAATTTTACACACTTCGGATTTGCATTTTATTTCGGCGGTGATTATTTCATCCGCTGCGGTTGCATTGCCGATAACGTCTATGCCGGTATCGGCATCCTTTAGCTCGCTACGGGGAATCAAATAGTAATCGTTTAACTGGATAATGCTTTGCTGGATTGCATCGTAAACCGCTTCTTTAATTAATTCCTGCTGCGAATCCGGCATTCCCTCCGCCATCAGTTTGGGTGGAATCACCGCCACATACCGGGGCGGTTTAGGCTGCATTTGCCAAACGGTAATTGCCGCAATAATTAGCAAGCTTAGCGCTGCCGAACCCAGCGCAATTTTATTGGCGGTTACATAATCTTTAATTGTCTGCCAGGGCGAAATACCGCTGGCGGTATGTGCAATATAACGGGTGTCGAATGTTGGATGATCTTGCGTACGCCGGGTTCTGGTATTTGAAGACGCGGGTGTTGCCAGTGCTTGCGTCGCATCGCCAGGTGCCTCATCACGCCAATGAAGTTCTTTAAGCCGTGCAAATTGCGCAGCGACCCAGTGGGCGCTGTCCGGGCGTTTATTCGGGTCTTTGGATAGAAGCTGGCCGAGCAGGTCGATAAATTCTGCCGGTAAGTCCGGGTTATGTTGCTGGGGGGATGCCGGGGGATGGGAAATAATCCGCTGCATGATTTGCAGTTTATTACCGGTATCGCCAAATGGATGCGCACCGCACAATAACTGGTACGCCAGTATGCCCAGCGAAAATAAATCACTTTTAAAGGTAATGGCTTCACCCAGGGCTTGTTCGGGTGACATGGAGCAATAACTGCCGGCGATGTGATCGGTGAGGGTTGCGTTAAAATCCTGCGATTTGGCGATGCCCAGGTCGGTAATTTTTGCCTGGCTGCGTTTATTGATCAGGATATTTTCGGCTTTCAGGTCGCGGTGGATAATGCCTGCATCGTGTGCAACAGCAAGCCCTTCACTGATGTGTACCAGCCACTGCAAGCGCTGTGCGACAGGCACAATATGTTCGCGCAAATAAACGTGCAGGTTTTGCCCGTCAACCAATTCCATGACCAGCGCGATTTGTTCAGGCGCTTCAATAAAATCGTAAATCTGGACGATGTTCGGATGGTTTAATTTGGCGAGCAACAAGGCTTCACGTTTAAAGCGTTCAATATAATGCGCTTCAAATAATTCGGTTCGCAGGCACTTAATCGCGACCTCGCGTTCCAGGCGCGTATCGCGCGCGCGATACACCAGCCCCATGCCGCCGCGACCAATACTGTCAAGCAATTGGTAATGCCCCACGCGGGGCAATTTATCGGCGGCTGTATTCGGTGTGGGATCGGTCATTCGCTATTAGTGCAACAGGGGGAGGCAAGGGTAAGTTTATCGCCCTTATAGATTTTAAATTTCTCACAACCAAAACGAATTTTGCCACCGCGCCGTTCCAGCAGGCATTGTTGACCCAGGGCATCGGGCACTGAATCCGCCAGTTGTTTGCGCGCACGGAAAATCTGGATGTTCATATGGGTGCTGTCCAGCCCCAGTTCGGCGGCCAATTGGTCCGCATAAACCCAGCCCTGGCTCCTGGCATCCAGCCCGCGCGCGGCATCCTCTGCGCGATGGCGTGCAAGCTGTAGCAACAGGTAATGATGGGTGCGTACGGCGAGGTCAAGTGTTTGCTGGTGGTGTAATTCGAGCTGGGTGGTTTCCTCATCCAGGCTCATGTTGAAAATAAATTCATAATCGTTGATATGGCGCGATGTTTTGGTTTCGGTGGGGCCATAAATTTGCGCGCGCATAAATTGCCAATGGCTATCTGCAAATTGGACGAGGTCGCCGTCATTGAGTTCGATGGGTTCCTCATGCTGCTGGTGCAGCGGTTCGCGGAACCACTGCTGCGCATCTTCATTGAAATAAAGCGCCAGCTCGGGGGTGTTGGTATCGGGCAGCAGGTGATAACGGCTTAAATATACCGGTGAAGTAATTTGCGGGTTTTTATCCAACGGCCACAGCATATCCGTCGGGGCGGCAATATCGATGACTTTAAAACCGGGATCGCTCTGTTCGGCAAAATGGATTTCATCGCCCGCCGCAATATCCCGGCTATCGCCCAGGCTCAGGCTGACGCCATTTATCCAGGTGCCGTTAAGCCCGAGGTTTTTAATTCGCCAATGGCGGCCGTTCCATTCAATGGCAGCGTGCAGTTTGGACACATAGGGTTTATCGATGTGGGTATCCACACTGGTCGCCAGCCGACCGAAGGTATGGTGGGGCGCCAGCGGAAAATAAGTCTCTGCAGCGACATCCAGCAAATAGGCCATAGATATTTCCGTGTAGTTAAAGGCGCAGCGTATGGGGCGATAATTCCTGGCGCCGGGTCCTTTTAACGGTAACGCTGGGGGCCTGCTTTTTTTCGTTCTTCAGGGTGCTTGTAATTCGGTGTAATGGGCAACCATCAATCCGGAGTATAGATTGCCATAAGGTGTCGGCATTTTCCCATCACCCCTGACTCTGCGAAATGCCGGCGATGGGCCTGAATAGTACCACGAGATTGCCCTATGATTGGCCTGTTAAAAGCCGCTATTACCCATAAGCCCGTTGCACGCGCCATTCATAAGTTCAACCAGTCATCCACTGCCAGGTGGGTGCCGGTGAATAAAAGCTTCATCACCCTTACCAAAATTATTTTGTGCGCGGCCTGCGAACACTTAAACCTCGCCCAGGCGGCAATTACCCTGCGTTGTGTTACCCAACAGGGATACCGCCATTTGTTGCTTGTTAGCGACGAGGCCTTGCCGGTAGCGGCGCCGGGGCAAGTGGAAGAATTTATTATTTCAGCCCGGGACGCTATCGGTTCTCCCTTCGCGGGTTTTAAAGCCGATACGGCGCTTACCTTGCCAATTGATTTTAAACCGGTACAGGGCGCGCGCCACCGGTTGGGTTACCTCACCGCGCAACTCCTGCCGGGGGCGGTGATCCGGGGCGAGCAATTATTGAAGGAATTAGGCTTTGTCATTGATGAAATAGTGCGCACCATAGGGCGCTACCAAACTCGCTATCGCGCCATTCATGTTTATGGGGACCAATGCTTTTGGATCGGCAACAGTAAGGCATTGCGCCAGTTGGACCAGCGGATGGACCAATTGGCCAAAGGGAGTTTGCCGGTGCTGATTCGCGCTGATAAAGGAACGGGCAAGGTAATTGCCGCGCGTAGCCTGCATTGCCTGGGGCGGCCGGACCTCGCCCCGTTTATCGAATCGGATTGCACGGAATGGGAGCAGGGCAATGCGGCAAGCATCCTGCAATCACTCCACAGTTTTGCCAATGGCGGAACCTTGTTTTTGCGCAACCTGGATGCGCTTCCAGCCGCTGACTTCCCGGCGCTGCAAGAATTCTGGCGGCATGCTTCCCGTGCGGAATTTGCCGGCAGTTACAGCGTAAAACTGATTATCAGTGTAGGGCGTGTCGATTGCGATTTGGGTACTGCCCAACAGCAATGGCTTGATCAGCACACCTGTGAATTACACTTGCCGGGCCTCAATGAACGCCGTGAGGACATTCGGGATCTCACGCAATTTTTTATCCGCGAATACACCCTGGGCGAGGAGTTTGATTTAACCGAAGAAGCCTGGGCACTGCTGGATACAGCGCCCTGGCCAGGTAATGTCGAACAATTAAAACAACTTGTTAAGAAACTGGTATTGATTGCTGATGGCGCGCGTATCTGTGCCGATCAGTTGCGCCCTTTGTTGTAATTCCCTCCCGCCATCCGCCCAAGTCCGCCCCGTTTTGTTGTTCACCTGCGCGGGGCGGGGTTATACTGCCCCGTCTTTTACCCGACCCCGCGTCGCAGTTAGTTATCCATTCGGGGTGTTATCGGATCTATGCTTATGAAACTCCCAGCGTTCCTCCTGTTCCTGAGCCTCGGTTGCCTGGGGCTGGCCGGTTGCGGCCAGAAGGGGCCTCTCTATTTGCCTTCCGAAAAGCCCGAACAGGGCACTGGCAATAAAGCTCCTGAGCCGGCCAAGCCGGAAACCCCGGCAACTGCACCCTGATTTTTATCGGCGCTATTTTTTAATTGATTGTTGATCGAGATTTTTTATGCAGCACTTCACCCAACGCAACGGCGAACTCTACGTTGAAGATACTCCACTCAGTGCGGTTGCCGAGCGTTTCGGCACGCCTTGCTATGTCTATAGCCGTGCGGCCTTTACCCAGCAGTATCTTTCCTATGCCCAGGCGTTGGGATCACATCCCGGCATGATTTGCTATGCAATCAAAGCTAACTCCAATTTGGCGATTTTAAATATGCTCGCCAAGCTCGGTGCCGGGTTCGACATAGTTTCCGGCGGTGAATTGGAACGCGTATTGCGCGCCGGGGGCAATCCGTCGCGCATCGTATTTTCCGGCGTGGGTAAGACGGCTGAAGAAATGGCGCGTGCGCTGGACGTGGGTATTTTCTGTTTTAACGTGGAATCGGAAGCGGAGCTGGAGTTGCTCGCGCAAGTTGCGGCTGAAAAGGGCAAGGTGGCAAATATTTCATTGCGCGTGAACCCGGATGTGGATGCCAACACCCATCCTTATATTTCCACCGGCCTGAAAGAAAATAAATTCGGTATCGCTATCGAGCGAGCCCCGGCTGTGTATGCGCGCGCGGCAGAATTGCCGGGCCTGGCTATCAAAGGGCTGGATTGCCACATCGGTTCGCAATTAACACAGCTCACCCCGTTCCTGGATGCGCTGGACCGTTTGTTAATCCTGGTGGACGACCTGGCTGCAAAAGGAATCCGGATCTCCCACCTCGACCTCGGCGGCGGTTTGGGCGTGACCTATCGCAACGAAACCCCGCCACCGGTATCCGAATACATGGCTGCGATCAAAGCCAAATTGGGCGAGCGCAAGCTCGCATTAATGTTCGAACCCGGGCGCTCCATTTCAGCGAATTCCGGTGTACTGCTTACCAGGGTTATGTTTTTGAAACCTACCGAGCATAAGAATTTTGCAGTGATTGATGCGGCCATGAATGACAATATTCGTCCATCGCTCTATCAAGCCTGGCAGGAAATCCGCGCGGTTAAGCCGCGCGATGGCGAAGCCAGGCAATGGGATCTGGTCGGCCCTATTTGCGAGACGGGTGATTTTCTCGGGAAAGAACGCGACCTCGCCATTGAACCGGGTGATTTACTGGCGGTAATGTCCGCGGGCGCCTATGGTTTCAGCATGAGTTCGAATTACAACACGCGCGGCCGTGCGGCTGAGGTTGTGGTGGATGGTGACCAAATGCATTTGGCGCGCGCGCGCGAAACCTTTGAAGATATGATTCGCGGTGAAGCCTTGCTGCCAGAATAGTTGATGATGAAAGACTCCCGTGCGACCTGGAATCGAACGGGACACAACCACGGATATCAAGATGCGTTTACGTTTTAGCAAGATGCACGGTTTGGGTAACGACTTCGTCGTGATTGATGGGGTTAGCCAAAGTGTGCGTTTAACCCCGGAAAAAATCCGCTACATCGCCGACCGCCATTTCGGTGTGGGTTGCGACCAGGTTTTGCTGGTCGAAACACCCGAGCGCCCCGACGTGGATTTTCGCTATCGCATTTTTAATTGCGATGGTACTGAAGTGGAAAACTGCGGTAATGGCGCGCGCTGTTTTGCAGTATTTGTACGCGAACGCAAACTGACCGGTAAAAATGTTATTAAAGTGGAAACCGCAGGCGGTTTGATTGAGCTGCGGGTACAGCAGGATGAGCATGTCAGCGTGGATATGGGGGTGCCGCGGTTGGAACCGGCGCAAATCCCGTTTGTTGCCGATGCGCGCGCGCTGACCTATCCCATTGAGGTGGCCGGAAAAACTTACGATATTTCGGCCGTTTCCATGGGGAATCCGCACGGTGTCTTGTTAGTTGACAACGTTAAAACTGCCCCGGTGGTTGAACTGGGGCCGCTCATCGAAAAACATTCGCGCTTTCCGGCGCGGGTCAATGTGGGTTTTATGCAAGTGGTGTCGCACAGCGAAATTAATTTGCGTGTATTCGAACGCGGTGTGGGTGAAACCCTGGCCTGCGGTACCGGCGCCTGCGGTGCTGTGGTAGCGGGCCGTTTGCGCGGCTTGCTTGATGACAATGTAAAGGTTAATTTGCCCGGCGGCAGTTTACATATTCACTGGCCAGGCGAAGGCCATCCGGTAATGATGACCGGCCCGGCGGTGACTGTATTCCATGGACAAATAAAAATCTGATTATGAACGAACCTATCGCCACCCTTGCAGATCCGTTGGAACCTGAACAAATCGAAGCGTATCTGCGCGCGCATCCGGATTTCTTTGAGCAGCATTCCGATTTGCTGGCCGAATTAACCTTGCCGCATGAATCCGGTTCCGCCGTGTCGCTGGTTGAGCGGCAAGTGGCGATACTGCGCGAGCGCAATATGGATATGCGCCATCGCCTGAGCAAATTACTCGACAACGCGCGCGATAACGATAAGCTCTTCGATAAAACCAAGCGCCTGGTGCTGAGCCTGCTCGAAGGCCAGGACATGGGTGACATTATTGATGCGCTGCATTACAGCTTTGATAAAGATTTTAACATTCACCACACCAGCGTAATTTTATTTGGCAACCCGGATAAAATTCCCAGTAGCCAGGCGCGGGTGGTGTCGCTCGCAGAGGCGCGCGAATATATCGGGCCACTATTAAAAAATAGCCGTGCGGTATGTGGCACCCTGGCGGAAAAAGAATTGCAATTTTTATTTGGCAATCATGCCGCAGAAATAGGTTCAATTGCGACCGTTCCCCTGGTTCACGGTAGCGCATTTGGTATGTTGTCTATCGGCAATCGCGATCCGCAGTATTATCGCTCCAGCATGGGTACGTTGTTCCTGAGTTATATTGCGGAAGTCCTGAACCGCCTATTGCCAAAATATTTGCCGCGCTGATAAATCATCGGAGGCGCCATGGGCGAATTATCCCCACCGGAAAACCTGCCTTTTAGTGCTGCGCTGGATAATTTTTTCACTTACATGCGCAGCGAAAAACAACTGTCCCTCCACACCCAAACCAATTACGCGCGCGACCTGGAAAAATTCCAGAAATTTTGTATGGAAAAAAATATTGCCGATTTGGCAAGGTTGACGCCAGGCCATATTCGCACCGCTGTAGCGCAATTACACCGCGATGGTTTGGGCGGCAAAAGTTTGCAGCGCTGGTTATCATCGCTGCGTAGCTTTTTCCAGTTTTGTATCCTGCGCCAATGGATGGTTAATAATGTGGCAGACGGTATTGCTGCACCCAAAACCCCCAAAAAATTACCCAAAACCCTGGACGTGGACCAAGCTATCCAATTTGTGGAAATTGAAGGCGATGATTTTATCCAACAGCGTGATCGCGCACTGGTTGAGTTAATTTATTCTTCGGGATTGCGTTTGGCAGAAGTGGTGGCGCTCAACCTGAACGATATAGATTGGGGGGATGCCATGTTGCGTGTTCGCGCAGGTAAGGGCGATAAAGCGCGCATCCTGCCGATCGGTTCGGAAGCTATGGCAGCCTTAAAAAATTGGCTGCCGGCGCGCAAGGTATTTGCATCGGAAAATGAACCCGCGCTTTTTATTACACAGCGTGGCAGCCGCATCGGCCATCGCGCGGTACAAATTCGCTTGCAGCAAATAAGTTTGCAGCGGGGCATGGATACACCGGTCCATCCCCACATGCTGCGCCATTCATTTGCCAGCCATATGCTGGAGTCCAGCGGCGATTTGCGGTTAGTGCAGGAGATGCTCGGCCACGCGAATATTTCCACCACGCAAATCTATACCCACCTGGATTTCCAGCACCTTGCGAAGGTTTATGACAAAGCGCATCCGCGCGCGGGAAGGAGGCCGGAGGAGGAGGAATAAAACCTGTATGCGGAAATAAAAATGGCGGCACAAAAGCCGCCATTTTTATCAGGTATGTAGGTTATTCGGATGCGGTATTGGCTGATAACAACACCAGTTCGCCATCTTTCAAGGGAATACGTTGGCCCGGGTCGTGATCCATCCTTACTGAAGATTCCTTGCCTTTTATGCGATACACCACATCGTAACCGGTAATGTCCTCACGGGTTTCATAAACGGTTTTGCAACGCTTTTCCACAACGGTGTAAGTATCTTTTTGCTGCATATTTTTCTGTACTTTATCGCCGGCGTAACCACCGGCAACCGCACCGGCAACTGTCGCCACTTTCTTCCCGCTGCCATCGCCGACCTGGTGGCCAAGCACACCGCCGATAGTTGCGCCTATTACTTTACCGGCAATACGGTTTTGGTCTTTCACGGGCTTTTGTTTTACCACAGTTTCATCGTGGCATTCCTGTTGCGGGATTTTGGTTTGCTTAACGATGGGCGTGGAGCGCACAACATCGGCATAATCCGGTTCTTTCAATAATTGGTAACCGCCAATTGCGCCACCGGCAGTGGCAATACCCATACCTAAAACGGTGCCGATTAACATTGATTTGTTCATAGTTTTCTCCTGCGGCCCAATGCCGTGTTGTCTTGCATGGGCCCAGTTTACGCAGGAATTCTCTGAACGATAACTTAACCGGTACGGTGGATGTATCAAGTTGCGTGCTGGTTAACAACGCCGTGGTGACAGGTTCCATTTTTTGAGGGGCACTGCTCCGGCGCAAAACCGATGGCGGTGGCAATTCGCCTAATCAAGGCCGGCCCGAACTGCTAGTATTCCCGGCAGACTTTTGGCTTGTAAGAGAATCCATGTATGCTCAATTTCACCGGAGTGCCCACCGAATTACAGGCTCCAGCACAGCGCCTTTGGGATCAGTTTGAGGCGGCGTTGCAAGAGCACAAACTCGCAAGTCCGCAATGTTTTTTACCCGCCGCCGTACCAATCGATGAATTTTCCCGCCAGCTGACGCGCGCATTTGTAGGTAGTGAATTTATCGCCAAAACCCTTATTCGCAAACCGGGATTTTTATTGGAACTGTGCGAATCCGGCGCGCTTTTTCGCGCGCAAACGGACGCGGATCTGGAACAATTTGCCACGGCGATCCATGGCTGCACCAGCGATGCTGACCTGGATGCCTGCCTGCGCCGCGAACGTAACAGAGCAATGATTCGTATCATTTGGCGCGACCTGAATCGCCTGGCCACCATGGGCGAAGTGACGGCGGAGTTATCGCGCTTTGCTGATCAATCCATCCAGTTAGCGGCGGAATATCACTACCGTGCCCTGGAAAAAATATATGGCACACCTATCGGTAAGGAGTCGGGGACCGCCCAGCCGTTTATGGTGTTGGGCATGGGTAAGCTGGGCGCGGGGGAGCTGAATATCTCCTCGGATATCGACCTGATTTTTACCTTCCCCGAGGGAGGGGAAACCCACCACCCGGCGCGTGCCGTAAGCAACCAGGAATTTTTTATCAAACTCGGCCAGCGATTGATTAAAAGCCTGGATGCAATCACAGCGGATGGCTTTGTGTTCCGTGTGGATATGCGCCTGCGCCCGCACGGTGAGAGCGGCGCCCTGGCGATGAGTTTTGTCGGCATGGAGGATTACTACCAAACCCAAGGGCGCGAGTGGGAGCGCTACGCCATGATCAAGGCGCGTACGGTGGCCATGGCGGGTGGGGAAAACCAGGTGCAGGCGCGCAAAACCCTGCGCAAGATGCTGCAACCTTTCACCTATCGCCAATACATAGATTTCAGCGCGATCGAATCCTTGCGTGAAATGAAAGGCCTGATTGCACGGCAAGTACAGCGCAAAGGGATGAGCCTTGATGTGAAATTGGGCGAAGGCGGTATCCGCGAAGTGGAATTTGTGGTGCAGGTGTTCCAGTTGATTCGCGGCGGGCGCGATGCCTTGTTGCGTAAACGCAAGGTGCCGGTGCTGTTGCCGTTGCTGGAGCAGGAAAATTACTTGCCGTACGGAACGGGTGCCGCGTTGCTGGAAGCCTATATTTTCCTGCGCAATACCGAACACGCGATCCAGGGCTTCCAGGATAAACAGACCCAGGCATTGCCGGTTGATCCGCTCGGGCAACTGCGCTTGGCCTGGGTGATGGGTTTTGAAAATTGGGAAAGTTTTTTTGTGACCCTGGAGGCTTATCGCCAACGTGTTAACGCCGAATTCAAGGCGGTGATTGCGGCGCCCGATGAGGAGGAATCCATCGACCAAAAAGCCCTGAGCTTTTGCCTGGGTTTGTGGGAGGGCAGTTTACAGGGCGATGATGCGATCCATGCGTTGGAGGCGCGCGATGTGGATTCGGCAGCGGGCCTGGTAAAAAACCTGGCGGACCTGCGTGTGAGCCGTGCGATCCTTTCCATGCAGGCGAGTGGCCGCACCCGGCTGGACAGCTTTGTGCCGCGTTTGCTGCATAGGCTATTTGTTGAGGCCGGTCGTGGTAAGTTACCCCTAACTATCGCGGAAACCTTTGGCAGGATTGTCCCGTTTATCGAAGCTGTCGCAAGGCGCACCGCCTACCTGGTTCTGCTGGTTGAAAATCCCACGGCGTTGCACCAATTGATTCGCCTCTGCGCCGCCAGCCCCTGGATTGCCGACCAGCTCACCCAATACCCGGCCCTGCTGGATGAATTGCTAACGCCTGAAAGCCTCTACGCCCCGCCGGATAAATCCCTGTTGCGCGATGAATTACGCCGCGATGTACTGCGTCTTACCTGGGACGACCTGGAAGGTCATATGGAGGCCCTGCGTTATTTCCGCCTGGCCCATGGGTTGCGCGTAGCCGCGAGCGAAGTCACCGGCGCCTTGCCGTTGATGAAGGTGAGCGACTACCTGACCTATATCGCCGAAGTGGTGCTGGAACATGTGTTGCAACTTTCCTGGGAGCATATGGTTGAGCGTCACGGCCGCCCGCGGCGAGCGGATGGCTCGGTGGATACTGCGGCGGATTTCATCATTGTTGGCTATGGCAAGTTGGGTGGCATCGAGCTTAGCCACGGTTCGGATCTGGATCTCGTGTTTATCCATAACGGCGATTCCAATTCATCAACCGATGGCGAGCGCAGTATCGATAACATCACCTTCTATACGCGCCTGGGCCAGCGGATTATCCATATCCTCAATACCTACACGCCAACCGGCAAACTCTACGAAGTGGATATGCGCCTGCGCCCGTCGGGTAACTCGGGCATGTTGGTTTCCTCGCTCGCCGCGTTTGAAAAATACCAGGCCAATGAAGCCTGGACCTGGGAGCACCAGGCATTGGTGCGGGCGCGGGTAGTGGCGGGCAGCGGGGAACTGGGCCAGCAGTTTGAGGCGGTTCGCCAGCGCATCCTTAGCCGCGGGCGCGACCTGGAGCAGTTGCGTAAGGATGTCGCTGATATGCGCCGTAAAATGCGCGGGCAATTGGGGAGCGAGGCCAAATCCAAAGCTACCAATACCCCGCTATTTAATTTGAAACAGGATGCCGGTGGTATCGTGGATATTGAATTTATGGTTCAATACGCGGCTTTAGCCTGGGCGTGCAAATCGCCCGGCATCATCCGGTACACGGACAACATTCGCATACTCGGATCACTGGAGGAGGCAGGCTTACTCGACGCCGACTCCGTGGCCCACCTGATCGCCGCTTACAAAGCATACCGATCCACCGGACACCGCCTCGCGCTACAGCGACAGGAGGCAGTGCTGGAAGGTGATAATCACTTTACTGAAGAACGTGCGCAGGTCACGGCGATTTGGGATCGCTTGATCGGCCAGCCCTGATTACACAAATTTTGGAGTTAGCTATGTCTTTTGCCGATCGCGACGGCGTCATATGGCTCGATGATGAACTCATTCCGTGGCGCGATGCCAAGGTTCACGTTTTAACCCATACATTGCATTACGGTATGGGCGTTTTTGAAGGCGTTCGTGCGTACAAAAGCGATAAGTTGGGCACCAGTATTTTCCGTTTGCAAGAACATACAGATCGTTTATTCCGCTCGGCCCATATCATGCGCATGAAAATGCCTTACACCAAGGATGTAGTTAACGAAGCGCATAAAATGGTGGTGCGCGAAAATGGTTTGGCGGAAGCCTACCTGCGTCCTATGGCATTTTACGGTTCCGAAGGTATGGGCCTGCGTGCCGACAACCTGAAAGTCCATGTGATGGTTGCTGCCTGGCATTGGCCTTCCTATATGTCACCGGAAGCGCGTGACATGGGTATCCGTATCCGCACCTCAAGCTACACCCGCCACCATGTAAATATTTCCATGTGCAAGGCGAAAGCTAACGGGCATTACATCAATTCGCTCCTGGCATTGCAGGAAGCATTGGACAGCGGTTGCGAAGAAGCGCTATTGCTGGATAACGAAGGTTATGTCGCGGAAGGTAGTGGTGAAAACTTCTTCCTGGTGCGCGACGGTATTATCTATACACCGGAACTGACTTCCTGCCTGGATGGTATTACCCGCAACACGATTTTCCATTTAGCGGCGGATTGCGGTTACACCATCAAGGAGAAACGTATTACGCGCGATGAAGTTTATGTGGCGGATGAAGCTTTCTTCACGGGTACCGCTGCAGAGGTATTGCCGATTCGCGAATTGGACGGTCGTCAAATCGGTGAAGGCCGTCGTGGCCCGGTTACTACCCGGTTGCAGGATTTATATTTCAAATCCGTGCGCGGCGAATTGCCCGGGCATACCAATTGGTTGGCACCGGTGGCCAAATAAACATAACGGAGCCAACGGGCTCCGTTATTGTTTCTGTATGATGCATGTTAAAGCCTGGCCGATTTCTTTCAAGACGCGCCCTGAACCCTGCGGGCTTGGTCGAAATACATTTTGGCGTTACTCGCCTGCAAAACATTTTGTTATTTTTACGCTCGACCCATGCAGGTTTCGCCTTCAGTGTTTGAAATAAACCTGCCAGGCGTTGAACTGCGCTATTTATCCTCATTGCATTGATCAATCACCTATGCCTGAAATCCAATTCCCAGCGGAGCTAAAAAAAATCCGGAAAATTCTGGTAGTCGGCCCTGCGTGGATTGGCGATATGATGATGGCACACACATTGTTTCAATTGTTGAAGCAGAGAAATCCGGGCGCGCAAATTGATGTGCTTGCATCTCATTGGACGCGGCAATTATTAATCCGCATGCCGGAAGTTCATCAGGCGATTGATATGCCGATTGGCCATGGGAGCTTTGCGTTTGCCGAACGCCGGGCGCTGGGAAAGGAATTGGCAGCGCATCATTATGATCAAGCCATTTTGTTACCCAATTCATTTAAATCCGCATTTATTCCCTTCTTTGCTGACATCCCCTTGCGTACAGGCTGGCGTGGTGAAATGCGCTATGGGTTAGTCAACGATATCCGTGTGCTGGATAAAAAACGTTTTCCATTAATGGTGCAGCGCTATGCCGCATTGGCGTTGCCAAAAAACAGTGAGCCATTAACCACGTTTCCCTATCCACGGCTGACAGTAGATCACTATCAGCGTCCACAATTGTTAACAAAGTTTGCGTTGCAGCTAAATCGCCCACTATTAATAATTTGCCCGGGTGCCGAATATGGCCCGGCCAAACGATGGCCCGAACATTATTTCGCTGAAGTGGCAGATGAAAAAATTCGCGCAGGTTGGCAGGTGTGGTTAATGGGCTCGACGAAGGACCGCGAAGTAACCGATGCTATTTGTAAGTTATTGTTGGATGAAGAGCGGGACTATTGCTTTAACCTTGCGGGTAGCACCAACCTCGGTGAGGCAATCGACCTGATGGATTGCGCCGATGCGGTGTTGAGTAACGACTCAGGCTTAATGCATGTTGCCGCTGCATTGCAAAAACCATTAGCGGTAATTTATGGTTCGACTTCACCGGAACACACACCTCCACTCGCTGAAAAGGTAGCTATCATCAGCAGGGAAATGGAATGCGCTCCCTGTTTCGAACGCGAATGTCCCAAGGTGCATCATAAATGTTTGCGAGACCTCATGCCGCAACAGGTAATTGAAGCATTGGACGGACTTGTTCCCCAGCTATTAAAATCGGCAACACATTGATGCAAATGAAACTGGCCTTTGTCATTTTCCGCTATTTTCCTTTCGGTGGTTTGCAGCGCGACATGCTGGGATTAGCGCAATTTTTTCAACAGCAGGGGCACTCTGTCACGATTTTCTGTGAGCATTGGCAGGGTGAAAAACTGCCCGCGATTGACGTAATAGAAATTCCAGGGCGCGGTTTGTTTAATGTCGCTGGCGTAAAATGTTTTGTAAAACGATTCCAGCAGCAATTCCCGCGTGAAGAATTTGATGTATTGATTGGCTTTAATAAAATGCCGGGTTTGGATATTTATTTTGCCGGCGATACCTGCTTCGCCTATAAAGCTTTTTGCGATCGTGGTTGGATATATCGTTTAATGCCGCGTTCCCGTTTATACCTGCATTATGAATCGGCGGTTTTCGGCGGTCAAAGTACAACAAAGATATTATCGCTGGTTGAGTCCGAGCGAAAGAAATTTGCGCGTTTTTATGCCACAGCCCCTGAACGTTTCTATACATTACCGCCGGGCATAATGCGTGAACATATTGCTTGCGCCGATCCACAAACTGCTTATCTCGCTTTGCGCAAAGGGTTGAATCTTGCTGACGCCACGCAAGTGGTTGTATGTTTAGGGTCTGGTTTCCATACCAAGGGTGTGGATATCAGCATCGCTGCTTTTGCTGAATTCAAAAAAATAAACACCGCTTCGGCATTATTGGTCATCGGTAAGGATGATCCCGCTAAATATCGTCAACAGGCCCGTGCACTTGGTGTTGCGGAGAGCGTTTTTTTTATGGGGCCGCGCAGCCCGGTAGGTGATTTATTGCATGGTGCTGATGTGTTATTGCATCCGGCGCGAAAGGAATTAGCAGGTAATGCCATCCTGGAAGCAATGCTTTGCGGTTGTCCGGTATTGGCCAGCGATCACTGCGGTTATGCCCATTACATTGTAGAAAACCATTTAGGCGAACTGATTTGCAAAGGTTCAACACCGACGGGTATTGCACAACAATTAACGCGAATTCTGGGTTTCGGTAAAGCGCATTGGATTGGTCAAGCCAAAATTTTCCGCGATAGCACTGAGGTCTTTTCGCGTGCCGCGTGCGCGCTTGCTACGGTAAAAAAAATTGTACAGCAAAAAAAAACCGCAGATGCTGGATTGAAGCAGGAAGGAGCGCAGGAATGGAACAAGGTTACGCCTGAAGGAACATTAATTCTACGCGATGAATTCATTAATCTTTGGAAGAATGAGCCGGTATTTGCTCGCGTCCGGCACTTAACCGGCGAAATTGCGCGTGAAATGCCGGATCGTCAAACGCTGCGGTTTGAAATCAATGACAAGGTATATTACCGCAAGTGGCATCGTGGGGTAGGCTGGGCAGAAATAATCAAAAATCTTATTCGCTTTCGTTTGCCCGTGCTGGGTGCGCACAACGAGTGGAACGCATTGAATAAAATGTACGCGCTGGGCATTCCCGGGTTGGCCCCGGTTGCCTTTGGGCAGCGGGGCAAAAATCCGGCGAAGCAACAATCGTTTATAATTACGCGCGAATTGAGTAACGTAATACAATTGGATCATTTCTTTGAGCGGCGTCCGGTCTCACCGCTTATCAAGCGTGCAATAATCGCCAGGGTTGCACAAATTGCGCGCGAATTGCACGCGGCGGGAATTAACCACCGCGATTTATACCTGTGCCATTTTATGTTGTGTGAAGCATCGTTAGCCAATGTTGCGAGGGCTAATCCTGATATTACCCTCGTCGATTTACACCGTGCGCAAATACGTTTTAAGGTGCCTGAACGCTGGTGGGTAAAAGATATAGGCGCATTATTGTTTTCAAGTTTAAACCTCAACTTTAATCGCCGCGATTATTACCGATTCTTAAAAATTTATTTTGATGCCGGGTTGCGCGATATTGTGCGTGAAAAAAAACCGTTGCTGCAAAAGATAGTGCGGCGCGCACGCAAAATGTATTTACGTGACTTTGGCAATTTACCTTCTATATAAAGGATGCTTGTAATACATGATGTTTGCTAGTGAAAAATATGAACAACGAGTGTTGGCCTGGGCTTATGTCGGTCTGTGGATATTTGTCAGCGCGTTTTTGTGGGCACCTTCGCGCGATGGATTGGAAGGCGTTTATGCCCTCACATTTTTTATTCCGCTGTTGCTGGCCTTGCCCTGGCGCAAACCGGATATACAAATGTATGGCGGAAGTTTTACCGGTGTTGCGTTGCTTTATGCAAGCTGGTCGTTGTTGACAGGGATATGGGGCGGCGACCTGGGTTATCTGTTCTTGCAGTGGCTGGTACTGGCAATCTGGTTAGCGGGAAGTGCCTGGGTGCTGCAAACAAAATCCATCGATTGGGATAGGTTTCTGCGGTGTATGCTATGGGTCGGTGCGGTGACTGCGTTGGTTAATATTGCCGTATTTTACTGGTCGCATCCATGGAGTTCCCGTTTGGAAGGTGTCACCGTTGCGCGTGCGCCTACGCTCGTGGGACAGGTATATGGTCTGGTGGTGCTTATGGGCATCTTATTATCCTGGCGAACCAGTTCCTTTCACTATGCAATCGGTTTTTCTATAGCGTGTATTCCCGCTTTGACAGCCTTGGGGTTATCCCAGAGCCGAGGGCCATTGTTATCGCTTGCCGGTGTACTTTTGATTGGTGTTTTTTGGTTGCGCCCCGGGTGGAAGATTCTGTTGACGCAAATGGCGACAGGATTGTTGTCCGCAGGGGTATTGATATGGCTGATGCTGGATGATTTGCTATTTGAACGCGGTGTATCGCTTCGCGACCAGATTTGGTTTGAAGTCCTTCAGCAAATGCTATCTGACCCGACATTATTCCTGTGGGGCATTGGCATGAGTGAATCCACGGATATCATTACCAGTGTGGGCGAATACCATCACGCACATAACGCCTGGCTGGATATTTTTTATCGCACCGGGGTTGTCGGGTTAGGTTTGGCGCTGGTTCATTTTTGTTTGTTATTGTGGGCCGCCAGACCTTATCAGAATCTGGCACCTCTGACGCTCTGGTTAATTTATGGCTGCGGCTGCTTATTGGTAGATTCGCGCAGTTTATTTTGGGAAATTGACGTGAAGTGGCTGCTTTATTGGATTCCTGCCGGTTTGCTGGCAGCCAGTTTGATGCGGCAAAACCTGGTCGCAAAATAGATGGATAGCATATGGGTTCTTTACCGGTAAAAGTTACCGATGTAGGTCATGCCTCTGCGTGGTTGGTATATAAACGTTTGCTTGGCTATGTAAAACCATACGCTGGCTGGTTTGTGTTGAGCTTTTTTGGATTCGGCCTGTTTGGCGCTTCCAGTGTTTTGTTTGTGAAGATTCTTGAGAACCTTGTGAATGTAATTGCAGCAAATGACCCCTCGGATCGCTATTGGGTGCCGTTGCAAGTTATAGGTGCCACCCTGTTACGCAGTGTGGGTTCCTTCGTCGGTGTTTATTTAATGTCGCGTATTGCGTTCAATATTATCCACCAGTTGCGTGTACAAGTTTTCAACCACATGACGCAACTGCCCAACGCAACCTTTGATGCAAAGAATTCGGGCAATCTTATTTCGATTATTACTTACAACATCAATGGTGTAACCGCTGCTGCAACCGATGCAATAAAAATTTCATTACGGGAAGGCTTAACGGTGATCGCGCTTTTTGCCACCTTGCTTTATATGGATTGGCGCCTGACGCTGGTGTTTATTTTAATCGCGCCGTTAATTGGCGTTATTGTCGGTGCGGTTGGTAAACGGCTGCGTAAATTGAGTAACAAAGTGCAAAACACCGTGGGTGATTTAACCCAGGTTACCGGAGAAATGATTAACGGTTTCAAAGTGATGCGCAGTTTTGGCGGTGAGGATTATGAAAGGCAACGTTTTGAAGTAGTGAGTAAAAAAAATCTCCAGCAAAATATGAAAATTGTTGTTACCTCTGCAGCTAACACGCCGTTGATTCAGTTAATTATTGCCATTGCCATTGCGTTGCTGATTTTTATTGCATTGAGTTTTATGGAAATCAAGGAACCCGCCAGTTTTGTTGCCTATATGACGGCGGTGGCCGGCATTTTACCCTCTATGCGTAAACTGGGTGAGGTTGCCCCCACTATTTTAAAAGGTGTTGCGGCGGCGGACAGCGTGTTTGCCTTGCTGGATTCGGAAACGGAAAAAGATGTCGGCAATTATCGGGTCACGCGCGCGCGCGGAGCGGTCACATTTGAGGATGCAATATTTACGTATCCCGGGCAAACAGAACCGGCAATACGCAAAATTAACTTGCAAATCAAACCCGGTGAAGTTATTGCCCTGGTTGGTAAATCGGGTAGTGGTAAATCGACCCTGGTGAGCCTGTTGAACCGTTTTTATGACCTTAATGCCGGGCAGATCCGGATTGATAATATCCCCATTACCGATTTCCAACTGCGCAACCTGCGCGAACAAATCGCATTGGTGAATCAGCAGGTCACCTTGTTTAATGATTCGGTTGCGGGAAATATCGCCTACGGCAGCCTGCAAACAAAAACCATGGATGAGATTCGCAACGCGGCAGATGCTGCCCATGCAACGGAATTCATAGAAGGATTGCCGGAAGGATTTAATACGCTGATCGGTGAGTCAGGTGCGCGCTTATCTGGCGGGCAACGCCAGCGCTTGGCGATAGCTCGAGCTATTCTGAAGGATGCACCGATTTTAATTTTGGATGAAGCGACATCTGCATTGGATAACGAATCAGAGCGCTATATCCAGGACGCGATGGAGAAAGTGATGCAAGGGCGTACCACATTGGTAGTGGCGCATAGACTTTCCACTATTGAAAAGGCGGACCGTATATTAGTAATGGAGCAAGGTGAAATAGTGGAGCAGGGAACCCATGGTGAGTTATTGGCGAAAAACGGCTACTATGCACGCTTGTATTCAAGTCATTTCAATAGCTAGGCTGATGGATAAAATCTGTTAAAGAGTCGTACGCGGCCGAGTGTAAATAGCCGGAAAGTGGTAACAACGGAATTGAAGGGTGATAAATCTATGCATCTATTTATGCCTAACTTTGATCGCGCCCGTATTTTAGTGGTGGGAGATGTCATGCTGGACCGTTACTGGCATGGTATGAGTACAAGAATTTCACCCGAAGCACCGGTCCCTGTCATTAAAGTAGACCAGACCGAGGATCGCCCGGGGGGCGGTGCGAATGTCGCCTTGAATATGGCGGCCCTGGGTGCCAATGTTTCCGTGGCCGGGGTTGTAGGGAATGATAAAGAGGGGCAAATCCTCGAGGGGTTTTTACGGGTTGCGGGAATTGAGACCAATTTTCTGGTCTCTTCCACCAAACCTACTATCACCAAGCTGCGTGTTATAAGTCGCCACCAGCAGTTGTTGCGGATGGATTTTGAAGACAAATTTGATTCATCGGATAGCCTGGCGCTGGTTAATAAGGCCAGGAACCTCATTTCGCAAACCAATGTTTTAGTGCTTTCGGATTACGCCAAAGGTAGTTTGCAGGATTGCCAGGCGCTGATTCGTTTCGCGCGTGAGGCCGGTGTGCCGGTATTGGTTGATCCAAAAGGGCAGGACTTTTCACGTTATCGCGGCGCTACCATGCTGACTCCCAATTTCCACGAATTTGAGGCCGTTGTTGGCAAATGTTCCAGTGAGCGGGAACTGGTGGAGAAGGGGGCTACCCTGATTTCGGACCTGGAGTTACAGGCATTACTGGTCACTCGAGGGGAACAGGGGATGACATTGCTGCGCCCTGATCATCCGGAATTGCATTTGCCGGCGCGCGGGCGTGAAGTGTTCGATGTGACCGGTGCGGGGGA
Organism: uncultured Cellvibrionaceae bacterium; assembly: GCA_965650515.1. Lineage (GTDB taxonomy): Bacteria > Pseudomonadota > Gammaproteobacteria > Pseudomonadales > Cellvibrionaceae > Cellvibrio. Next base: position 24,135 of record CBFGOY010000013.1, on the reverse strand, counting down.
TACCGTCATTGCTACCCTGGCCGCCGCAATGGCGGCGGGTTTACCTATGCCTGAAGCGACCGCACTCGCGAACCTGGCTGCGGGTATAGTGGTAGGCAAATTGGGTACCGCTGCGGTGAGTGCCCCGGAGCTGCGTCGGGCCATTATTGCAGAGCAAGGAGCCCAGCGTGGGGTAGTCACAGAGGAGCAACTTTTATTAGCGATTGAAGACGCCCGGGCCAGCGGCGAGCGCCTGGTATTCACCAATGGCTGTTTCGATATCATTCATGCGGGCCACGTCGGTTATCTGGAGGAAGCGCGCAAGCAAGGTGATCGCCTGATAGTAGCGGTCAACTCTGATGCGTCTATCCGACAATTAAAAGGTAGCGGCCGTCCCATTAACCCTCTGGATCGCCGTATGGCGGTATTGGCCGGCCTTGAGGCAGTGGATTGGGTTGTCCCCTTTAGTGAAGACACGCCGGAGCGGTTGTTGCGCCGTGTTAAACCGGACGTGTTGGTTAAAGGTGGCGACTATCGCGAAGACCAGGTTGTGGGTGGGAATATCGTGAAGGCTTATGGCGGTACGGTAAAAGTGCTTAGCTTTTTCGATAACTGTTCGACGACTTCCATCGTCAATAAAATCCGCAAGCAGTAATTTGCCTGGCAAAAAAATGCCTCCCCCGGTAAACAGCACCCAAAAGTTGGACCTATCGTCTAACTGTGTAGGATGCCGTTCACCGAGGGAGGCGTTTTTATTTGGGAATCCGGATTATCAGGCCGCTAATTCCAGTATTTCACGGGAGGCTTCCGGCGTAATAGCCCCGTGTTCACCCAGTGCCAGCAAATCATGCTTCACCAACATATCGACGAGTTTTGGAATAGATTCACGTCCTACACCGTAGCCGCTCAATGTGGTGGGATTCCCCATCTGTTCAAAGAACTGGCGTGTGGCCGCTATTGCGGCATCAATTAGCTCGTCTTCATTGGTGTGAGTTAACCCCCACACGCGGCGACCATATTGCACCAGCTTGCCGTGTTTTTTACTGCGCTGGTGCTGCATTACCGCCGGCAATACCACTGCCAGTGTTTGCGCATGATCCAGGCCGTGCATTGCGGTCAATTCATGGCCGATCATGTGGGTAGCCCAATCTTGCGGTACACCTACGCCAATGAGGCCGTTCAATGCCATGGTGGCCGCCCACATAACATTGGCACGGACCTGATAATTGGTAGGTTCCTCCAATGCGCGAGGTCCCTCTTCAATCAATGTCATTAACAAGCCTTCCGCAAAGCGATCCTGTACCTTTGCGGCCACTGGATAGGTCAGGTATTGCTCCATAATGTGGACAAAAGCATCAACCACACCGTTGGCAATCTGGCGTGATGGCAAGCTATAGGTAGTGGTTGGATCCAGGATGGCAAACCTGGGATATACCAATGGACTGCCGAAAGAAAGCTTTTCCTGGGTTGCCGCTCTGGTGATCACCGAGTTGCCATTGCTTTCAGTGCCAGTGGCGGGCAAGGTCAGGACACAACCGATAGGAAGGGCTGAGAAGAAGGGCTGGTGCCTGGCCATGATATCCCAGGGTTCACCTTCAAAATCAACGGCAGCCGCAATCAATTTCGTGCCGTCAATGACACTGCCGCCACCGACGGGCAACAGGAAATCAATTTTCTCTTTTTTGACCAATTCGACGGCTTTCATCAAAGTTTCATAATGGGGATTAGGTTCTATGCCGCCGAATTCAAACCAGGTTTTCCCCTGCAATGCCTTGGCGACCTGCTCGTAAACCCCGTTTTTCTTGATCGACCCACCCCCGTAGGTAACCAGAACCCGGGCATTGGCGGGTATTAATGTGGCCAGCTCTTTAATTTGGCCTTCACCAAAAACAATTTTTGTGGGGTTGGAAAAGGTGAAATTTTGCATGATGGACTCCAACTGTTCGTAATGGAAATATCGTGTTATTTAGCGCCTGGCGAGGACATGGCGATCCAGAGTTCGTGGTTTATCACTTCGTGGGGAATCGCCTCAAGTTTAAGGCCCACACAGGGACCGGCAACGCATAATCCGGACTGGATTACAAACAATGCGCCATGATTGGCGCATTGGATTAACGTGCCACTGTTATCGAGGAACTGGTTTTCTACCCATTCAAGGGAGGTCCCGGTATGTGGGCAAGCATTCAGGTAGACATGAATATTGCCCCCGTACCGCACTGCAAATACGTTGGTATTTGCACAATTGAACCCGCGGCTTTCCCCCTCCGGCAACTCATTTAATGTGCAAAGGAGGGTCAGGCCGGTGTTCGAAATCATTGTGGTGCAATCAAGCGCACTTTACGCGTAAGCAATTTGCCATCGCGTACTACGCTGACATCGACCCTGTCACCCGGCTTGTAATGTTCCAATGCACTTAATAATTGGTCATCGTTGGTAACCGGGTTATCTTCGATGGCGACTATTACATCGCCCAGGGTTATTTGCCCCCAGGGATTGCGTTTGGCGCCTTGTAATCCTGCCTCCGCGGCGGGGGAATTCGGCTCAACGCGCAGAATGGGCACGCCTTCTATCCCGATTTGCTGCGCCCATTGGTCCGGTGCAACGGCGATGCCCAATACCGGCCGCACAATACGTCCGTGGGTAATCAATTCAGGAACGACTTCTTTGACGGTATTGACCGGAATGGCGAAGCCAATTCCGGCACTCGCCCCGCTGGGGCTGTAAATCATGGTATTGACACCAATCAACTTGCCTTCGGAATTCAATAGCGGGCCGCCGGAGTTACCGGGATTTATGGCCGCATCGGTCTGGATAACGTTGGTAATTTTACGCTGGTTAGGCGATTCGATTTCCCGCCCGAGCGCACTGACAACACCCGTAGTCAGCGTGGCATCCAGGCCGAAGGGGTTGCCTATAGCCAGGACTTTGCGGCCAACACGTAAATCCCCGGAGTCGCCCAATGGCAGCGCGCGGAGTTTGGTTTTCGGGGCATTGATTTTGAGTACTGCAATATCGCGCTCGGGCGCCAGCCCGACAACTTCAGCCGGCCAATTGGATTGGTCTTGCAGGGTGATGGTAATCTTGCGCGCGCCCTCAACCACGTGGAAATTGGTCACAATATAGCCTTTTTCATCCCAAACAAACCCGGTCCCTGAGCCGCGGGGCACAGTCACCAGGTCGAAGGAATAAGGGTCGCGAGCGAGTTGTTGGTTAGTGACGAACACCACGCTGGGGCGGGCAGCTTCAAACACTTCCATGCTGTTTTGTTCGTCATCGGTAGAAAATGCCTGGACGGTCGCGCTCAAGGCGCTGGCACCGGTCAGGAAACTGAATACGAGCCAGCGCCAGAGTTTCATGCTTATCCCCGGCAATTAGGCTGCGTCGCGCAACGCCTGGATACGTACTTCCAGTGGTGGGTGGCTGGCAAGCAGGTTACGCATACCGCCGCTGATACCAAATGCGCGCATACTGCTTGGCAATGGGCTTTCTGCACCGGCGCTGGTTTCGGCTTGCAGGCGTTGCAAGGCGCGAATCATGGCGCCGCGATCAGCCAGCGTAGCGCCGGCAGCGTCGGCACGGAACTCGCGATAACGGGAGAAAGCCGCAACAATCATACTCGCCAGGATGCCCAATACAATTTCAGCAATAAAAGTAGTGATCATGAAGGCGAATCCACGACCGTCTTCATTTTTGAAAATAACGCGATCAACCAAATCACCGATGATGCGTGCAAAGAACATAACGAAAGTGTTTACCACGCCCTGGATCAGGCTCAAGGTAATCATGTCACCGTTGGCAACGTGGCCGATTTCATGGGCCAGAACTGCTTTAACTTCATCGCGTTCAAAACGCTGCAACAGGCCTAGGCTTACAGCAACCAGCGCGGCGTTGCGGTTCCAGCCGGTGGCAAAGGCATTGGATTCTTGCGCTGCGAATACACCGATTTCCGGCGTTTTGATCCCGGCTTTTTGCGATAACTCAACCACAGTGTCCACCAGCCATTGCTCATCGGCATTGCGCGGCTGCTCGATCAACTGAACCCCCATGGTCTTTTTCGCCATCCACTTGGAAAGGAGCAGGGAGATAAAAGAACCGACAAAACCAAAAACGGCGCAGAAAATCAGCAGGTTTTGCAAATCCAGGCCACCTGCTGAGCGGTAGTTGCCAACGCCCAGTAAGCTTAAAACCACACCAGCCACCAGCAATACAGCGAGGTTAGTGAGTAAAAACAGGCCTATGCGTAACACGATATTATCTCCCATGAATGAAAAGGTTCACTGCAACAAAGCAGCATCGCGGAGTATATGTGTACAGGTGGGCAAAATTTCAATCACAGATGCGTTAAGAAAGGAAAAAACGCCAATTCGGTAATAAAAAAGAGGCCGCCTAAAGGCGGCCCAAGCAACCGTGTTAGCCGAGAGACCTTCGGAGAGGAAAGCCCCAGGGGGGTGAGTAGACTCTTTAATCGATTTGCAGGGCGGTTAAAGATTCTGCTCCACTGCTGTACGCGAGAAATCGCACAGCAGTGAGTTAATAATAATCTATCTCATTTAATAGTCAATCATTTTTTGAGAATTATTCCTATTTGTGTTGGTTCGACGTCTTGAGTTGCGATAATTGATTGTTTAATTGGTTTATTTTGGCTGCCATTTCTTCGATCAAGCCGAGGCAGATGTGAGGCTGGTGCTCCACAAGCGTTATGAATTCTTCCTTGCGTACCGCTAATACAGTGCAGTCACTGGTGGCGATAACGGAAGCTATGCGTGGTTGGCGGGTAAATACGGCCAGGGCGCCGAAAATTTCATTGGAATGTATCTCCCCTACCTTAACCCCATCACATACTGCGTGTGCGGATCCCTCCAGCAGGGTATAAACCTTATGGGCCGCGCTCCCTTGCTGGATAATAGTTTCGCCCGCACGGTAATGCATAAATCCGGCTGAAGGTTGGAATTCGCTGCGTAGCTCCTGGGCGAAGGCCAATTCATAAAGGCTAATTGAGCACAGTAAAAAATAAGCCCAGTTGCGCTGGCTTTTTAAATCCGCATTAACTGCGGTAACCAAGGTGTCGCGCTCGTAAGCGACGAACGTGACCGGCGTGGTGCAAGAGAATCTGCCTTGTGGCAAATTGAGCGAGCGGGGAAGGCCAAGCAGGTCGCCCTCGGTAAAGTGAAGTGCAAGCTTGCCGTTCAGGAAATAATCGACTTGTCCTTCGGTAATGCGTAACAGCCGCGTTGGCGGAAGGTCGGCAAAAATATCGTCGCTTACAGGTGTTACAAATGGATCTTCGTCCGGCTTGATCTGGCTGCACAAAGCTTCACTCAGGTCGTTCAACCTGGCGGCCAGGTCAGTCATTAGCTCGGACTGCTTGATAGGAAAATGCATAAGGCCTCTCGTCACTAAAAATGGCGTAAAGAATGCGTTTTTTAGTGTAGCCTTTGTCCCCGGAAAATTTACATTTCCCGCATCAGCTTGTGACCTTGTGCCGTTCCTGGTGAAGATCAGGCTGTTGCCTGGTTATAACCATTGTTTTCCGGCAGTTCTGCTTCAAAGACAAGCTGGGCTTTCAGAGGGGGTGGAAGGTCATTCCAATGGACATCCATCAGCGCCCCCTGCAAGGCGTAGAGCATGACTTTGGATACGTTAATGTCGCGGGCTTTGATGCGTCGATAAGCTTCGACGGCGCCCATTCGTTTCAGGTCGGCGTGGGTGTTAATCCCTATTGCACGCAGGATGTTTACCGATGCCATTCCAAGGTTTTTCAATTGCAATAACTCACTCTGACAGGCAGTCATACAATGCAATCTCCATTTATTATTATCGGATGTTATGTTTAAAGTTTCCGTTTGCAGCGCAGGCTTATCTTACATACTTGTACTTCTTGTGCAATCCCTTTCCATCTGATGAGGAGAATCGAGATTAATGAAACGGTTTTTTTTCTCATCGACACCTATTGAAGCAAACCTTTTTAGCTTGCCGGAGAAATCAGGTGTTTGAACAGACGAAACAACAATTGCTTGGCTTGGACGAAAATTTTTTGGCGTATTCGCCGGCGTTAAACTGCCGGCTTCACCCTCACACTCTAGCAGCAGTTTTGGATTTGCGCGCGCGCGCGGCACAATTTGGTTTCGATTTGAGAATTGCGAGCAGTTTTCGTAATTTCGAGCGACAACTGTTGATTTGGAACAACAAGGCGTTGGGGTTGCGTCCGGTGTTGGACTCCGCAGGTGAGGCTATGGATATTCGTTGCTTAACTGATCGCGACAAAGTGTTTGCGATCTTGCGATGGTCGGCTTTGCCGGGTGCATCGCGCCACCACTGGGGAACGGATCTGGATGTTTATGATGCTTCGCGTGTTGATGAAACATATCAATTGCAACTCACGGTTGCGGAAACGGAGATTGGCGGCCCCTTTGCCGAATTCCATCGTTGGCTGGACACAGAATTGCAACAAACGGATTGCCCGTTTTATCGCCCCTATGCACAGGATTACGGTGGTGTAGCACCGGAACCCTGGCATTTAAGTTATGCTCCCCTGGCAAAGGGATATGCGCAAATGTTCACGCAGGATATATTGCGTGAACAAATCGAATGGGCGCCGCTGGAGTTAAAAGAAATTGTATTGGAAAACCTGGATGAGATTTTCCATCGTTATATTCGCGTCGATTAAATTTCCTATGTTGAGACTTCCATTTTGAATACAACACCTCATGCGGTTTCTAAAAAAGCGATACGTTCATGGATGCTGTTTGATTGGGCGGCCCAGCCATTTTTTACCGTCGTTATCACATTTATTTTCGGGCCTTATTTTGTTTCGCGCCTGGCCGCAGATCCGGTGGCGGGACAAGCGGCTTGGGGGTACACAATTACCATTGCGGGAATCCTGATAGCGTTCCTTTCCCCGTTGTTAGGCTCGATTGCGGATGCCAGCGGACGTCGAAAGCCCTGGATTGCGGGCTTTGCAATTTTCAAAATTATTTCACTGGTTTTGTTGTGGCAAGCAGCGCCGGGCTCGCCTTTATGGTTGCCGATGTCCTGCGTTGTTGTGGCGATGGTGGCGGCGGAGTTTTCAATTGTCTTTAATGATTCCATGATGCCGCGTTTAATTCCCGCGCAGGACATTGGACGTGTTTCCAATCTTGCGTGGGGATTGGGCTACGCGGGGGGATTGGTGGTGCTCTTCAGCGTGTTGTTATTGCTTGCAGGCAATCCGAAAACAGGAACCACATTACTGGGCATAGCACCGCTATTTGGTTTGGATGCGAATCAGGGAGAGGATGCTCGCATTACCGGTCCCTATGCCGCGCTCTGGTATGCGTTATTTATTTTGCCAATGTTTTTATTTACCCCGGATACTGCCGGTAAGGGGGCGCCCATAACGCAAGCGATTGGCAACAGTGTGCGCGACTTAAAAAATACCTTGCGGGAATTAAGCGAGCGTCGCGGCCTGTTGCGATTTTTGATTGCACGGATGGTTTATCAGGACGGCGTAAATGGTTTGCTTGCACTCGGTGGAACTTTCGCGGCGGGAATGTTTGCCTGGCAAACTATCGAAATGGGGATTTATGGCATATTGCTATTAGTTATTGCAATCGGGGGGTGTGCGTACGCCGGGCGATTGGACGCGCGCCTGGGTTCAAAAAAAGTGGTGCAGTTGAGCCTGGCATGTTTGATTTTGGCAACTTTCGGCATTATTTCCACCGGCCCGGGTTATACCTTGTTTGGTTTAATTCAATTGTCGGTGCAAGATAATGGTGGACTGTTTGCCACAGCGGCAGAAAAAGCCTACATCCTGTTTGGGTTATTGATTGGTATTGCGTTTGGACCAGTGCAGGCATCGTCCCGCTCCTATATGGCGCGCAGCGTTGAGGTAAGCGAAGCGGGGAAATATTTCGGTATCTATGCACTGGCAGGGCGCGCAACATCTTTCCTCGCTCCGATGGCAGTAGCGACCGTTACAACGCTGACCGATTCGGCGCGTATTGGAATGGTGGCCCTGATTGTGTTTTTGTTGGTGGGTTTTGCGTTACTTGCGAAGGTTCCGTACCCGGCGCATACGCGATATGGAATGAAAAACTGATTCGATTTGACAGTAATGCAGAGGCAAGCATGTTGGTGATTTTTGATTGTGATGGTGTGTTAGTCGATAGTGAAATTATCTCTGCGCAAGTAACCAGTGATTGCTTGAAAGAAACCGGTATTGAATTAAGTGCGGAATATTTTTTGGAAACCTATCGGGGTAAATCGGTTGCTGATTGCATTTTGATGATTACTGAAGAGTTATCCAGGCAAGATTCCTGGAAAAATTTCAGTGATGCGGAGCGGGCTGATCGCGGGGCGCAATTCTGGCGAAGAGTACAATTACAAACATTGGTGGTATGCGGGCAACAGCTTGAGCCAGTAAAAGGCATAATGGCTGTGCTGGATTATTTGCGTGATAACCAGGTTCCATTTTGTGTGGCGTCGAATGGCAAGCACGAAAAAATGCGGGTTACTCTCGCCAAAACCGGCATTCTCCCTTACGTTGAGGGGCGTGTGTTCAGCTTTGAGGATGTTACTCGCGGCAAACCTGCCCCCGATTTATTTTTGCACGCCGCTAAAACATTGAATGTGGACGCATCGACAGCCATAGTTGTAGAGGATTCCCTGACCGGTATCCAGGCGGCATTAGCCGCCGGTATGCGCCCCCTGGGTTATTGCCCGCCGAATGCAAATGGCAGCGAAAATATTTTGTTGCCGGAAATGCGCGCGCTGGGCGCTGAGGTGTTTTTTTCGATGGACCAATTAATTCCATTGATTTTAAAAAATGATATTGCTGGATAGCCGAGTTATGCAAACTGCCCAACAAAATTTTGCCCAGGTGGATGTGTGGCAAGAAATTCGCAAAGAAGCGCAACAAGCAAGCACTGCAGAACCGGTACTGGCGAGTTTTTTTCATGCCAGTATCCTGAACCACCATTCTTTTGCGGCGGCTATTTCTTTCCACCTCGCCAATAAACTGGATAGCCAGGCATTGCCGGCGATGATGTTGCGTGAAGTGTTTGAAGACGCGATGCACACTGATGCGGATATCGAAACAGCCATGCGTGCCGATATCCGCGCCCACCGCGAACGCGACCCGGCGTGCAAATTATTTTTCATGCCGTTTTTATTTTTTAAGGGCTATCACGCGTTGCAGTGCTGGCGTATTGCCCACTGGTTGTGGCAGCAGGGGCGCAATGCGCTGGCGCTTTATTTCCAGAATCAAATTTCGCAGGCATTTGATGTGGATATACATCCTGGCGCGCGCATTGGTAAGGGCATCATGATCGATCATGCAACCGGGGTGGTGATTGGTGAAACAACAGTAATTGACGATGATGTGTCTATGTTGCACAGCGTGACCCTGGGTGGGAGTGGCTGTGTTAAAGCGGATCGCCACCCAAAAATCCGGCGCGGGGTTTTGATAGGGGTGGGTGCCAAGATCCTGGGAAATATTGAAGTGGGCGAGGGGGCCAAAATTGGAGCGGGAAGCGTGGTGTTGGAGCCTGTTGCGCCGCATACAACGGTAGCCGGCGTGCCTGCAAAACCGGTGGGCAGGCCCAAGGGAGAATCACCTGCGCTGGATATGGATCACCATCTAAACGAGGGCGAGGATTGATCAGACACTGCGATGGTCAGGCATGCTGCATGTCTCGTCGTCGCAACCATCCAGCAGCCATTTCAGTACCGACTCACGGCTTTTCAGCATGGATTGGTAATGCTCGATCAGCATAGTGTTGGGGCGCGGGTGGCTTTGCATCGCCGAGATGCGGTCTTTAAGAAAGGCAATATCCTGTTCTACCTTAATACGCGCGTTGCCGTGCTGGCTGAGCGCACCATCGACAACGAGGCGATTGTCCTGCAACTTCTTTTCAACGAATGGCAACATAAGCGCACTCCCTCGAAAGTAAACTACTAAAGTATGGAAGTGAATTAGCGGAATACAAAGATTGATTGGTTACATAGTGTGCGCTGGTTATCGCGTTTGATTGCGAATACCCCTTAGCACCGGAATCGCGGCCAAGCGGTGCTATTATCAAGCCAGTTCCAGTGCTTAGATGGTTACATCCATGAACAAAAATTCTGAATTCGATATTATTTTCCGTGGCGATATTGTGTTTGGCCACCAACTGGCCGAGGTCAAACTCAGGTTGCAGCAACTGTTCAAAGCCGATGCGGCCAAAATTGACGCGCTCTTTACCGGCCGCCCGGTTCCCCTCAAACGCAATCTGGATGAAATGACCGCCAATAAGTATCGCGATGCGTTATTGAAGGCGGGGGCCATGGTAGAGATTTCTCCCAGTGATAAAAGTCCCGCCAATTCTCCGGTAAAGTCGCCTGCGCCTGCGCCTGCACCTGCGCGCCCGGTGCCCGTAGATCCTGGTTCTGGCAACTGGACGTTGGCCCCGGTGGGATCCGACCTCCTGCCCGCCAACTATCGCTCCTCCAGCCCATCGGTACAAATAGAGAGCAGTGGCCTCAGTTTGCGGCCGGCGGAGGGTAACCTGGTGGATGCCGCCGAGGTTGGTAATGAAATTGAGGCTATTGTTTCAGTCCCCGACCTGGGTCTGGCAGCGGTAGGGGAAAATCTCGTCAATGACGATGAAAAACTGCAATTACCCTTAGTGGAAATTGAATTGGAAGATTGGGAAATCGCTGCGCCAGGCAGTGATTTGCTCACTGCCGACGAGCGGCCCGTGGTTGTACCGGTGGCTGTCGCCAATAGCGATTTTGGCCTCGCTCCGGTGGGCAGTGACCTGGGGCAATTTAAACCGGAGGTAAAACCCCTGGCACCAGATACCAGCAAACTGCACCTTATGGAGTAATCAGGTAAGTATCAGGGTTTGTGAAGGGTGTCCGGTTTCGGCCGACCGGCTCGGCACTTTGTCCCTCGGCTCCCCTCTAAACATCTTGTTTCGATAAATGATCGCGAGGGAGCGATAGGCTCCCGCTAAGGAAATTGCTATGAAAATTGTGCTTAAAAGCCTGGGTGTGATTATCGTTTTGTTGCTTGTGGCGATTGTTGCCTTTGTCTTGTTGGTCGATGCCAACCGTTTCAAGCCGCGTATAGAGGCCCTTGCCCGCGATCAGGGTATCGCCTTGCAAATCCGCGGGGATTTGGGCTGGGACCTGTGGCCCAGCCTGGGGGTGGCTGTTAACGATGTAAGAGTTGCCGCGCTTGAGGCACCGGAACAATCCATAGCGGAACTGCAACAGGCAAGCCTGATGCTGAAATTGATGCCCCTGTTGCGCGGCGAGTTCCAGGTTGATCACATTGTTATTGATGGATTGCACTTGGCCTTGGCCCGCGACGCTACTGGCAAAGGTAATTGGGAAGCCTTCTCCAAACCGGCAGCCGATGAGCCGGTTACCTCAGCTCCTGTGTCATCACCCGACGGATCAAACTTAACCCTGGATGTGGAGCACATCAGTCTCACCAACACCAGTTTGGCCTTTAGCGATGCACAGGCCGGACAGGCGTTAAGCGTGCGCGATATCAACCTCACCATGGATGGGGTTAACACGCGGAGCGAGCCTTTTGCGTTAGTTTTGGGTTTCGTATTGGAGCAGGCCCAGCCCGGTTCGGAAAAATTAACCCTGGCCGGGAAGCTGAACGGGCAACTTAATATTGATTCGTCGCTGAATAACCTTGGATTTAATGAAGGGCAATTAGCGTTGGATATTTCCGGTAAGGGTAGTGTGGCCGTCGCGTTGGCGTATTCACTCAATGTGACAGCGTTACAGGAAAGCCCCGTTTATAAAGGTCAAATCGAACTCAAGGAAATGAATTTGCGCAAATTGCTCGGTGCACTGGGCATTGAGCTGGAAACCGCCAGGGGGGATGCGCTGGAAAAATTCGGTTTATCAGCCGCAATTGATGGTGATACCAAAAAAGTGAAATTGGATAACCTGCAATTAAAACTGGATGACACCCGCTTTAATGGCTCCGCCGCGATCACCAACATCGAGACCAATGCAATCAGGGCCTCGCTAAGCGGGGAAGCCTTGAATGCCGATGATTACCTGCCGCCACCAAGTGAAGCGGAAACACAGACAGCGAAGGCCCCCGCTGAGGATGCGCCGCTGCCATTGGATTCGTTGCGTACCCTGAATCTCAATATCAAACTGGTGTTGCAAAAACTCATCTTCAATAAAATTGCATTGCAAAATGTTGAGGCGCAAATACTCGCTAAAAACGGCATGCTCGAACACAGCCTCAATGCCACCGCTTACAAGGGTAAAATTGCGGCCAAAGGTCAATTGGACGCGCGCAACCAGCTCGCGCAATTGCAATTTGATGCAGGCGTGGAAGGCCTGGAATTGGAGCCGCTGCTAAAAGATATGGAAATGGATTCCAAATTTGGTTTGCAGGGTGCCGTGCAGGTACGGGCGTTGGGTAGCAGCCAAGGCAATTCCACCAATGCGCTATTTAAAGCCTTGCGCGCAAATGCCAATTTTTCCGGCGCGCAGGTGCGTTTATCACCCATTAATTTAGAGCAGCAATTTTGCAAGTTGGTGAACCTTGTCAACCAGACAGAAGATCCGGCCCGGGCTTGGGAAGCCTATACAGAAATGAACGAGTTGTCAGGCAGCATTAAATTGCGCGATCAAATTATGACTATCGACAGTTTCAAAGCCGGGGTTGAGAAATTGCAATTGGGCTCGCGCGGAAAAATTAATCTCGCTACGGATGAGTACGATATTTTCCTGCCGTTTAAACTGGTGAAAGACAAAGCTGATACGGTAACCGCAGAACAGGTTGCCGTCACCACCAGCGCCAATGGTTGCAGTGTCGGCAGCTATTATTGGTTAGAGCGCGGGTTGGAGCTGTTGCGCTGCAAGGGTTCATTCGACGAAATCAATCCACTCAGTGACTGCCGTCCAGATAAAGAGATGATGGTGGAATTAACCAAGGATTTTGCGGTGTATAAAGTCAAGGAAAAACACGGGGCAAAAATCGAAGAGAAGAAACAGGAAGTAAAACAAAAACTGGAAGATAAAAAACAACAACTCTTTGATCGCCTGCAAAAGACGCTTAACCGTGGCGCTGCTTCGTCAGCTGCGGAACCTGCTGCTCAGGAGCAGCCATCTTCTGTCACACCATGATGGGCAGGGCGCGAATTTATCGCTAGAATTCGCGCCCGTCCCCGGCCAATTAGCAACAACTATGAGTAATTCTTTTTCTGCGCGCGTGTTGAAATGGTTTGATAAGCACGGGCGTAAACACCTGCCATGGCAACAAAATATAAATGCCTATCGCGTCTGGCTATCGGAAATCATGTTGCAACAAACCCAGGTCGCTACCGTGATTCCCTATTTTGAGCGGTTTATCGCGCGCTTCCCGACGGTGCAGTCATTGGCCGCTGCACCTATTGATGAGGTTCTCCATTTATGGACGGGTTTAGGGTATTACGCACGGGCGCGCAACCTTCACAAGTGTGCACAAACGGTAGTTAACAATTACGGCGGGGAATTTCCGGCAACTGTAGAAACCCTGGCAGAATTACCCGGTATTGGTCGCTCAACGGCGGGTGCTATCGCCAGCATCGCATACCAGCAACGCGCTGCGATCCTGGATGGCAACGTCAAGCGTGTGCTTGCGCGCTACCATGCGGTAGAGGGCTGGCCCGGCCAAACTGATGTCGTCAGCCAGTTGTGGCAAATTGCCGAAAATTACACACCCAAAAACCGCGCCCATCACTACACCCAGGCAATGATGGACATGGGGGCAACCCTTTGCACACGCAGTAAACCCAAATGCCAGGTATGCCCGTTGAATGAAGGTTGCATCGCCTTCGCCCAGGGGAACCCGCAGGATTATCCGGGTAAAAAACCAAAAAAAGCCCTGCCGGAAAAAGCCGTTCAGTTACTTATGTTGCGTAACCCTGCTGGCGATTTGCTGTTACAGCAGCGGCCGGCCCAAGGCATATGGGGTGGGCTATGGAGTTTTCCTGAGCTGGCTATGGATAAGGATGCAGGAGAATATGCTGAAGGTTTTTTCGGCAAGGTGGTTGGGCAGGAAATATGGGATACCTATCGCCACACCTTTAGCCACTACCACCTGGATATAACGCCGGTGTTAATCCAGCTCGCAGCGGCGCCGCAAACTATCGGAGAGGCGGCAATGCACTGGTACAATCCCCATCAACCCGACGCACTGGGTTTGGCGGCGCCGGTAAAAAAATTATTGGAAAAGCTCGCGCAACTCGACCCACGAGTCAATGCCAGGCCCGGACGCAAATCCCGATTAGTAAACAAGTGAGTTATCCCATGCCCAGAATGGTGTTTTGCCGCAAATACAAACAGGAATTGGAGGGGCTCGATAGGCCACCGTATCCCGGTGCCAAAGGCCAGGATATTTATGACAATGTTTCTAAAAAAGCCTGGCAGGAGTGGATGACGCATCAGACCATGCTAATCAACGAAAAGCGCCTCAATGTTATGGACACAGGCACCAGGGTTTATTTGACCGAGCAAATGGCCAAGTTCCTCTCGGGCGAAATATACGACCAAGCCGAGGGCTATGTTCCACCTTCCGGGCTGGATAACAAATAACCAGCTTGTCCAAATTTCAGTTAGCCTTTGATAAAACTGGAATTTTTTTAAAACCCGCTATTGACTCACCAATTCCGAGCGGGTTTAATACGCGCCTCTCGCAGCCCCCTGCGACGACACGCCCAGATAGCTCAGTCGGTAGAGCAGTGGATTGAAAATCCTCGTGTCGGTGGTTCGATTCCGCCTCTGGGCACCATATACAAATCCAATGCAATCCTAATTGGTCAGAAACCCCGCGTAATTGCGGGGTTTTTTGTTTATACTCAGTCCATTTAAGTCCGAATCAATCCAGCCGAATCCGACAATTTTTTGGGGTACATTTTGGGGTACATGATATACCCCAATCAGAATGTACCCCAGTTTGGGTATATGGGGTACTTGTATGGCCTTGACCGATACCAAAGTAAAAAACGCGAAACCAGCCGAAAAGGACTACAAGCTCTATGATGAGCGCGGCCTGTTCGTGTTGGTAAAAGCCAATGGTTCCAAGTACTGGCGGCTTAAATACATGAAGGACGGCAAAGAAAAGCTGCTCGTCCTGGGTGTATACCCCGATATCTCCCTCAAAGACGCCCGCGAGTTGCGCGATGCGGCCCGCTCGCAAGTTGCCAAAGGTATCGACCCCAGCGATACAAAACGTGCCGCCAAAGCGGTACAACAAGGCGTGAATAGTTTTGCTGTGATCGCTCGCGAGTGGTACGACAAACAATTGCCGACATGGGCACCGGCCACCGCAAAAAAGCGCCTCGCCCTGTTGGAAAACGATTTATTTCCGTGGATGGGCGCGCGCCAAATAAATGAATTGACCTCGCGGGATTTATTGGAAGGCTTGCAGAGGATCGAAAACCGTGGCGCCAAAGATACCGCCCATAATGCCCGCCAAGTGCTATCGCAAATATTCCGCTATGCCCGCGTTACCCAACGCACCAGCAATGACCCCATGCAAGACTTAAAAGGCGCCCTGGCCCCAAAGCTGGCGAATCATCGACCCGCCATTACCGAACCTGCCGAATTAGGCCGTATGCTGGTGAAAATCGAAAATTACAGCGGAAGCTATGTCGTTCGCGCATTACTCGCGCTGTGCCCGCTATTGTTCCAACGACCCGGCGAAATGATTGCCATGCGTTGGGAGGATATCGATTTTGATTTGGGTGAGTGGAAGTACATACCACCAAAAACCATCAAGAAAACCACTTGCCCTGATGGAATACCCCACACAGTCCCACTCAGCAAGCAAGCATTGGGCGTATTACTGGAATTGCAGCCATTAACCGGCCATAGCGTTTATGTATTTCCGAGCGAACGCCGACAAGGTGGCCATGCAAGTGCAGGAACCATAAACAAGGCTTTGCAGATCATGGGATACGACACAAATAGAACCCACTGCGCCCACGGCTTCCGCTCAACTGCCCGAACGATTCTCGATGAAGTGTTGGGCTTTCGCGTGGAATGGATCGAGCATCAGCTTGCACACGCCGTGCGCGATGCACTGGGCCGTGCCTATAACCGCACCACACATTTACCCCAACGCAAAGAAATGATGCAACGCTGGGCCGATTACCTTGACGCCCTGCGCCTGCAAGCCCAGTCACCGAATGTTATCGCCGCTAAGTTTGGCAAAGCGAGTTAAAACGTTTCGGCTACGGTGACTTTGCAGTGGGGAACGTGGGGACAATGGGGAACGGTTACTCTCTCACGTAAGAAAATCAAAGAGTTAGATATAGTTTTATGAGTATTTATTGTTCCCCGCTTACTTTTTTAAGAGTGGGGAACGTGGGGAACAATTGGCGGCTTGCGGCAACGGGCGAAATACAAATAATGGTAATCATTCGCATGAAGAATGCCCGTTGGGTATTTACTAATATATAGGTGGAAAATGAATAACAAGGGTCTTAAAAAGTTTCCGGATTGGGCACCACCAGCGTTGCTATTGCAAATGAAGCGCTGTCAAACAATTCTAAACACCGGTAAACCCCCCGATATTCTTGCCCAAGAGGCAAAAAGCATGGGGTTTCCTTTAGACAGCGTAGAGTTCACAAGTGTGCGTTATCAGCTGGCGCTTCAGGAAATGATTGAGGTTTGGATAACACTGTGCACTCACCCCAGTATGATTAATATTTGGAAGCGACTTACAAAAAAAGTAAAAAATGGTGAGCTTTTAATAGACTGCCCTGAAAACGGCGAAGATGATTATCCAGTTGCTTTTTCGATGGCCGTTCAGCTTGGGTTGTGTGGATTATCCGGCTGGGAAAAATTACCTCATGGTGAGGCTGCCATTCAACGCAGTGAAATGCAAAAAACTATCAATAAATTAGCTGATCAATTAGAGCAATATCGTGTGGTCTTTTCGATGTTTCAACTTTTTACTGAAAAAGAGTTTCGCGAAATGCAGCGCTTTTTTTGTGGGCATATCGAGCATTTTCAACCGCAAGAATATGACATATTCAAAACACCCATGTGCCCTGTTCCGAACATTTCTGATTTGCTGAGACGGATAGCTGGGATTTTAGAAGTATCTGCTTCGGGGGAGTTGGTAAGTGAGAGCAAATTTAATGGTGTTCCTAGCACCAAAAATATTGAACTGCGCTTCTTTATAAAAACAGTAGCAGGGCATTTTGTGGATTTTTTTGGGGCACCAATGCACGACACGGTGGCTGCATTGGGAATGATCTTTTTCCCTGATTCAAGCTTGGACTCAAGAAAAGTTTCATCCATACTTGGTCAATAAAGTCAATGCGTAAAAAACTCACATTTAATTTGATTTTCTGAATTTCTATATCAAATAGCGACGCTCATTATTGACCCCGATTGCATAAAACACATCGGAGTCAGAAATGGAAAAACCAACCAAACCGCAAGACGAAAATCTTTTAACTTTCCCCTCCGTTGGCTTTTACCGCGCCCAACAATGCGCCGCTTTACTTGGTGTGTCTAAGTCCACTTTCTGGCTTTGGGCACAGCACAAAATCGTTCAAGGTATTCCCGTCCCGCAACCGATAAAACTATCGGCTGGTGTCACTGTCTGGAAGCGTTCAGACATTCACACCTTCTGCGAACAATTAGCCTCCCTTGGTGATTCCACCACCCCACCGGAGGCCGCCTAATATGACCTCACGCACCCAAGCCCAATACACCCCCACCCATATCATTGAGCGCTGCGCCTGCATCACCCTGGATGATCTTTTATCCCGTGGTGCTAACGCACTCAACCCCATGTTTAAACGCCTCGCCAGCTTTATCAATAACGCCACCGCTTACGATTGCGGCGCGCATTTACTGGAATGGCCGGATGGTTCCCTGGTACTCGTTATTAGCCAACATGCTCACGAGTTTTCACAGCTATCGCCCGGCACCATCACCGCTGCATATCGCTACGCGGTGCGCGGTTGTGGGCTTATTTACCGTGATGCTGGGGGTGCTGCTCATGTTGCATAGCTTGCAGCTTTTTAGTGTTCCTATGAGTGAGGCCGAAATACTAAAGCCGCATATTTGCGAAAGCGTGGGAGAGTTAAAACACGCCTTAAAACAGACCGATAAAACCATGTCAGAGCCTGAGCTTTGCGATTGTTTAATTGCCAGTAAAAGAGCCAGAAAAACCCTTTCATTCACTGCGGTTTTTGCATTTTGGCGTGACGGGAATTGGGCTTGTTTTCATGATGAGGTTTACAGGGATACACCAATCGCGCCGGGCCAGTTGCAAAAGGGCTATTACGCAAGCCGTGATGAAACAAAGCACTTTTATCACTTGGAAACTGATACCGCTTATGACCTTATTTTGCGTCGTTAAAGGTGGCTTATGGATGATGACTCTTTGTTTATTGGCGAGCGCATACCATTACAAAATGCCAGATTTTACTTTCATGAAGTGACGCCTCGCATGATGGATCTGCCTGGCTTTTCTAAGTCAATAAAACGCGAGTTTTTAAGCGCACTTTATGACGATTGGTACAGAGAAAGGCACCTCGCCTTCGCTGCTTTTGATGATTGCCATTTTGTGCTGCTAGTTAGTTATTACGAGTTTTCCCCCAGTGACTTTAGTGACTATGAGCTTATGAAAATATTGGCTTTATGCGAGGAAAATATGGAGGTTTGTTGTGGATCGCCTTGTGTAATTGATTTGGATCGCATCCACAATCACCGCCTTGCGTTGGCTTAGTCCGCTAGCTGAATGCTGTCCTATCGGGTGTGGGGAATACGCTTTTTAATTTGAATTAACGAGTTTTTTAGAATGGGTAAAAAACTGGATTTCAAGAAAATAAATTCGCTGGCTTTAGCGCAAGCGGAATTCATCGTGAGCCATTACGCACCGGACGGAAAATTAAATGGCCGTGAGTGGGTAGCTCGCAATCCCAACAGGAACGATAGCAAAGCCGGTTCCTTTTCTATCAATGTGGATACCGGCGTTTGGTGTGATTTTGCCACCGACGATAAAGGCGGCGACCTGGTGAGTTATGTGGCCTATGTGCTGCGCATAAGCCAAGGGGATGCATTTAAAACGCTGGCCCATTACCTGGGGGTGAGTGATGCACCTTTGCAAGAATTTGAACAAGTAAACACTGCGACACCTACACCCCCAAAGGCACCCAGGGAACCTGTTTTTAAACCGATATTCCCACCCCCACCAGAGGCCGCCAAAAGCTGCCCGTTTAATTTCCCGCAATTCGGTAAGGCATCGCACTACTGGGATTACAAAAGCGCATCCGGGGGCTTGCTGATGCGCGTGTGTCGCTTTGACCGCATCACCAGCGCGGGAGAACGAGCCAAAGAATATCGCCCGGTTGTGTATGGCACAGGCACTGCTAAAGGCAAAGAGCGCACTGGCTGGCATTGGCGCCAATTGCCCGGAAACCGTCCGCTTTATGGTTTGGATTTTTTAGCCGCTGCTCCAGTGGCCGCCCCGGTTGTTCTGGTGGAGGGGGAGAAAGCCTGTGACGCAGCGCGTAATCTGTTTAATTCATACCCCTGCATTACCTGGAGCTGTGGAAGTAAGGCAATTGGTAAAACGGATTTCACGCCGTTGGCTGGCCGCCATGTGTGGTTGTGGCCGGATAATGATTTGGCCGGGGATAAAACGATCGATGCGCTACGTCCTGTGCTGAATGCGATAGGTGTCAAATCATTTCGCGTATTTGATTTGGGAGTGTTCTCCCGCCTGTCACCTGGTGAATCCGGGCAATTGATCAATGAGCCTGCAATATGGCCGGAAAAGGCCGACGCATTTGACGCGGTGGCAATGGGATGGAATGCGCAACACTTCGCCACATTGGAAACACAAGGAGCGCTTTTGCAGCCTTTGGAGGGCGAAGCACTCACGCCAGCACCTACCATCACCCCCAATGCTGACACTGCCACCAGCGATAAACCAAGCACCATCCCTTACGGTTTTAAAGTCGATGATTCCGGCGTGTGGGCTTATGACGCTAAGGCAGAAAAGCATCGCCGCATTTGTTCGCGCTTGGATGTGGTGGCCTATTGTCGTGATGCGAATGATGCGGGGGATAATTGGGGCATATTGGTGCGGTTTAAAAATCGGGATGGAAAAGAAAAGCAGCTTAATTTCCCGTTGGAATTATTCGGGAGTGATGGTGGTACCGAAGTCACCAAGCGCTTATTAAGTATGGGGCTGGAGTACGACGCACACCGCGAAAGCAAGCGTAAAGTGCTGGAGTACCTACAGGGCCATAAAACCCAGGCGCGTATTGGGCTGGTACACAAAACCGGCTGGCACAAAAGCGCATTTGTATTGCCGGATCGGATCATTGGCACAACGGATGAACAGCTCCTGTTTTATACGGAGGGCGCAACCCTGTGCAAATTGTCTGAACACGGTACCTTGGCCGAATGGCAAGAGAATGTAAGCCGGTATTGCATCGATAATCCCCTGGCATTGTTTGCTGTTAGTGCTGCCTTTTCCGCACCATTGGTTGATTTGTTGGGGGTGGAAACCATGGGCTTTCACTTTTATGGGGATAGCTCCTGGGGCAAGTCCACATTGCTGGATATGGCCTGCTCGGTGTTTGGTAAACCGAATGATTACAAAAAGGCGTGGCGCTCCACCGATAACGGAATGGAAAGCCTTGCCGCTTCGCATTCTGAAATGTTGTTAGCGCTGGATGAGATTAACCAGTTTGATCCACGCAAGCTGGGCGATGCGGTTTATATGCTGGGTAATGGCAGCGGTAAAACCCGCGCGAATGATCGCGGTGGTGCGCGTGATGATTCGCACCGTTGGCGCTTTACGTTTTTATCCAACGGTGAAAAAACATTAGAGCAATACATGGGCGAGGCTGGTAAAACCCAAACAGCGGGAATGGAAATGCGCTTTTTGGAAATACGCGCAACCTTGCACGATTCCGAGGCCGATATAAAGCGCATGGGGGTGTTTAATAACTCGCATGGGTTAATGGGTGGGGCGGCGCTTTCAGAACTGCTTAAAGGCACTATGGCGCAATACCATGGCACCGCCTTTCGCGCATTCTTAAATGCGCTGGTGCAAGAGCTTGAAGGCGACAAGCGCGGGCGATTTATTGCGGCCATGCTGTCGCGGTTGGAAAAATTTAGAAAGGAGCGCTTAACCGATAATGCTAGCGGGCAAGTGCACAGGGCTGCGGTTAAATTTGCATTGGTGGGTTGGGCGGGTGAGCTGGCTACACACTGGGGTATTACCGGTTGGCAACAAGGGCAGGCCATAGGCGCAGCGGCAAGCTGTTTTAATACCTGGCTTCGCGCCCGTGGGGGTGATGGCAATTTTGAAGAAAAGCAAATGTTGGAGCATGTGCGCCAGCAATTCACCAAATACAGCGAATCACGTTTCAAACGTTGGGATGAACCCGAGGAAGGCAAGCACGCAGTGATTGATTCGCATGTGCCTATAACGGCTGAATGCTGGGGCTTTCGGCGTGAATCGCGCACTAAGGATTATCTGGAAGGTGATTCATCCGATGTGATTTTTTACGTATTCAAAGATGCATTTAAAACCGATATCTGCAAAGGCTTTGACCACAATCGCATCGCTAAAACACTGCGCACCATGGGGGCGTTACAACCGACCATTGAAGGCAATGGTAAGGAACGCATGGATAGAAAAGAGAAACTGCCAAAGATGGGAAATAAGCGGGTTTGGTGCTACAAAATCACGTTATCTGCATTAATGGCAGAGAAGGAAGAACAGGAAAATACGTTTCAGGAAGTTGCGGGGTTTTAGTGGAGGGGTGAGAAATAAAAAGCCGGTGATTTACGCACCGGCTTTTTGCTTTTATGCGGCGAGCTTAAGCCGCTCAGTGACTCCATCAATATACTTTTGTAAATCCTCCTGAGATAAACCATCCATTTTCTTGCTTGCAAAGTCTGCTATCATTGAACTGTAAATATCTTTTTGCGCTTCATTAAGAGATCGATAAAAATTCAAAATATGAACTGAATCAAGTCCTGTCTTGGTGATATCTGCAACACCAACAATCTCAATAGATGAATTAATTTCTACATCCTCAAAATTTGCATTTAAGGCAGCTAGAACTTTTTTTCTTCCCGATTTCTTCAATTGACGAAACAAAATCACATTATCTTTTCTTGCCATAACAATATCGCCAATTTGAGGCTTTTTATTAAGTTTGACTAGTACATCAATGCCTTCATTGACTAGCACCTCCGTAGATTGAGATACAAGAGCTGCGTCAGTGATTTTTGCGATGATTAGGTTCATGATTTTAATCCTCTCTGATTAAAAAATTAATCTACCAAAATAATAGCGTTTTGCTTTCCATGCTTGGCTTGCACAAGCGATAGGGCCCGTTGGGCGTGTTCTCTTTGGTAAAGCCATGGCGACTTTTTTTCTATCCCTTTTGCTAGCCACATAACCTTATATTTTGGGGCTGAGATCGGCGCTTGTAGCGCCTCTCTAGCCTTGTCGTATTGTTTCGTCTTAAATTTTTTTAGCTGCATATCGATCAACCTCAAAGTGAATCAATGAATAACGCGAGTTTTAATAAACGCTTTCGGGTTGGTTTTACGCACGCGCTCAAGGGTTGCGAGTGCTTCTACCTGGCTGCTGAATTCACGGGCGATCAATTGCACGTCCCGCACCTTCCGGCGCCAGTCGGTAATAACATCAGTGTGGATAGTAAAAACGGCTTGGTGCGCGGCTAAAGCGGCCTGTGATAAAGTGTTGTTGCTCATTAGCTGATCTCCATTTAATCGGTTAATGATGAAGCCTGAGGGTGTTACCGCACCCTTGGGCTTTTTTATGGCTCCTTCATAAGCTATTATGGCTTATTAAAAATACTTAACAAGCTATTTTGGCTCTTTAATGTGCTTATTTTGTTTATGGGGGTGGTGAAATGGTGTCCGGTGTTCAATCCAGAATGGCGCGGGCGGCTCTTGGTTGGAGTGTGAAGGAGCTTGCAGATGTGTCTTCGGTCAGTATCACCACTATTAAGCGCATTGAATCGTACGATGGCGTATTAGAAAGCGCCCAAGTAGGCACTTTACAGGCGATAGCCAAGGCGTTTACCGATACTGGCAAGGTTCGCTTTGAGGGCTCGGATGGGGTGTTTGCGGTGGTGTAGGGTAAGGCCCGAAAGTGATTAAGTCGGGCGCAGCTCGCGTAAGGTTTCTGGGTGGCGCAATGCAATTTGTAGCAGCGTTTTGGCTGCACCAGATGGTTGCTTGCGGCCTTGCTCCCATTCCTGCAAAGTACGCTTGCTCACCCCCAAAAGCTCCGCAAATGCCGATTGGGAAAGCCCTACTTTGTTGCGGGCTTCTACTGCGGTAGGCACCTGCACTTGGGTAACGCGGGCTGCTTTACCTGCTTTCATTTCCTTCACGGATTGAAGCAAGTCAGCCTGGAACTGGGTCAATTCTTTATCCATGATCAATTGCCTCTCTTAACTGGTTTAAAAACTGTGCTGGCAGGTTGTCGTACTTAGCTTTGGTGTATGCGATCAGCAACCAGATATGTCCGTCATCCAGCATGTTGTAGTAAATCACCCGTGTTCCACCACGCTTACCCATTCCAGATCGTGCCCAGCGTATTTTGCGCAAGCCATGTGTACCTGGAATAACATCACCGGCCAGCGGGTTTTCCGCTATCCATGCAATGAAGGCTTCCCGTTCGTCGTCTTGCCAAATGTCGGCTGCATACTTCTGGAAGGTTGGGGTTTCGATAATCGTATACATTAGCGGAGTGTACGCCTAAAGCGTATACAGGTAAAGTGTTTACTATATGTTCCACGATTCCTAATGGTGCTGTGGCGTTGGCGGTTGGTATGTGTGGTTGGTTGTACCCTCTCTAAAAAACAGTTCATTAATAGTCTTTATTAGGCTCTAGTCCCCACTTTGGCAAACCAGTGGGGCACGGTGTTTGGGGAATATTTAGCAATTTAATTCCAATAATATCAATGTGTTATAAATCGTTCCCCACTTTCCCCGCGTTCCCCACCCAAAAAAGCAGCTAGCCGGTATCTACACCAAATATAACTATTCCCCTTCCCCCTTAATGCGGTGCTATTAGCGCGTTATGTTTCACGGAATTAGAGTGGGGGTTATTGCTTCCAGGTTTATACGGGATAGCCTTTTTGCTGGTGC
>CBFGOY010000012.1:0-90904 GCA_965650515.1 uncultured Cellvibrionaceae bacterium | reverse complement strand
TCAATCGCAGCACAGGCAGGGCTTGAACAAGGGCAGCAAATTGTGGCGATTGATGGCCAGCCAACGCCAACCTGGCAAGCCGTGAACCAGGTATTACTTAACCGGTTGGGTGAGTCTGGCACCATTAGTTTTACTGTCTCCTATCCGGACGACTCCCATTTCCAATATGAATCTGAAGCACAATTACAGGAATGGTTGCGCGATGCTGCCGATCCTGATCCGGTTGCCGGTTTGGGGATCAGCCTGCAATTTCCCAAAATCCCGCCAATCGTCGGTGAGGTTTTGCCGGACAGCCCGGCGGAGAGGGCCGGGCTTAAAATAGGCGACCGTTTCCTGCAAGTTAATGATGTGTTCCTGGATGATTGGAAGGCCTGGGTGGAATACGTGCGCGAACGTCCCGGTGCGGCATTGGCAGTCAAGCTGGAGCGTGATGGACAAGCCATCAACCTTACCCTGGTTCCTGACACCGTAACCGAGAAGGGGAAACCCCAGGGCAGGGTTGGTGTGGGCGTTCAGCCATACAGTATCCCCGAGAAAATGATCCGCGCTTATGACTATTCAATTACCGGTGCTTTTATCGCCGGGGTTAATAAAACCTGGGAAACCTCCGGTTTTGTTCTTTTATCAGTCAAAAAATTGATTCTTGGCGAAATTTCCACGAAAAACTTGAGTGGACCGATAACCATTGCTAAGGTGGCGGGCTCTTCGGCCGAGAGCGGCCTAATGAGCTTTATTGGTTTTGTCGCCCTGCTGAGTGTATTCCTGGCGGTATTCAACCTGCTACCCATCCCTGTGCTCGATGGGGGGCACTTATTTTATTACTTCATTGAAGTAATAAAGAGGAAACCGGTGTCCGACAAGGTGCAGATGCTGGGGTATCAAGTTGGACTCTTTCTGGTGATTGGCTTGAGCATTCTGGCACTCTATAACGACATAATGCGGCTCTAAACAGGCATGCCTGGCTGCAACCAACATTCATTAATGATTAGAACAGATTCTATGAAGCAAGTTTTGATGCGATTTTTTAGCTGTTTGCTGGTGCTTTTTTTTGCGGTGGCGGTGCAGGCACAAACGTTCCGTGTAAGTGATATTCGTGTAGAAGGCTTACAGCGTGTTTCTGCAGGTACGGTATTCAGTGCGTTACCAATACGAGTGGGGGATACCCTTACCCAGGCAGATATTCAGAATGCGACCCGTGAGCTTTTTAAAGTTGGATATTTTTCCGATGTCGCTATCAAGCGTGATGGTGACGTACTGGTTTTGATTATCAAGGAACGCCCGGCTATTAATAAAATCGAGCTGAAGGGAAACAAGGCCATCAAAACTGAAAACCTGATGGATAGTTTAAAAGAAAATAATCTTTCTGAAGGCCAGATTTTTCAACGCGCGACCCTGGAGGGTATTACCCAAGCCTTGCAACGTGAATACGTAAACCAGGGCCGTTATGGGGCGAGTGTAAAAATCGAAATTGAAGATATGCCGCGTAACCAGGTAAAAGTGCTGGTAAAAATTGATGAAGGCAGCCCTTCACGGATCAAGGTGATTAATATTGTCGGTAACACCAAATATACCGAAGAAGAATTAATTGATCTCTTTGAATTAAAAACAACGGGTATGTGGTCCTGGATTAGCGGTAACGATAAATACAACAAAGAAAAAATGAAGGGGGATTTGGAGCGTCTCGAATCCTGGTACATGGACCGCGGTTACCTGAATTTCAAAATCGATTCCTCACAAATTTCCCTAAGTCCGGATAAATCCAGGATTTTTATCACCGTGAATATTACCGAAGGTGATATTTATAAAGTCAGCGATGTAGAGCTTGCCGGTGATCCGGCGATCGACGAACAAATTATTCGCCGCATGATCCTTATGCAACCGGGGCAAATTTTCTCCCAGATTTTAATGACCACATCGGAAGAATACGTTACCAAGCGCCTGGGCAATGAAGGTTATACCTTTGCCAAGGTAGAAGGTATGCCGGAGCGTAATGATGCGGATAAAACCGTAAAAATTACCTTTTTCATTGAGCCTGGCAAGCGCGCGTATGTGAATCGTGTGAATTTCCGTGGCAATACCAAAACCATCGATGAGGTTTTGCGTCGCGAAATGCGCCAAATGGAAGGTGGGTCAGCGAATTCCGCACAAATCGAAAATTCCAAAGTGCGCCTGGAGCGTTTGGGCTTCTTTAAAGAAGTAAAAGTGGAAAATAAAGAAGTTCCGGGTACTTCGGATCAAATTGATGTTGAATACACGGTAGAGGAGCAGCCATCCGGTAGCATGGGGCTTCAGGTAGGTTACGCACAATATTCAGGTTTGTTGTTCTCGGCGAGTATCCAGCAAAACAACTGGTTTGGTACGGGTAAGCAAGTGGGCTTTAGCTTTAGCCACAATCGTTATCAAACGGCCTACAACTTTAATTACAACGACCCTTATTTTACGCCCGACGGAGTGAGCCGTGGTGTGAGTTTGTATTACACCAAAAGTGATTACGGTTCTTACAATATCACTCCATACAGTACAAACGTTTATGGCGGTAAGTTGAATTTCGGCTATCCCATTTCCGATATTGAAAGGATAGGTTTTGATATCGGATTGCGTAACCTCGAGGTTACCCCAACCAGTTATTCATCCCAGGAAATTATCCGCACTCCCAGGGGGTGGGAACCCGGAATTGGTTATATTACCCAATCCGAAAATTATGAGTTGATGCTCCGTCGGTTATATGGATACGACTTCCCGGAAGGTAGTTACGAAATCAAACCCGCTACCGAGGAAATGTTGGGACCGAAAGGCTTTCTGGATATTTATGGCGATACATTCAACGATGCACAAGCCAGTGTGTATTGGTTGAGGTCCACCCTTAACCGGGGGATATTGGCGAATCGCGGCGCCCAACAACAAATATCATTTGAAATATCATTGCCGGGCGGAGACCTCCAATATTACAAACTTAACTATAATGGACAGCTGTTTATCCCGCTCACTCGTGCATTAACCTTGAGGTTGCACACACGCCTGGGATATGCAGATGCCTATGGTGACTTGGAAGAATTACCGTTCTTCGAGCATTTTTATGCGGGTGGCTTCGGGTCTGTTCGCGGTTTCGAACGTAACACTTTAGGCCCTCGCAGTACGTTTATTCGCGAAGCTTCCAGAGTCCCCACCATTTGGGATGACTTGAATGGTGATGGCCTTCAGCAGAGCGGGGAACTCGGCGGGATGGCTTATGTATTATGTGAAGATCCGGATTTACCCGGCGCTAACGGAAATGTCCCCTGTACCCCGGGCGAATTGGCGACAAGTGCAAATAGCGCTAACTACGTCGGTCGTAACCGTGGGGCCTTTGGCGGTAATGTGTTGATCCAGGGCGGCGCGGAAGTGTTGTTCCCGCTTCCGTTCATTAAAGATCAGCGCTCTATCCAAACTACATTTTTCGTAGATGCCGGGAACGTCTTTGATACAGATTGTGGAAGAACCCAAGTGAACTGCTACGATGTTGATTTCGATCACATCAATGCATCGGTTGGTTTAGGTTTAACCTGGATTTCCGGTTTCGGCCCAATGACGTTTAGTATTGCCGAACCGTTTAGGGAAAATGAAGATGATCGTACAGAAGTGTTCCAGTTCTCCCTGGGACAAACTTTCTAACAATAAATGTTTTATCTGATTATTTAAGAGGAAAAAATTGTGACTGTTGCACAAAAATTATTTGCTGTTGTGGCCTTATCGCTGATGTCAACAGTGTCCTGGGCCCAAGGCAAGGTCGTTGTTCTGGATCCTACGGCTGCGGTGATGGGAACTGCTGCGGCCAAGGCAAAATTTGAAAAGTTACAAAAAAGCGCGGACTTTGCTACGGCAAAAGCCAAGTTGGATGGGTTGGCTGCGGATATCAAGGCCCTGCAAACCGAATATCAAAAGGATGGCATGACCTGGAGCGCTGAAAAGCGCGCTGAAAGTGAAAAGAAATTACAAAGCCTGGGGCAAGACTACCAATTCCAGGGAAAAAAATTGCAATCAGAACAGCAAGCATTAATGCAGCAGATCATGCAGGAACTCGGCCCCAGGATGGAAGCTGTGGTCAAGCAATTGGTTGAATCGGAAAAAATCACCATGATTGTTGATGCCAAAGCCGTCATGATGGCCAAACCTGAAAATGATTTAACTCCCAAAGTAACCGAATTATTAAATAAAGCTAAATAAGCTTGGATGACTGGCTGTGGCGCGCACTTTTTCTTTAGCTGAACTGGCAGCCTTGCTGGATGCTGAACTCGTTGGTGATCCACAACAAGAAATAAGTGCGCTGGCTACTTTGCAGAAGGCAACTGCCAGTGATTTAACATTTATTGCAAATCCCGCTTATAAAAAATACTTACCTGGAAGCCAGGCTGGGGCAATATTGATTCATCCGGAATTGGTCGGGGAATTTAGCGGCAATAAATTGGTTGTCAAAAAACCTTATGTCGCTTATGCGAAGGCCACCAAAATTTTTGATGCCTCTCGCCCTTCATATGCAGGTATCCACCCCTCCGTGGTTATGGGGGCAAATTGTGTATTAGGTAATGATGTCTCAATAGGTCCCAATGCAGTGCTAGGGGAGGGGGTAACTCTTGGGGATGGCGTCGCCATCGGCCCGGGTTGTTATATCGGTAATGATTCCAGTGTTGGTAATAACACGGTGTTAGCTGCCAACGTCACTGTTTATCATGCAGTGAATATTGGCGCTCATTGCAGGATACACAGCGGTGCCGTTATCGGGGCTGATGGTTTTGGCTTTGCCCCGGATGCTGGCGAATGGGTAAAGATTCACCAGCTGGGTGGGGTTGTCATCGGTGATAAGGTCGAGGTAGGGGCGTGCACCTGTATTGATCGTGGTGCGCTCGATAACACTTATATAGCCGATGGGGTAATTATCGATAACCAGGTACAGATTGCTCACAATGTGAGTATCGGAAAAGGTACTGCAATCGCGGCGCAAACAGGAATCGCGGGCAGCACCTCCATCGGTGAATACTGTACGATTGCCGGTGCTGTCGGTATTGTCGGGCATCTTACAATTACCGATAAGGTTCATATTACTGCCATGAGTCTGGTTACGGGTTCAATTACAGAACCGGGCTCCTATTCTTCGGGCACTGCTCTTGGGCCCACGAAAGAGTGGCGTAAGAATGCAGCGCGTTTTCGCCAATTGGATAAGTTGGCGACACGTTTAATCAAACTCGAGCGCAATAGCGACGAGGAATAATTTTATTTTGCTTGGGGTCATCGACCATGATGGATGTTAATGAAATTCGCGAATACCTTCCTCATCGCTACCCGTTTTTGTTGGTAGATCGCGTTGTAGAGCTGGTTGAAGGTGAATCTATAATCGCTTACAAAAATATCACCATCAATGAAGCGGTTTTCAATGGGCATTTTCCCCAGTTTCCGGTATTTCCGGGGGTGATGATTATTGAGGCTATGGCCCAGGCTTCCGGGATACTCGGTTTTAAAACCATGAATAAAAAGCCACAGGACGGCTCGATTTATTTATTTGCCGGTGCTGATGACGTGCGCTTCAAGCGCCAGGTTGTCCCCGGCGACCGTTTGCAATTGGAGTCCCGCGTACTTTCAGAAAAACGCGGTATATGGAAATTTGAATGCAAGGCAAGTGTTGATGGCGTGCTGGCTGCCTCGGCAACCATCCTTTGTGCAGACCGCAGCATTTAAGATGACTCACCTTTTATCGTTGACAATGAGTGAAAAATTATTTTGATTCATCCATCTGCAATTATTCATCCGGATGCCAGGCTCGCTGCTGATGTCGAGGTGGGGCCATGGACCCTGATTGGCCCCGATGTTGAAATCGGTGCGGGCAGCGTGATTGCATCCCACGTCGTTATCAAGGGGCCAACCCGCATTGGAAAACATAATCGAATCTTTCAGTTTTCCTCTATCGGTGAAGATACCCCGGATTTGAAATACAAAGGCGAGCCTACGCGCCTGGTGATTGGTGACCACAATGTCATTCGCGAAGGTGTCACTATCCATCGCGGTACCGTACAGGATCGCAGTGAAACTACCATTGGTAATCACAATTTATTGATGGCATATGTGCACATTGGCCATGACAGTGTAATAGGCAACCATTGCATCCTGGTTAATAATGCTGCGTTGGCGGGGCATGTACATATAGGGGATTGGGCAATCCTGAGTGGCTTCACGCTGGTCCATCAATTTTGCAAAATTGGCGCCCACAGTTTTTCCGGAATGGGCACGGCAATCGGTAAGGATGTGCCTGCTTATATCATGGTGAACGGAAGCCCTGCCGAAGCCAAAAATATCAATGTGGAAGGGTTGCGTCGTCGCGGTTTTTCCAAAGACGATATCGCCGTGCTCACCAAAGCATATAAAACTATTTATCGCCGCGGTTTGACACTTGAAGAAGCTCTTGCGGAATTGGATACACAAGTCAATGAATGCCCGGCGTTGCAATTGTTAATCGACTCCCTGAAATCATCCGAGCGCGGTATTGTTCGCTAGAACAAGAAACCGCATCGCGATAGCTATTTTTAAAAATCCGGAGGGCTTGTGTCTGATCACATACACATAGGTATTGTTGTCGGAGAGGCCTCCGGGGATATCCTTGGCGCAGCATTAATGCACGAATTGCGCAAACATTTTCCCAATGCAACTTTTTCAGGTATTGGTGGCCCACGCATGTTAGCTGAAGGTTTCCATTCTTATTTCCCGCAAGATCGCCTGGCGGTCATGGGATTGATTGAGCCTTTGAAACGTTTGCCGGAATTGTTGCGTATTCGAAAATTTTTACGTGAACATTTTATTGCCAATCCCCCGGCGGTATTTATCGGAATAGACTCTCCTGATTTTACCATTCCACTTGAAGCATCCTTGAAAGAAAACGGTATCAAAACGGTTCATTATGTCAGTCCATCGGTATGGGCGTGGCGGCAAAAACGTATTTTTAAAATTGCCCGCTCGGTAGATTTGATGCTTACCCTGCTGCCGTTTGAGGCAAGGTTTTACCAGGAGCACAATGTACCGGTTGAATTTGTCGGCCACCACCTGGCTGATGAAATTCCCTTACAGGTTGATAAGCAGGCTGCGCGAAAAACATTGGGGCTGGCTGAGGAGGGCAGGATAGTCGCGCTATTGCCAGGGAGTCGTTCCTCGGAAGTTGAACGCATGGGCGATTTATTTATGCGTACCGCGGTGGTTTGCCTGGAGCAGGACCCCAGCCTTAGATTTATCATTCCCGCGGCCAATTCAGATCGCTACCGCCAATTGCACATTGCGCTGAATGATTACGTGGATTTTCCCATCGAACTCATTCATGGCCATTCCCACGAGGCTATGGCGGCGGCGGATGTCGTGTTGCTTGCATCCGGTACCGTGACATTGGAAGCATTGCTGTTAAAAAAACCAATGGTGGTCGCGTATAAATTGGCCCCACTATCCCACTTGATTTTATCCTGGCTAGTAAAAACCCCGTGGATATCATTACCGAATTTGCTCGCGCAAAAAATGCTGGTGCCCGAATTAATCCAGGATAAGGCCACACCGGAAGCGCTGGGTAGCGCGGTAATGAATTACTTTGATAACCCGGACCAGGCCCGGCAGCTTAGCGAAACCTTTGCCGCCATGCACACCGAATTGAAACGTGATGCGAGTGCCCGTGCTGCCGATGCTATAAAAAAATTAATTGGCAATATTTCCTGAGGTAATTAATGACTATCCTGGAGCCGTTTGTAACCACATACCGGGGACTTTTGCTGGCGGGTTGCGATGAAGTGGGGCGCGGTCCTTTGGCGGGCGACGTGGTAACCGCTGCGGTTATCCTAGACCCGGAGAATCCCATTGAAGGTTTGGATGATTCAAAAAAGCTCACAGAAAAAAAGCGCGAATTGTTATTCCACGAAATTCAACAGAAAGCAAAAAGCTGGTGTGTTGCTCGTGCTTCGGTTGCTGAAATTGATGAGCTTAATATTTTGCAAGCCAGTTTGCTGGCAATGGCTCGCGCCGTCCAGGGATTGCATATCCAACCGGAACACGTATTGGTTGATGGCAATAAATTACCAAAATGGCATTACTCCGCGGAGGCAGTGGTGCAGGGGGATGCGCGGGTTGCCGCTATCAGTGCGGCATCGATTCTGGCCAAGGTGACACGTGACCGGGAAATGGTTTTACTTGATAAACAATTTCCCGGTTACGGTTTTGCCGACCATAAAGGTTATCCTACCCGGATGCACATGGATGCGTTGGAGCGGTTGGGTGCAACGCCCATCCATCGCAGGTCCTATGCACCGGTCAGGGCCAAGCTTGAGCAAATGCAACTCTTTTAATTTTTTCGCCATTTCGATCCAACTAACCCTATGCCTGCAGCCAATTTTGTCCATTTACGTTTACACACGGAATTTTCACTGAGCGATAGCCTGGTGCGAATCAAATCGCTGGTCAAGCGTGTGGCTGAATTAAACATGCCTGCCTGTGCGATCACCGACCAAACCAATTTTTACGGTTTAATTAAATTTTACAAGGCGGCGCAGGGGGCCGGCGTTAAACCCATAGCGGGTAGTGATTTTTGGCTGGCAAGCAGTGACACCGAGGGTAAACCGACACTGCTCACTTTGTTGGCAATGAACGACAAGGGTTACAAAAATATTATCGAATTAATTTCCCGCGCCTGGCGACAAGGCCAGCACCAGGGAGTTGCCTATATTCAACGTGAATGGGTAAGTGAATACAGCGAGGGCGTCATTGCGCTATCGGGCGGCAAATTTGGTGATGTGGGCATGGCGTTATTGGGTGGGCGCCATGCGCAAGCACAGGAATTATTATCCTCCTGGATGCGCGATTTTCCCAACCGGTTCTATCTGGAGCTACAGCGCACTGGCCGCGAAAACGATGAAAATTATTTGCACGCGGCGGTGGCGCTGGCCGGCGATATGAATTGCCCGGTTGTTGCCACCAACGATGTGCGTTTTTTAAAGGCCAGTGAATTTGAAGTGCATGAGGCGCGTGTCTGTATTGGTGAAGGCCGCACGCTGGATGATCCGCGGCGCGAACGTCGTTACAGCGACCAGCAATATTTGCGCTCTGCGGAAGAAATGACAGACCTGTTCAGCGATATTCCTGAAGCTATTGCGAATACTATCGAAATTGCCAAGCGTTGCACTATTGATATCCAGATGGGTAAATATTTTTTACCTGAATACCCGGTGCCGGAAGGCTTAACCGAAGCCGAATTTTTCCGCAAGATTTCCCACGAAGGTTTGGACTGGCGCCTGGAGCGCATCCTTGATAAAACGGCGCCCGATTATGCCGAGCGCCGCAAAGTCTATGAAGAACGTTTGAATTTCGAATTGGATATTATTATCCAAATGGGGTTCCCGGGTTATTTCCTGATTGTGATGGATTTTATCCAGTGGGCTAAAGACCATGATATCCCGGTGGGGCCGGGGCGCGGTTCGGGAGCGGGCTCACTGGTTGCTTACTCGTTAAAAATTACCGATCTCGATCCGTTGCAATACGATTTGCTATTCGAACGTTTCCTTAACCCTGAACGTGTTTCCATGCCGGACTTCGATATCGATTTCTGCATGGATAATCGCGATAAGGTTATTTCGTATGTTGCGGATAACTACGGTCGCGATGCGGTAAGCCAGATTATTACCTTCGGTACCATGGCTGCAAAAGCGGTGGTGCGCGATGTAGCACGTGTGCAGGGAAAATCCTACGGCCTTGCGGATAAACTTTCCAAATTAATTCCTCCAACACCGGGCATGACCCTTGCGCAAGCCCTGGAAGAGGAGCCGCAATTAAAGGAATTTTTAGCGCAGGATGGTGATGCGCAAGAAATTTGGGAAATGGCTGTGCAATTGGAAGGGCTCACACGCAATGTCGGCAAACATGCCGGGGGTGTGGTTATTGCGCCCACCAAGCTCACCGATTTTGCACCATTATTTTGTGATGAGACCGGTAGTGGCCTGGTTACCCAATTCGATAAAGGTGATGTGGAAGAAGCGGGGCTGGTGAAATTTGACTTCCTTGGCTTGCGTACGCTGACGATTATCGATTGGGCACGCATAATGATCGATAAACAGCGGGCTAAAAAGGGCGAATCCCCGCTCGATATCAATGCCATTCCACTTGATGATCCCAAAACCTTTGGTTTATTAAAGCGTGCAGAAACCACCGCGGTATTCCAATTGGAATCACGCGGTATGAAAGATCTGATTAAACGCTTGCAGCCGGACAATATTGAAGACCTGATTGCGTTAGTGGCACTCTTTCGCCCGGGTCCCCTGGAATCGGGAATGGTGGACGACTTTATTAACCGCAAACACGGTCGTGCACAAGTTGCCTATCCTGACGCGAAATTCCAGCACCACACATTAAAGCCGGTGCTGGAACCCACTTACGGAGTTATTGTTTACCAGGAACAGGTAATGCAAATTGCCCAGGTTCTTGCGGGTTATACCCTGGGTGGTGCAGATATGTTGCGCCGTGCCATGGGTAAAAAGAAGCCGGAGGAAATGGCCAAGCAGCGCTCGATATTTGAAGAGGGCGCAAAGAAACAGGGCGTTGACCCGGAATTGGCGATCAAAATTTTTGACCTGGTGGAAAAATTTGCGGGCTACGGATTTAACAAATCGCACTCTGCGGCTTATGCGATTGTGTCTTACCAAACCGCCTGGTTGAAAGCGCATTATCCCGCTCACTTTATGGCGGCGACCATGTCGTCAGATATGGATAAAACCGATAAGGTCGTAACCTTTATCGAAGAATGCCGCACCATGAAATTGAAATTGCTGCCGCCGGATGTGAACTCCGGTGAGTTTCATTTTACGGTCGATGATACCGGCCGGATTATTTATGGTTTGGGGGCGATCAAGGGGCTGGGGGAAGGCCCGGTTGAATCCATTATTGCGGCCCGCAACCAGGGCGGTCGATTTAAAGATCTATTTGATTTTTGTGCGCGCGTTGATCCGCGCAAAGTCAACAAGCGTGCATTGGAAGCCATTATTCGCTCAGGTGCTGCGGATAGTTTGGGACCAACCTACGACACCCCCGGCTACAATATTGATCATGATCGTGCGGTGATGTTCGCTTCGATGGGTGAGGCAGTAAAAACAGCGGAACAAGCAACAGCAAATTCCAATGCGGGCATGATGGATTTGTTCGGATCTGTCATTGCTGAAGGAAGTTCTACGAAAGATGTTTACGCAGATTTTCGCCGCGCCCGTACCTGGACTATGAAAGAGCGATTAAACGCGGAGAAGGAAACACTCGGCCTTTATCTCACCGGTCATCCGATTGATGAATACGAACATGAATTGGAACATTTGGTCAGTTCGCGTATTGCTAATTTAAAACCGGAAAAAGGTAATCAAACGATTGCGGGATTAATAATTTCCCAACGCGTGGTAAAAACCAAACGCGGTGACAATATGGCTATTGTTACCCTGGATGATCGCACCGGCCGCATGGACGTTACTATTTTTGCGGAAACATTTAACAACGCGCGGGATCTTTTACTGAAAGATGGCTTGCTTATTATCAGCGGGCAAGTTCGTTATGACGATTTTAGCGGCATGTTAAAAATGAGCGCTGAAAACCTGCGCTTGCTCGCCGATGTCCGCCAGGAAAAAGTGCGCGAACTCCTGTTAGAGCTGGAGTCAGGTATTTTGCCGGTGGGTTTCGTGCGCGATTTTGCCGAATTGCTTGAGCCCTATCGCCAATCCCCACAACAAGACGCGCGTTGCGGTTTGGTCATTGATTACGTGCGTAGCGATGCACGTGCGCAAATCCGTCTTGCCCCGCAGTGGAATATTCGTCCGGAGGATGAATTATTACAACGCTTGCGCGATACCTACGGTAGTCAGCGAGTTCGTTTAATTTATTAATGCTTTAGCTGCTAATCACGCAGGTGATTAGAAAAACTCGATATAACTTTCTCCACTAATGTTGATTGAGGCGGTCTAGACTGACTAGGTAAGCATTCGATAATGAATCGGGGGTGCAATATGTCATCAATTCTTGTGCGCGATTATATGCAGTCCAGCCTCCAGGCCATTAGTGCTACTGCCAGTGTACGGGAGGTTGTCGATAATTTACTGAAATGGAATATCACCGGGGCGCCAGTAGTGGATGAAGATTTTCGAGTAATAGGATTCGTTTCGGAACAGGATTGCATTAAGGAAATGCTTAACAGCGCGTTTTACGCAGAAAACTCCGCACTGGTAACAAGTATCATGCGACACGACGTGTTAACAGTTACCCCCGATACCAGCATATTGGAAATTGCTGAAACCATGTTGGGGCACAAGCCGAAGAATTATCCTGTCATTGATCATGGCAAATTAGTGGGATTGATTAATCGCCGCCATATCCTCCAAGCCCTCAAAGAAAATAACGGTAGTTATTTTTCACTGCGGCCTAGTCAACCGACCTTTACCGTTAGCCGGCAAATTTCCTGATCCAGCGTGCATTGAATAAATTTGGATTGATAATTCGGGCCGGGTATTGTTGAAAAAACAGGCGCCAGGTGAGGCGCGCTGTTTCTGTTAATTTCATGTGAAAAGATCGACTAAATTGCCCTTTTCGCGTAAGGTAGCGACCCAAATACGCCGCCAATACTGTGGCTAAAAAGCCAGCAATCATCGGCAGTGCGTGAACCCTATAAGTCAAAACGATAGCTTCCTATCCGAATTAAGAGCTTGATATGAATCTGAATTATCTGGATTTTGAACAGCCCATCGCTGAACTTGAAGGCAAAATTGAA
Organism: uncultured Cellvibrionaceae bacterium; assembly: GCA_965650515.1. Classification (GTDB taxonomy): domain Bacteria; phylum Pseudomonadota; class Gammaproteobacteria; order Pseudomonadales; family Cellvibrionaceae; genus Cellvibrio. The sequence continues at coordinate 78,120 of CBFGOY010000012.1, read as the reverse complement.
GAATTACAATTGGTTGGCAACAGCTCCGATGTGAATCTTGCCGATGAGATTGCCAAGCTGCGGGAAAAAAGTACCAAGCTGACCGAGAATATCTATTCCAAGCTAACGGCCTGGGACATTGTGAAGGTCGCCCGCCATCCGTTACGCCCTTACGCATCCGATTACATCCCCCGCGTTTTTACTGATTTTGATGAACTGCATGGCGATCGTCATTTTGGTGACGACAAAGCTATTATCGGTGGGGTAGCCCGTTTGGACGGCAAACCGGTCCTGGTCATCGGTGAGGAAAAGGGGCGTACAGTCCACGAAAAAGTCATGCGTAACTTTGGTATGCCGCGCCCTGAAGGTTACCGCAAGGCCCTCCGCCTGATGGAAATGGCAGAACGTTTCAAATTACCGGTGCTGACCCTGATCGATACCCCCGGGGCTTATCCGGGGATAGATTCAGAGGAACGCGGTATTTCCGAATCTATCGCCCGGAACCTTGCGGTTATGTCCCGCCTGCGTACCCCTATTGTATGTACAGTGATCGGTGAGGGTTCCTCGGGTGGTGCTTTAGCCATCGGGGTGGGTGATCAATTGAATATGCTGCAATATTCCACCTATTTTGTAATTTCGCCCGAAGGTTGCGCCAATATCATTTGGAAAACTGTTGCCAAAGCGCCGGAAGCGGCCCAGGCAATGGGAGTTACCTCCAAAGTGTTGCAGGATTTGGGAATCGTGGATGAAACTATCCCTGAGCCCTTGGGTGGAGCCCATCGCAATGTGGAGGAAATGGCCGTGAAGTTGCGCGAACGCCTCGTTGCCCAGGTGGATCGACTAAACAAGGAACCTATCGATGCATTGCTGGAGCGTCGCTACCAGCGCTTGATGAGTTACGGTAATTAATTTTTGTAACTGCTACTACATAAAAAGCCGCTGAGGTAAAAATCAGCGGCTTTTTTCTTCCTAACGGAATGCAGTTTACATCTGCGGACCGTAGGCTCCTTCCAATATATGCATTAAGGGTATTTCAGGGGTTAATACTTCATAACCCTGCTGGTCTTTGAATTTAATCACAACTGTATACTCGCTGCCTTCGGGTGCAGGGCGCTCATTAATATTGATACCAATAGCCTCCAGCGCGTCAAATTCTTCAAAGGGAACCGGTGCGGGAACATACAATGTTTTTTGTCCTTTACCCATCCACAGCGCATCGATTACAAAACCTTCGCGCGGACCGTTGATAGGGGCATCCATGGCGGCAAAGCTCAAATTGTTTTTCAGCGAAAGGGTCAGGTGCTTGCCGGCGAGCACGACGGATGCTGTGTCCACGACCCTGGCAGGCGTGATGTCACGCAGGCTGATGCCATGCGCTACGAACAAATGCCTGCCAGCCGGATCAGCATCCGGTTGGATAAACATGGATTTTTCGGAAATAAAAGTTTCGATCATCGGCGAGTTGGATTGCGGCCGATTAAAATCCACACCCCGGATATCCACATATAGTTGACGGTAAATCCATGCATCATTGACCACGGCCCGGTAAGTATCATAGTTAATTTTTTTAAAGCCGGTTGCTAACAGCCTTGTGGTTGCGGGGAAGTTAATTTCAACCGAGGTCACTTGCACCTCGGGAGTTAGCGGATCTTTATCAACAGTAATTACGGCGCGTTGTGCTTGACCAAAATCCAAACCGGGATAAATGATTTCACCGTTGTTCGAGTGAACATCAATTAATTCATACTTAAAGGTTTTTGCGTAGCTGGAGGCACTAATAATACTGAACGCTGTTACGGCCAGGGTGCGGGCAAACTTATTCATGCGATAAAACTCCTTATTAAGTTAAATGGCCCTGCTTATTGCAAGGCCAGCTAACGCTAGCAGAATAAAACGAAAAATAAAATATTTAATTATCCCGCTTAAAAATGCTGTCCCTGAGTTCGCGGAAGATATTGCGGCGGGGTTGGGCTTCTGCGCCTGGTGGTTGTTCCAACGCGCGCAATTGCGGAGCTTCCTGCACCAACCGGAAGCCGAGGTTTTGTCGGGACTTGCTGGACGCAACGGCTATTTGTGAATAAGCGGCGATATTTTCTACCTTGCTGGTGAATGCTCCGCCGCGTACCGCGCGTTTCAAACAGATTGCTTGTGGATTGTTTACAATATCGGTTTGGTCCGCGCAGTCGTTGGTCCACTCCGCAACATTTCCCGCCGTGTCATGCAAACCAAAATCATTCGGGGGAAACGCACCGACAACCTGGGTTTTGTTATCAAAAATACTATCCCACCAACTTTTGCACCCGATGCGGCAATTCGCTCGTTCGCGCGCGTCCCCAGGGTTATTGCCCCACCAATAACTACTGGTTGTGTTACCGCGCGCCGCGTATTCCCATTCGGCGGCGCTAGGCAGGCGATAAATCTTTCCAGTGGTTTTGTTGAGCCAATTTATATACGCAATGGCATCATCCCAGCTGATATTAATGGCCGGTCGTTCGCCTCGGCCCCACCCATTATCGTCCGGTAGGGCGCGATTGGTTTCTATCGCAAAAAAATCATATTCGTTAAAGGTGATTTCGTAGCGGCTGATGTAAAAATCTTTTTCAATGCCCACCTGCTGCGCTGCTTGATTGTTGGGATTGCCCATTAAAAAAGTTCCTGCACTAATTAGCACCATCTCCGGCAGTGGTAAGGTATCGCTTGCCGGTGGCTGGTTATTTTTTTTCAAGGCAATATCAATCACCGCATTTTGCGCATTAAGGCGAATCCATTTCTTTTTGGTCTCATAACCCGGATGGGTAATTTCCAGGTGGTAAACCCCGGGGGGCAATTCGAGTCCCGCTGTATATTTTTCCCGGATATTGAGAATCCGTACACGCGCTTCTTTGGGAATGGGATTAATTGTCAGCGGAATTAATGAACTATCAATAGCCTCTGCGTTTTGTTGTGCCGTAATGCTCGCCCATTGTTCGCGCGCCGAAGGTTTTTCGCTGCTGGAAATAACCGGCCACCCCAATGCAGCTATACCAAACACAAACGCCGTGTAGATACCAAAGCGCTTGAGGCGATCTTTTTCGTTGGCTGTTTGGTCGTTTGCGTCATTGAAGCCGCTACCGGTTATTGCGGGGGAAACGCGAGTGGCAATTTGGGTAAATGTATTTTCCCGTGTCGGCGCGGAGGCAGTTGCGAGTGGTTCGACGTCGCCCCTGTATAACAGCTGGCGAGTTTTCGTGCTTATGTAGGCTGCGTCCTGCTTTATTAACTGGCCGAGCTTCGCTAAGGCAGGTAACGGATTGTATTTTTGGTTAATCGAACCCGATACAGCTTTTTGCAATGAAATTGTGTTTAACGCTTCAAGCAATTCGCGTGCGTTTTGAAAACGCTGCTCAGGTTTTTTTGCCAGTAGTTTATCTAACAGCGGTTGTAGTGCTGTTAAATTTGCAGGCAGTTTAGGCGGTTGTTCATTGATGTGTTTAACGCTGATAGCGAGCGAAGTGTCCGCATGAAATAATTTTTCGCCTGTCAGCATTTCGTACAGCACAACACCCAGGCTATATAGGTCTGAACGGCCATCGCTCGCTTCACCCTTGGCTTGCTCGGGGCTCATGTAATAGGGCGTGCCTATTACCGTTCCTACTTGCGTCATATTGGCATTGGATTTAATGGTGCGGGCAATACCGAAATCGGTAAGCACCGGGGAACCATCTTCGCGGAACAAAATATTTTCCGGTTTAATGTCGCGGTGCATATAACCCTTGCTATGGGCTTGCTCAAGCGCCGCGGCAATTCCTGCGGTAATTTTGATGGCCTGGTCCAGGCTAACACCCTGCCTGATGAGTTCGTCCAATGACCCCTTGGGTAAAAATTCCATGGAAATGTAATTCAAACCCTGGTGCCGGCCAATATCGTAAATAGGAATGATATTAGGGTGGGAAAGTTGCCCTATGATTGTCGCTTCCCGCTGGAAGCGCTGGTGAAATTCCGGATCCTTATCGAACGCGGGTTTCATGATTTTTAATGCGACGGTGCGGCCAACGCTGTGTTGGGTCGCGACAAATACGGTCGCCATGCCGCCCGCATTAATTTTTTTGATGATGGTATAACCAGGTATTTGCATTTTCACAGAATGAAGCGAATTGGTATCAACAAATGAATGAGCGCCAGGTCACGCTATAGTAGCGAAGAAGACTGAATAAAAACTGGCTGGTTTGCACAAATCCTTTTGCGTATGGCTTACATGAATTGCGTGAGCCTTTATTTTTTGGGAGCCGGTCGCCCCTGCGGTTTTTTGCCAGCAGGTTTGCTGCCAATGGGCTTTTTACTGGCAGGATGAATCGGTTTTGCCGTTTGCTGCGCATTAAATTTTTTAGCGCTTTCAAACTTGTCACCAAAAGCCTTGGCTTTGGCAACAGCCTTGGCGGCTCGCGCCGCTTGACCTGCCTTGGCTTTCTGGCGATGCAGGATAATTTTTTCGCTCTGCTCGTCAGGGATCAGTGCCGATGCGCTGGTGCCAATCAAATGGGGCTTGCGCATTTTCCGCAGGGCTTCACGAATCATCGGCCAGTTGGCCGGATCATGGTATCGCAATAAGGCTTTTTGCAATCGGCGTTGTTCCAGTGTTTTGGGAATCGCGATCCTGCTGCTTTTGTACGTCAGCTTTTTCAATGGGTTGCGTTCGCTTACATACATGGCGGTCGCCAGCGACATAGGCGATGGATAGAATGTCTGGACCTGGTCAACTTCGAAATCATTTTTTTTCAGCCAGAGCGCAAGGTTGAGCATATCTTCATCGCGCGTGCCGGGATGGGCGGCAATAAAATAAGGGATCAGGTATTGTTTTTTGCCAGCTTCCTTCGAATATTTTTCAAACATGCGCTTGAATTCATAATAACTGGCCATTTTGGGTTTCATCATTTGCGACAGCACGCCCTCTTCCGTGTGTTCAGGGGCAATTTTTAAATAACCGCCGACATGATGGGTAACCAATTCCTTTACATATTCCGGGTCTTGCACCGCGAGGTCGTAACGCAAACCGGATGCGATGGAAATAGTATGCACACCGCGAATGTTGCGTGCGGCACGATATAAATTCGTGGTGTGTTTGTGGCTGGTGGTCAAATTTTTGCAAATGGTTGGATACACGCACGATAAGCGACGGCATTTGCTGAGTGTCGGCATATCTTTACAGGTGAGGCGATACATATTCGCCGTGGGGCCACCCAAATCGGAGATATGGCCAGTAAACCCCGGCACTTTATCGCGGATATCTTCAATTTCTTTCAGGATAGATTCTTGCGAACGGCTCTGGATAATTCGCCCCTCATGCTCGGTAATCGAGCAAAAGGTACAGCCGCCAAAACATCCGCGCATAATGTTCACGGATGTTTTAATCGTGTCGTAGGCAGGAATTTTTTGGCTGCCGTAACTCGGGTGGGGCACACGCGCATAGGGCAAATCAAATACACCATCCAATTCATCGGTTTCCAACGGAATCGGCGGCGGGTTTATCCAGACTTCGCGGTTTTCATGCTTTTGGATTAACGGGCGTGCGTTAAATGGATTGGCCTCCTGGTGTAAAACACGGGAAGCATGCGCATAGAGAACGGGATCTTTCCGCACTTTATCAAACGAGGGCAGGCGAACATACACCTTGTCTTCATCCACTAATTCGCTACGGTTTTGCAACGGCATGGGAATAATGCGAATCGGTTGCGGCTCGTCGGGATCAAAGGCTTTTTCGCTCTCGATACCCTGCGCAGGGCAGCCCTGGGTGTGCAATTGGTCCGGGTTCAAGGTAGCAATTTGCGCGGCCATTTTTTCCGGATCGAGTTGGCGCAAACCGACCTGTGAATTATTGGTATCAGCCGGTGCGGCATCGACAACGGATTTTGAATTGTGCTGGTATTCGTAAGGATTGGGTAACTTATCGATATTGCCCGGCCAATCGATGCGTGTGGAATCAATTTCAGTCCAGCCACCGGGGGGCTCCTTCCTGATAATGGCAGTGCCGCGGATATTATCCAGGTCCTTAATATTTTTCCCGGCCGCCAGGGCGTGGGCGATTTCCGCAATCGCCCGCTCGGCATTGCCATACAACAATATGTCCGCCGTTGCATCGATTAGCACCGAGCGGCGTACCTCATTGCTCCAGTAATCGTATTGGGCGATGCGACGCAAACTGGCTTCGATACCGCCGAGCACGATAGGCACATCTTTATAGGCTTCCTTACAGCGTTGGCTGTAAACCGTCACCGCGCGGTCAGGGCGTTTGCCCCCATGTCCACCGGGTGTATAGGCATCATCGGAACGCAGGCGCAAGTCGGCGGTGTAGCGGTTGATCATGGAGTCCATGTTGCCGGCACTCACCCCAAAAAACAGGTTCGGCTTGCCCAACGCCTTAAATGCGTCGGCGCTCTTCCAATCCGGCTGCGCAATGATGCCGACGCGAAACCCTTGCGATTCCAGGAACCGGCCGATTACCGCCATACCGAAACTGGGATGGTCCACATAGGCATCGCCACACACAATGATAATGTCGCAACTATCCCAACCCAGCTTGTCCATTTCCGCCCGGCTCATCGGCAGGAACGGGGCGGGTTTGTAGGTTTTTGCCAAGGCGTGGATGTTGGGTTTGGCGTAGGAAAACAGGTGTTTGGCGGTGCTGTTCATGGCTGAGTACGGCAGTGGATAAGAATCAGGCGGCCATTGTCCCAGAAATGGGGCTTGGGCAATAGATTTTTTTAGCCGGGCCGCCCGGGGAAATTGCTTACTCTGCCAGGAATAGCCGGGCGAGCGGGATACTGACCTGCCCGAAATCCCAAAATTTTTCCACGTTGGAATTGATCATTACCGCCACTGCCATGTTTTTTTCCGGGATAACCATGAGCCAGCATTGCGCGCCGCGCGATACGCCGCCGTGGTTCGCATTGTGGAGTTTTCCCTGTTCATCTTCGTAATCTGCCCAACGCCACCCGAGGGCGTAGTTGTCCTCGTTCATTCTCCCATCCGCCAGCGGTTGTGGTCGCCAGAATTGTTTGCGGGTAGACGGGGATATAAAGCGATTGTCTAACCATGCCGAGCCAAGTTTTACCAGGTCCGAGGGTGTTGAAATAAAGCCCCCACCCGCGAGCCTGTGGCTTAAATCGACAGTTTGCCAGCGGCGGAAGTGCGGATGGCGGCCATCGTCATTCCAATAGAAATCTGCCAGGAAACCATTGCCGGCCGACTCGAACTCCGCATCGGTTGCAGTCATGTTTAAGGGGGTGAATATTTTTTGATGCATGGTTTGTAAATAGTTTTCGCCCGCAACCGCTTCAAGTACCGCGCTGAGCAATACGGTATTAAATGTGGCGTAATGATATTGCGTACCGGGTTCGAACAGCAGCGAACTGCCGTCAAACACTTCCAGGGATTTATCGACGGAAACATAACGTTTTTTAAGGGTGGCCAAATGATAGAAGCCCCACCAGTCCCCGGTATTGTCGATATAGTCAGGTATGCCGCTGGTATGGGAAGCCAATTGTCGGGGTGTCAGTTTTCCCCAGCTTTCGTTAGGCAAGCGCCGATGGTAATTGGCGATGGGCGTATCCAGATTGATGCTTCCTTCCTGGACCATTTTGGCGAGCAGGGTCCCGGTTAACGCCTTGGCGGTACTTCCGGTGCGGAATTGCGTATCCACCGTTGCAGGTATTTGCTTTTCGATATTGGCCCAACCTGAGGCGCCTGCCCAAACTATCTTTCCATCAATGGCGACTGCCGCAGAAATTGCCGGCGCGTGAATCCTGGATCTATGTTGTGTCAATAGCTCCAATGCGGCCCCGGAGTGCGGATGGTCGGGATGCATCGTCGATTGCGGGGAGGATTCGGGTAACACAAAATCCGTGGGGAAAAACATCGGTACTTTGCCTTCGTAGGCAAAGTATTGATAGATCGGCCAGCTAAACCACAGGAACAGCGCGAGGACAGCGGAAACAATAAGGGACTTGCGAAACATAGATACACACCTTGTAAGTTGTTTTTAAACAAGCACAAAGTGGCTAAAGGGCGTTTAAAAGTCTTATTGAATCCAAAAAAAGCTGATCAATTCTGAAAAAACGATGTTTTTTTGGAGGAAACCCATGCGGGTGGAAGGGATTTATACCGTGCAGGAGCTGCGATAGTTAGTCGGTGTTTCGCCGGTCAGGTCCTTAAAGGCGCGATTAAACGGAGCGATAGAGCCGTACCCCACCTCCAGTGCAATAGTTAAAACGGGTAATTGCGAATGTCGAAGGCGTTTGCAAGCTTCATTGATGCGGTAGTGATTGAGGAAAGCGGCGAAGTTGGTGTAGCCCAGGCGCTGGTTAATGAGCTTGCGCAAGTGATGTTCAGGGCAATTTAATTGCAGGGCTAGTTGCGTGATGGTGAGGTTTGATTGGAGGTAACCGCCCTCCTCAATAAACAGTTGCAAGCGGCTGTAAAGTCGGGATTCGGGTGAACTCAATTCCTGCGGCACCGCCGGTGATGGCGCGGTTCTGTTTGGAGCGTTGCTGGCTGGCCGGGTAAATGCCGCGCGATAATTAAACAACATCACCCCGATTACCGTACTGCCAAGCAAACACAATATAGACGTTGCCAGCATAAATAGCCGGTTGCGATTCAGGCCGCTACCACTCAGCTCCACGATGGAAAGGATCACAAAATAAAATGCGAGCAGTGACACCAGCCAGGCGCGCGCCATGCGTCGCGGTTCAATCAGGTCATCGCGCCAACTGGCCACGACGGACACTATCAAATGGAGCATTATCACCAATCCAAAGAGATGGTTCAGGTCGTGATAAGGGCCATAACCCCCCAATACCAGAAAATAATAGGTGTGCCAAACCGCCAGGGCACCCAATGCAACCAAGCTCCAACCCGGCCAGCGACGAATTTTAAAATCATCATCAAACACGTGTTGGCCACACCACCACAACAAGAATGGGGTGGTATCCGTCAGCCATAACAAAATATTTCTGGCCAGCCCTTGTGTTCGCGGAGTGAAAGGCGCGGTGAGTAAGAGGAAGGCGGCGAAGCAAAGCGCCAGTAGGGTAGGGATACAACGCTCAATGAATGATAATTTTGCTGCATTTGCAGGGTGTAAAAACAAAGTGACCAACAAAAATAGCTGGCCGATGCAGGCATAGCGAATAAAAAAATCAATGGCCGTTAACACCTGATCCCTGTCCACCAATGAATTTAATTGCCTGGTTGCTTACGCAGCAGGTCCTCATAACCGCCTTCGTTTACGGCATTGCTGAAACCCAGTGCTCGCAGTGTTTGCTGGGCGATGCCGGAGCGGTTGCCGGAACGGCAGTAGAGGTGGATTACCGAATTTTTGTCGGTTGTGACTTCGCCGATGCGGGTGGCTATTTCTTCATAGGGGATGTGGGCTGCGCCGTTAATATGGCCTGCAGTGAATTCGGCAGCAGTGCGGACATCGATCCAAACACCAGTGAAGTTATTGGTAGCCATAATGCGAGGGACCTATGCAGTGTTGTAGGGCGCGCAGCATAGCAATCTCCCGACGGGTTATTCCAGAGGCGCTGCCTGAAATAACAACGCCCGCAAAGGCGGGCGTTAACAAGGGAAGAGCGGTACGGATCAAACGCTGGCAAGCAGCCGGTCATATTTGCGGCTGAGCATATCGTAAAACTGTTCGCGTACCTGGGTGATGGCATTTTTGAGGGCGGTGATTTGCTCCAGCGAAATATCCTTGCGCCCTACATAAACCTGCTTGCGATAAATAGCGATCTTGGCGCCATACAAACGCAAGCTGCGCTCAAGGTTTTTTTCGCCCAACATCAATAATTTGGCTTCAGCTTCCGCCATTTTTTTGAACTCGGCGACCAGTTCGGTATTAACACTTTCCAGTTCGATGCGCCGTGCTTGCGGCCAGCGGTCTCCAAATTGGATGGATTCCACCACCAATGACGAATATTTGGCGAAAATATGGGTGACTGTCCCCACTTGGGTGGATACTTCTTCCAGGATCTGGATGCGGCGATTATCACCCGCTGTCACGCCCGCCTGTTGCGCGTTACGGCGTAGCACAATCCAGGCGGTGACGGCGGCAATCAACGCGCCCAGCCCGATTTTGAGTGAGGTATCGGTAATTTGTAAAAACAGTTCGTTATCCATAGTGCTCTACCCCTCTGTCAGAAAAACGACGGTTTCATGTGATAAAGGGGTAAAAGCAAATTTCGGGCCAGCGGTTTATTGGCAGTTTTGGTGAGTAAGTTTATTTCCGTAGCGGGCCGAGGTTCGGGAGGAATGCCGTGAAGACGCCCAGTAGCGGCAAATAGGCGCAGCAGTGGAAGACAAAAATAATATCGGTGGCATCGGCCAAGCCACCCAGTGCGGCGGCGGAGATACCGCTTAAACCGAAACTCAACCCAAAGAATAAGCCCGAAATCAAACCCACTTTCCCCGGCACCAGTTCTTGCGCGAATACAACGATGGCCGAAAACGCCGATGACAGGACCAGGCCTATCAATACGCTGAATACAGCTGTCCAAAACAGATTGCAGTAAGGCAAGAGCAGGGTGAAAGGCGCTGCCCCCAGGATGGACACCCAGATGACCAGTTTGCGGCCAATCCGGTCGCCCAATGGTCCACCGGCAAATGTGCCTATGGCTACTGCGGCCAGGAACAGGAAGAGGAATAGTTGCGCGTTCTCCACCGATTGGTCAAACCGCTCGATCAGGTAAAAGGTGTAGTAGTTACTGAGGCAAGTCATGTATACAAACTTGGAAAATATCAGTAATCCCAAAATGAACAGCGCCCCCACGATTGTGCTGCGCGGTAAGGGATTGGCAGCGGAGGCACGTTTGGCGCCGAGCGCTACGTGGGTGCGGACCACCCAGCGGCTTACACAGAAGAGCACCACTATACCCAGTACCGCGAACACGCTGAACCAGCCGATACTGGATTGGCCGCGCGGGATAATAATCGCTGCGGCCAGCAAGGGCCCCAGCGCCGAACCGCTATTCCCGCCGACCTGGAAAAAGGATTGGGCGAAGCCGAAACGCCCCCCCGATGCCATGCGCGCAACGCGCGACGCCTCCGGATGGAAGGTGGATGAACCAAGCCCGACAAAGGCCGACGCAACCAGCAAGCCGGCAAAGCTGTTTACCATTGCCAGCATGGCCAGGCCAACCAGAGTAAACACCATCCCGATGGGTAAGAGGTAGGGTTTAGGGTGTTTGTCTGTGTATAAACCGACCGCAGGTTGCAGGATGGATGCAGTCATTTGGAATACCAGCGTGATCATCCCCACTTGCGTGAAGCTTAAATCGTAATTGGTTTTCAACATCGGATAGATCGCCGGCAGCACCGCCTGGATTAAATCATTTAATAAATGGACAAAGCTGACCGCCCCGACAATTGGCAATACCAGTTTGGTTGCATCAAATTCAGGGGTGGTTTGGTTGGGAATGGATTCCATCTTGCTCATGGCGGTGGCTATCTCCGGAATAAATAGCATCGCAGTATAAAAATGCCGGAGAAAACGGAAATGACATAAACTGTCGAATAAATGACAAGTGTTCGACGGTTCGGAGCCAGGATGAGTATTGTTCAGCAGCGCAGCCCGGAAGAATTACAACATGTGCCGCGCCCCATCGTTGCCTGGGGTGGCCACTACGCCAATGGCGATGAAATACCCGCACACACCCATCCGCGGGCGCAACTGTTATACGCGGTGGAAGGTGTCATGCGGGTGGTTACGCCGGATAGCGTATGGACTATTCCCTCCCATCGTGCCCTTTGGGTACCGCCGGATGTGGAGCACCATTCGTTCATGATGAGCGACCTGGAAATGCGCACCCTTTATATCAGTGCGGATATCCCCCTTGCGCTGGGTACGCAGTGCCGGGCGATTTCAGTCTCCAATTTATTGCGCGAATTGATCTTGAGCCTATTGGAGGAACCGGCTGAATACCCTGTCCCTGGGCGTGGCGAGCATTTGGTGGCGTTGATTTTGATGGAAATTGATCGGGCTGCCACCCAATCCGTGCAAATACCCTGGCCACAGGATCGCCGGTTGCAACGGGTTTGCCATTTGCTGATGAGCGCACCGGGCGTTAATCGCACCATTGAGGAATTGGCGGAGTTGGCGGGCGCGAGCGCACGGACATTAATACGGTTGTTCCCGCGGGAAACCGGTTTGAAGTATCGCCAGTGGCTGCAACAAGTGCAGTTGGCGGAAGCGCTGTGCCGGTTAGGGCGAGGTGAAAATATCGCACGCATTTCCGACGCGCTTGGCTATGCCAATCCCAGCGCCTTTTCAGCGATGTTCAAGCGCACCTTCGGGGTCGCGCCGAATCAATATTTCAATGACCGGCGTTGATGGCAGACGCACTAACGAAAAGGATGCCGGTTTTCCTTCAAGGGCTTTAATAGGCCTTCCAATCCGTTCAAACGGATTTCATACATCAGCCCTAACAGATTGCCGAGCTTTCCTGTCGGGAAACCCTCGCGCGCCATCCACACCAAATAATGTTCCGGTATGTCCGCGATTACATGGCCTGCGTATTTGCCATAGGGCATGGGCGTGGTGACCAGTTCCTTTAGCAATTGTGGGTCGAACGGAAACTGTCCCACCTTAACCACCTGCAAGTTTTACGCTAAAGCCGCGTTTTTCCAGCTCGGCTTTTAGCTTTTCCCGCTGGTCACCCTGGATTTCGATCACTCCGTCCTTTACGGAGCCACCGACGCCGCAAAGCACTTTCAAGGCTTTGGCAAGGTCTTTTAACCGGGTTTCATCCAGCAGGACGCCGCTGATGGTAGTAACGCCTTTACCGTTGCGTCCGGCGGTCTCGCGACGAATACGCACTATGCCATCGCCCTGGGGCGTGGAGGCCACAGGTTTTTCGTCCTTGATGCGACCGGTTTCGGTGGAATAAACGAGGCGGGAGTTTTTTTCTTTGCTCATGATGGGGTCTCTTGCGATTGCCTGGCTAATTCCAGGTGCCGGGGCTGGTAGAATGCGCGCAACTTTGAACGGGAATTGTATATGTCGATCCATGTAAATGGCCAATGGTCCGCTAAATGGCAACCCTTGGTAGATACTTTTATCGCCAACTTTGCGATGGGAGAGGTTGGTGCGGGGCTGGCTTTGCATTATCGCAACGAACTGGTGGTCAATATTTGGGCCGGGCAACGCAGCAATAAATTGGCGGGTATTGAGCAGCAAGAGTGGGACGAGCAAACACTGGTTAATATTTTCTCGGCGGGCAAGGGGCTGGTGGCGCTCTGTGTTTTGCAACTCGTGGCCGAGGGAAAATTATCCCTGGATGAACCGGTTGCCAGCTATTGGCCCGAGTTTGCCCAAGCCGGTAAGGGCGACATAAGCATTCGCCAATTGCTCTGTCATCGCGCCGGTTTATCGGCATTCCGCCAACATATCGCCAACGAACAAATATTTGACTGGAATGCGATGGCAAATGCCGTTACCGCAGAAATGCCCTGGTGGACACCCGATACGGCCCAGGGATATTCGCCTTTTATGTTTGGCTGGACCCTCGGGGAAATTATCAAGCGCGCGAGTGGCTATGCCAGCGTAAATGATTATTTTCAGGCAAATGTAGCCAGGCCCCTGGAAGTGAATTGCCATTTTGGCGTACCCGATGCGTTGCTGCATCACATTGCCGATACAGGCCCGTTAAAACGCCCGGCGGGTTTACCGAATTTTTCCACCGGTGCGGACAGCATCGCCCTTGGAAAAATCATGAAAGCGGATCCACGCGGGGTTACCAATCGCGCGTTTTCCAATCCCATTAGCCTGATGACAGCGACTAACACGCGCGAGTGGCGACAGGCACAAATCCCAGCCGCTAATGCCCATGCCGATGCCCGCGCACTGGCCACTATTTACGGCAGGCTTGCCACTTCTACCGATTTATTGGCTGGGACTGTGCTGCCGCTATGCTGGCAAGAGCAAACATTTGAACACGACCAAACCCTGGGATTGCCGTTACGATTTAGCCATGGATTTATGTTATCCCAGCACCAGCGCGCCGATTGCCGTTACGGGCGCGGTGCGCGCGCCTTCGGTCATCCCGGGGCGGGTGGGTGTGTGGCCTTTGCCGATCCGGATTTCCAATTGGGGTTTGGCTACGTTACCCACCGCATGGGACAAGGTTTGTTAATTGACGAGCGCGCGATGAAATTAATTGATGCTGCCTACGCAATTCTGGAGCAACACCATGACTGATATCCAGGAACAACTGATTGATTTGCAAACCCGCGTTGCCTACCAGGAGGATACCCTTGAGCAATTGAACCGGGTGATCACACAGCAGGACGCCGACATCACCCTGCTTAAACAACATATCCGACTCCTCGCCCGACGCCTTGAAGACGCTGTGCGTGCACAAGGGCAAGAGCCCGGTGAAATTCCCGATGAACGCCCGCCGCATTACTGACGATTTTCATCAAGAAAATAATCCGCTTTTATCTGCCGCCAAAAACCTGGCAAACCCAAAAAACAAGGCGGCGCACTGGTTCACATTAATGGTAAAAAATGTGAACTAATCCCCGGTATCCCGGTGTCACGGAAATTCTTGTCTACACTTTGGTCTGCAAAACCTTTTTCTTAAACCACGAGTCCGATGCCGCATTTGCGGTTATACAAGGCAAGCTTATTTCTATGCAGCAATCCAATTCATCGGATGACCCGGCGATAGAATTGCCGGGTGATCTCGTTCCGGACAGTGTATTGGATACTTCCAATATTGCTCCCTGGAGTATGGAGGCGATCAGTGGGGAGCTTTTCATTACGCCGGAATTATTGGCTGCGGTAACGCTTGATCCACCTCCCGTTAATTTCCTGGCTGACTTGCTGCAACTATTACCTACCGCAGATAAATATTTATTTATGCAGGCTTTTAATGCCGATCCGCGTGATCAGGATTATGAGCGATTGCGCTCCTGCGATTTGCGACTGGTGGGTTTGGCGGGCGAACCGCAATTGCGGTTTGTTGCCCGCTTACAACCGGCAACGAATGATGGCAGTCGCTATTTTCAAGGCGTGATAATCGGTGCGCGCCAATTCCTGACCCAGCCTGACGATGAATATGCGCTGCAATTTCTATCCGGCTTATTTGCGCAAAGCCCGATTCCCAGTTTAATTACCGATAAATATGGTGTAGTGCTTGATATGAACCCGGCGCTGGGACGGATGTTCCAGTTGAGCCACGAACAGGCTGAAATGGCGGCAGGTTTTTATTCGATATTGCGCGATAAATACCTCGACAGCGACCCGATGTTATCCGCAGCCATCCAGTTGGTATACCAGCATGGGAAAGCGCAAACCATCGAAACCAATTATTTATTTCACGATATTCACAACAAGGTTCCTGCTGATAATAAAAATTTATTTTTTCGCGCAAGCTTTTTACCTATCTGCGACCGGAAAGGCGCGGTGGAGCGGGTCCTGATCCAATTGCAGGATTTATCCCGCGAAAAAAGCGCGCGCGATGCCTTGCAGGAAAGTGAGGCAAGTTACAAAGCATTTATCACCCACAGCTCGGAAGCAATTTGGTGTTATGAAATGCAGCCGCCGGTTGCCGTTACGAAAGATGTGGGAACCCAGGTCCGGCAAATTACCGATAATGCGCGCCTGGTGGAGGCAAACAAAGTGCTGCTCACCATGCTTGGGGTTGAATCGCTGGACGATATTCTGGGAATGGGGTTAGTGGACAGTGGTTCGCGCAATTATGTTTTTGATGTCCATTATTTCGTTAACAATAATTACCAAATGATTGACCACGATATCGTGCGCCAGGATCCCCGGGGCAAACAATATTATTTCCAGATTTGCTGCACCGGTATCCTGGAAGACGGTTATTTAAAACGGGTGTGGGGCACCACCAAGGATATTACAGCGCGAAAACGCTACGAAGATAAATTGCGTTACCAATCCCATCATGATTCATTGACCTCGTTACCCAATCGCAACAAATTGTACCTGGATATGGAAACCTGCTTTGAACAACGCAGCGCTGAACAAATCAGCGCGTTGTTATTGATTGACCTGGACCGGTTTAAGGAAATTAACGATACCCTTGGGCATAACGTTGGCGATCACCTGTTGAAATTGATCGGACCGCGCCTGGCCAATGAAATGTCAGAGATTCCCGGTACTGCGGCGCGTTTGGGAGGCGATGAATTCGCTGTGTTTTTACCGCGCATCCGCAGCGCCCACCAGGCTGTTGTATTCGGGCATCGCTTGCTGGATGCGCTGTCCCAGGAATTTGACCTGGAAGGCTTCACCACCCAGGTTACCGCAAGTATCGGCATTGCCATCAGCCCGCAGCAGGCGCAAGACCACCACGAATTAATGCGTTATGCCGACATCGCCATGTATTACGCTAAAAGCCAAATGCTCGGCTTATCGATCTATAGCCCGGAGTATGATCCCCATTCGACTAAACGTTTGGCGATTGTGAGTGAACTGGGGCGCGCGATTCGCGAAAACCAGTTGTGCCTGCATTACCAACCCAAAGTATTACTGAATGAAAAACGTTGTTACGGTTTTGAAGCCTTGATTCGCTGGGTGCACCCGGAGCTTGGTTTTGTACCGCCAAACGATTTCATCCCCATAGCGGAATTAACCAGCGTAATCCACCAGCTCACCGCCTGGGTAATAGAGCGCGCCGTAGAGCAATGCCGCCGCTGGCAAGACCAGGGCTTGGCATTGAGTGTTGCGGTGAATTTATCGGCGCGTAACTTGATGGATGACAATATTCCCAGGCTGGTCGATCGATTATTAAAAAAATATCAATTACTGCCGGCACGGCTTGAGCTGGAGATAACCGAAAGTTCCATCATGACTGACCCCACGCGCGCCTTGCGCAACCTGGAGGCCCTGCATATCCTGGGTGTGCACCTGGCCATCGACGATTTCGGAACGGGTTATTCATCGCTGGCTTACCTTAAACGCTTGCCGGTGCAAACGTTAAAAATCGATAACTCATTTGTGCGCAATATGTTGGAAGATTTGCAGGATGAATTAATTGTCAATTCAACAATCCACCTGGCCCACAACATGGGGCTGACAGTGGTCGCAGAAGGCGTGGAAAACGAAGCCTTGCTGGAGCGTTTAAGGGAAATGGGATGCGATGAAGCCCAGGGCTATTTTATCGGCAGGCCTATGGCGGTTATAAACGCGGATGAATGGATGGTGGAATCCGGCTGGATTAAACAACCGCAGTAACACGCGGCACCTGGCGTTAATCTGTTCCGGATATTATGTGTTAGAAACTATGGTCCTGCATCTGCGCTTCGACATATTTAAGGCGTTCTTCAATCAACGCGGTGCGATAAGCATTGTCCTTGGTTAACTTCAACGCATTGCGCAATTGGATTTGGGCGCGGTCGTAAACCCCGTTCAAAATAAAATATTCAGCGCGCGCTTCGTGCACACCCAAAATATTACCCGCCAGGCCATTCACTTCGGCCAATAAGTACCAAACATAATCATCATTGCTGCGTTTGCGGGAGTAGCGGTCCAGTATCTCGGCGCATTGTTTGTAAAGCCCGGATTTCATCAGGGCTTCTGCATGGCGAACAATTAACGGATAACTGTTCGGGTGCTTGGCCAACTGGGCTTCCAGGATGTCGAGCCCGGCCTTGTAGCGTTCGGCGGCGATTTCTATATCCGCGCGCATAATCTGGTAAGTCACGCGCCCGGGTTCTTTTTCCAACAAGGGCGCCAGGGCTTCACGCGCCGCATCGAACTGGCTGGCCTTGGTTAGGGCCAATGCCCAGCCGTAACGGCTGGCATCGGGCGACCGGCTTTCCCTATCCAATTCGCTCTTGAACATTTTGGCCGCTATTTGCGGGGTCTCTTCACTCTCCACCCGTACACGGCTGCGCATCAATTGGTATTCCAGGTCATCCATTGCGGGTTTGCGCGGATATTGCTGGGCGCGGTTGCGCGCATCGGCCACGCGGGTTTCACTGACCGGGTGGGTCAACAGATATTCGGGAGGGCGGCGATTCAGGCGGTTTGCGCGCACCATCTCCTCAAACATGTCGGCGGCGGCATGGGGATCAAGGCCGGCTTCGATCATGGTTTGCATACCGATACGGTCAGCCTCCTGTTCGTTCTGGCGACTGAATGCAAGGGATGCCTGCTGCGCCGCAGCCTGGGTTCCCATAATAGCGGCCATCCCGGCATCGCTGTTATTGTTGGCCGCCAGTACCAGGCCCGCCAGCATTCCCGCCAGCATAGGCACCATCATATTCTTCTGCTGCTCCAGGCGGCGCGCATAATGGCGTTGGCTAAGGTGGCCCAGCTCATGGGCAAGCACCGCTGCCAGTTGGTTTTCGGTCTTCGCATAGTTCAACAATCCGGTGTGCACCCCGATGATGTTGCCGGGTACCGCGAACGCGTTGAGCGTGTTATTTTCCACGACCACCAGATCGACGCGCTTCTCGGTCAGTTGGCTATAGGGAATCAGGCGCGCGAATAATTGCTCCAAATAATTAATGACCAATGGATCGGACGAAGTCGGCACCTGGCTGCGATAGGCGCGCAACCAGCGTTGGCCGAGTATTTTTTCCTGCACCGGCGAAATGGTTATTGAACTGGTGTCGCCGAGATCGGGTAACTCGATCTCGGCCCGGCTGGCCTGGGGGCTCACCAGCAGCCCGCCAATAAGCAGCAATGCCATACCTATGCACATCGGGAGGCGCGGGAGCAGGGTTAAAGCCGGGGAGCGAGGCATTTTCATGGGAAGGTTAACAAGCCTGGACACGGTAAGGGTGGACTCCTGGTATGGCTGGCCAAATAGGGAAGGGCAGAAAAAATTCGGCGTAACTCTAGCCTTTTTGACGTGTAAAGACTAGGTTAGCAACTTTTTGAGACCTTTTTCCCATTAGCCGGTTCGCTCGCCTGGGTAAAAAGTTGTGTTCGGGCAGAGAACAGGACCAGATTATGGCCGCTGGGCAAATTAATTGTTTTACCCAACCTGTGACCTGTGAGTTGGATGCTTCCGGGTTGCGTTGCCCCTTGCCCTTGCTGAAGGCTAAACAGGCTTTACGGGAATTGGCCCCCGGCGACTTGTTACGTGTATTGGCGACCGATGCAGGCTCGGTGCGCGACTTTCAGGCTTTTGCCCGGATCAGCGGGCATGAATTGGTTGGTTTTTGCGAGCGGGAAGCGGTCTTTTGTTATCTGCTGAAGAAAACAGCGGTTTAGTATTCCATCAAGCACAAATTTTTTGCAGTGGATGGACAGTCAAGTGAGTGTGTCTATGTCGAAAGCGTGTTGCAAACAGATTGATGTCGTTTCTTCTGCAATCTATATAGTCTGCATCTGTTTGCTAATGCATGCCTCCTCCGGCCTTGCTCAAGGACCATCCAGGGCCGGGCAAGGCCCTATTCACATAACAAAAAGTGAAAACGATAAACGTGAATACCGCTATCTGGTATTGGAAAATAAATTACGTGTGTTGCTTATCTCCGATCCTGCCACCGAAAAATCTGCCGCCGCATTGGATGTGAATATAGGGGCAAACCAGAATCCACCTGACCGTGAAGGATTGGCCCATTTCCTTGAACACATGTTATTCCTGGGAACGGAAAAATATCCGCGTGCAGGCGAATACCAGGAATTTATTGCGCAGCATGGCGGTAGCTACAACGCCTACACCGCTGCGGAAAATACCAATTATTTTTTTGATATAGATAATGCCCAGCTCGACGCGGCGCTGGATCGCTTTGCGCAATTTTTTGTCGCACCATTATTTTCTGCCGAATATGTAGAGCGCGAGCGCAATGCGGTAAATTCCGAATACCTTGCGAAATTAAACGATGATGGTCGTCGGGAATGGGATATTTATCGCGAGATTATTAACCAGGAGCATCCCGGCGCAAAATTTTCAGTGGGAAACCTGGCAACACTTGCGGATCGTGATGGTCGTTCGGTTCGCGATGATATGCTGGCATTTTATGAGCAATATTATTCAGCGCACTTGATGAGCCTGGTGGTGCTGGGGCGCGAGCCCCTGGATAAACTTGAATCCATGGTTAGCCCGCGTTTCAGCGCAGTGCAACAGCGAGACGCAAAAATTCCATCGGGTTATCCGGATTTATTTTCCCAAGGTTCTTTACCTGCGAGCTTGGAGATCAAACCGGAGAAGGAGCTTCGCCAGTTAAACTTTGTGTTCCCCATTCCTAACCCCAACCAATTTTATAAAACCAAACCCTATGCCTACATTGCTAACATCCTGGGACATGAAGGCAAGGGCAGTTTGCTCTCGCTGCTGAAGCGCTTGGGATGGGCTGATGGAATTTATGCTGCCACTGGTTTGGAAAGTCGCGAAAATGCAATTTTTGAAATAAATATCCAATTAACACCGCAAGGCGTACTTGCCCGGCATCAAATTATCTCCCTGGTTTTTCATTGTATAGATCAGTTGCGTGAGCGCGGCGTTTCAAGTTGGCGCTATAGCGAGTTACAAATCATGGCAGACCTGAATTTTCGCTTCCAGGAAAAACGTGCCCCAATCGAAACTGTACGCGAATTGGCGCAAGCCATGCGACACTATGCGCCCGGGGACATTCTCAGCGGCGGCTCCCTTTATAGGGAGTTCAACGAAAAACAGATTCAGAAAAGTTTGTCTTTTTTGCAGAAAGAAAAAGTTTTAGTCGCGTTAACCGCACCTGAAGTAGAGGCCTATCGCGTTTCGAAGCTTTATTTCGCTCCCTATAGCTTGCGCGCCGGTATCCCGGAAATTATGGAACTAAAACCCGCGGTGCGTAAGGAGCTATCCTTGCCAGAAAAGAATCTTTTTATTCCAAAGCGCCTTACGGTAAAAACCGGCTCTATGCTTGAACAGCAAGGGGAAGTGATTAACCGTAAACCGGAGTTAATTCTAAATAACAGGAATATGCGCGTTTGGTACACGCAGGATCGCGAGTTTATCCAACCGCGCGCGACTATTAATTTACGCATCAAGTCTCCCCTGGTGGCTTCCAGTGCCGCGGGAGCCGCGCAGGTGCAGTTATTTGCCGCACTGGTAAACGATCAGTTAAATGAATACGCATATCCCGCCCACCTTGCGGGAATTGAACTTGCGTTAGAGCCACATAACCGCGGTTTCGATATTAAAATGTTTGGCTATTCCGGGCGCCAGGGTTTATTACTGAACAAAGTGATGACAGCCGTACGCACGGGAAAATTTAAAGAAGAGCGCTTCGCCTTGCTCAAGGAAAACTTGCTGCGCAGCCTGCGCAATCAAAGCAAGGATCTTCCCTATCAGGTTTTGGCGAAACAAGTTCCCATGTTACAAACAATCCCGGGTTGGAGTAACGAACAACTTATCGCGGAACTTGAATCAGTGACATTTGAAAAATTTAATAAATTTTCAAACCAGCAATTAATAGATGCGCGCATGGATGCTTTTTTCTACGGCAATTATTTCCGCGCTGAGGCGATTAAGTTGGCCGTGCTGGCCGAGCACGAATTGTTGCAGCGCCAAATGGGGCGCGAATTGCCGCCGCAAAGGTTAGTGATGTTGCCTGGGGATTCTGCAAAGCCCTGGCTTTACATTTATCCCACAACACATGCCGATAATATTGTCGAGCTACTCATCCAGAGCCGCTCAAGCTCAATAGAAGACAATGCGCATATGCTGTTGGCGAGGCAGTTATTGCAACCGGCGTTTTATCATCAGTTGCGTACCGAAAAACAGTTGGGTTATGTCGTTGCTGCCATACCTTCGCCGCTGTTCACACTGGAAAATACCTTAATGATTGTGCAGTCGCCTGTTGCGGATGAGGAAACCATCACCAATGAGGTCGATCAATTCCTGGATCGTCAATTGGAAACAATTACCGAGCATTTCATGGTCAACCGTCAATCCCTGATAAACGAATTGCGCGAACCCGCACGTTCATTAAGGGAACAGAGTGATCGGTACTGGAATGCAATTGTCAATCTTGATGAGCAATTTACCCGTCGCCTTGACCTTGCGGATGCGGTTTCGCGCATCACGCCTGAATCGCTTGCCAATTATTATCGCGAAGTGTTTATGGATAAAAACCGCCGCCTTTGGTTAAGCTCGCAAAAAATTACCGCACGTGAAAATTATTTACTCATTGATGACGTAACTGCGTACAAGCAATCGTTAGTTACGCATTAATTTCAGGAAATTGTTTAACGAATAATCGCGTGATGCAAATTGATGCATTAGTTTGCTTTTTTGTGGTGCGTATAGCGCAAAAATTATCAAAATTTTTACTGATTTCTGCTTGGAGAATCGGAAAATTTTGGGTAATAATGCCAGCCCTGTTGCTTGGCCGGATTTTTATCATGTCGTTGTTATGCAGATTTCCGGATACAGCAAACAGTGCACCAAAATGTGCCCCTCCAGAGTGTTACCGTATTGGCTAGGGCTGGTAAAAAATTCCCACTTATGCAAGAATTCGGGGATTTTTTACACAAGAAAAAGGAATATTCCTCCTGTAACTCCATGAAAAAACTGCACTTTTGTGCAAATTTTGTGCGAAGCCCAGATCCAAATTC
This sequence comes from uncultured Cellvibrionaceae bacterium, assembly GCA_965650515.1. GTDB lineage: Bacteria > Pseudomonadota > Gammaproteobacteria > Pseudomonadales > Cellvibrionaceae > Cellvibrio. The sequence continues at coordinate 55,592 of CBFGOY010000012.1, read as the reverse complement.
CTATATAGATACTACTGCTACATGATGTGCGCTGCTGCGCATAGCTGAGGAGATTTGAATGCTACAAGATATTGATGCCATTGAAACCAAAGAGTGGCTGGACGCCCTTAAATCAGTTGTTCGCCACGCCGGTAAAGACCGTGCGGCTGAGCTGCTGAAAGCTCTGTCCGAGTCCGCTGTAAACCATGGCATTGAGCAGCCTTCCTCTATTCAAACTCCTTACCGTAATACCATTCCTGTCGATAAAGAAATCCAATCTCCCGGCGATACCAAACTTGAGCGCAAAATCCGCTCGATTATCCGTTGGAACGCCATGGCAATGGTTATGAAGGCCAATGACAACGATGAAGGGTTGGGCGGGCATATTGCTTCTTTCGCATCGTCAGCCACTTTATATGATGTAGGTTTCAACCACTTCTTCCGGGGTAACGACGGTGACACCCCCGGCGACCTCATCTATTTCCAGGGCCATGTATCCCCCGGTATGTATGCCCGTTCATTTGTTGAAGGCCGTTTGAGCGAATCCCATCTGGACAATTTCCGCCGCGAAGTCAACGGTGGGGGATTGTCTTCCTACCCGCATCCATGGCTGATGCCTGATTACTGGCAGTTCCCCACCGTATCCATGGGCCTGGGGCCAATCAAGGCTATTTACCAGGCGCGTTTCAACCGTTATATGGAAGCTCGCGGCCTGATCCCTAAAACCGACCGCAAGGTATGGGCTTTCCTGGGGGATGGTGAGTGTGACGAGCCGGAAAGCCTGGGTGCAATTTCCCTGGCTACCCGCGAGAAGCTGGATAACCTGATCTTTGTGATCAACTGTAACTTGCAGCGCCTGGATGGTCCGGTGCGCGGCAACGGGAAGATTGTGCAGGAGTTGGAAGGTGTATTCCGTGGCGCCGGCTGGAATGTGATTAAAGTCCTTTGGGGACGTGGTTGGGACACATTGCTAGCCAAAGACAAAACCGGCCTGTTGCAAAAGCGCATGGACGAGGTTGTCGATGGCGAAATGCAGAACTACAAAGCCAATGGCGGAGCCTATACCCGCGAGCATTTCTTCGGTAAATATCCGGAGTTGCTGGAGCTGGTGAAAGATATGTCCGACGACGACATTATGGCCCTGGCGCGTGGCGGCCATGATTCCCATAAGGTTTATAACGCCTACCATCAGGCGGTAAACACCCAAGGCAAACCAACAGTTATCCTCGCCCAGACCGTAAAAGGTTACGGTATGGGTTCGTCAGGTGAAGCGATTAATAAAACCCACTCAGCCAAGCACCTGGCAATGGAAGACCTGAAGAAATTCCGCGATCGTTTTGAATTGCCGATCAGCGATGAAGATTTGCCGAAGCTGCCCTATTACCGCCCGGCGGAAGACAGTCCGGAAATGCAATACATGAAGGCTCGCCGTAGCGCGCTGAAAGGCTATTTGCCATCGCGTAATGCCAGCTTCGATCCGCTGCTGGTTCCTGCCCTTGATGCATTCGCCGCGCAGTTGAAGAGTACTGGTGAACGCGAAATCTCTACTACCATGAGCTTTGTGCGTATCATTTCTTCCCTGGTTAAGGATAAAAATATCGGTAAGCAGATTGTGCCGATTGTCCCGGACGAAGCGCGTACCTTTGGTATGGAGGGTATGTTTAAAACGGTAGGTATTTATTCCTCCGAAGGCCAGAAGTACACCCCGCATGATGCCGGCCAGATGATGTCCTACCACGAATCAGCCACCGGCCAGATATTGGAAGAAGGTATTAACGAAGCCGGTTCCATGGCCTCATGGATTGCTGCGGCAACTGCCTACAGCAACTATAAAAAGCCGATGATTCCTTTCTACATCTATTACTCCATGTTTGGTTTCCAGCGTATCGGTGACCTTGCCTGGGCTGCCGGTGATTCTCAAGCGCGCGGTTTCCTGATGGGTGCAACTGCCGGACGCACTACTCTGAATGGAGAAGGGTTACAGCACCAGGACGGCCATAGCCACGTATTTGCGAATACGATTCCCAATTGTCGTTCCTACGACCCTACCTACGCTTACGAACTGGCGGTAATTATCCAGGACGGTATCAAGCGTATGTACCACGACAATGAAAATATCTTCTATTACATTTCATTGATGAATGAAAATTACCAGCATCCGGATATGCCTGAAGGCGCCGAAGAAGGCATCATCAAAGGTATTTATCAACTGGAAAAAAGTGCAGGCAAGGCCAAGAACCGCGTGCAATTGATGGGTGCGGGCACTATCTTGCGTGAAGTGCGTTTTGCGGCGGAAATCCTCCGCAGTGAATTCGATGTTGAAGCGGATGTGTGGAGCGTCACCAGCGTTAACGAACTGACCCGCGATGGCCAACGCGCCACTCGCTGGAATATGCTGAACCCCACGGCTACGCCGCGCAAGCCTTACATTACCCAGGTATTGGAAGCTGCCGAGGGCCCATTCATTATTTCCACTGATAACCTGAAAACCTATTCCGAGCAGTTGCGCGCCTATATTCCGGGCCATTACACAGTATTGGGAACTGAAGGTTTCGGTCGCAGTGACACCCGTACCCAACTGCGCCATTTCTTTGAAGTGAATCGTTACTTCGTGGTGGTTGCAGCACTCAAATCTTTGGCTGACCAAGGCAAGATTAAAGCCGATGTGGTTGCCAAGGCCATCAAGAAGTTTGGTATTGATCCGGAAAAAGCGGATCCAATGAGCGTATAGAACCATCGCCCTCTCACAAAGAGGGCGATGTTGTTTGTACTCTCCAAAACATTTATCAAATGTAGAAACAACCGATTAATGAGGAACTACTACAGTGGCAATTCAAACTATTAAAGTGCCAGATATTGGCGGCGCAGAAGGCGTTGAAGTAATTGAAATCTCCGTCAAGGTAGGCGATGTGATCGCAGAAGGGGATTCAATTGTCGTGCTTGAAACCGACAAGGCTTCGATGGAAATCCCCGCCGACAAGGCAGGCAAGGTTGTCGCTATTAAAGTTAACCTGGGTGATAAGGTTTCACAGGATAGCCCATTGCTGGAAGTGGAAGCTGAAGGTGCGGCTGCACCGGCACCACAAGAAGCTGCACCGGTTGCGGCCGCGGCTCCTGCGGCGGCCCCCGCAGTTGCAACACCAGCCACCGCCGGTGCTGAAGTGAATATGGTAATTCCTGATATCGGTGGCGCAGAAGGTGTTGAGGTTATTGAAATTGCAGTGAAAGTCGGTGATGAGGTTGCCGCTGGCGATTCATTGGTTGTGCTTGAGACTGATAAAGCCTCTATGGAAATTCCTGCTGAAGCGGCGGGCAAGATCCTGAGCCTCGCTGTAAAAGTAGGCGATAAGGTATCCCAGGGTACGGTAATTGGTGTATTGGCGACTACCGGTGGAGCTACCGCCTCTCCGGCACCCGCTCCTGCAAAAGCGGAAGCTGCCCCGGTACCCAAGGCAGAAGCACCCAAGGCGGAAGCGCCTAAAGCAGTATCGGCGCCGGTAGCCGAGGTTGAGCAAACCGGTGATGTATACGCTGGCCCGGCGGTACGTAAACTGGCTCGCCAGCTCGGTGTTGATATGGGCAAGGTCGCAGGTACCGGTCCGCGCGGCCGCTTGCAAAAAGATGATATTCGCGCGTATGTGAAGCCCATTGTACAGGCGGCCCAGGCGGGTACTTCATTGGGCGGTGGATCGGGAATCCCGGCGTTGCCGATTGTCGATTTCTCCAAGTTTGGCGAAGTTGAAATCGTCAAGATGAGCAAAATTAAAAAGCTCACTGCCGAGAGCATGACGCGCAGTTGGTTGAATGTTCCGCGTATTACCCAATTTGATGATGCGGATATTACCGATCTCGAAGCCTTCCGCAACAGTATGAAGGTTGAAGCGGAAAAGCGCGGCAGCAAGCTAACACCTTTGCCCTTTATTGTGAAAGCGGTCGCTGCCGCCCTGGTTGCGGAGCCTTCGTTCAATGTATCCGTGCATCACGATGGTGAAAGCATTGTGCACAAGAAATTTGTCCACATTGGTATTGCGGTAGATACGCCCAATGGTCTGCTGGTTCCCGTGGTACGCAATGCGGATAAAAAAGGTTTGTGGGAGTTGGCCGACGAAATTAATACCTTGGCGAAAAAGGCCCGTGACGGCAAGCTGACCCCGGCCGAGATGCAAGGTGGTTGCTTCACTATTTCCAGCCTCGGTGCTATGGGTGGCAATGGTTTTACACCCATGGTTACCGCCCCTAATGAAGTGGGTATCCTCGGTGTTTCGCGCGCCCAAATGAAACCGGTGTGGAATGGCAAAGAGTTTATTCCGCGCAATATGTTGCCGTTGTCGCTGTCCTATGATCATCGTGCGGTAAACGGTGCGGATGCAGGGCGCTTTATGACGTATCTGGTATCAGTAATTGGCGATTTGCGTCGCTTGTTATTGTAACAGTCAGGTGATTTGTGAAAGGCCAGCGATTGCTGGCCTTTTTATTTTTTACACAGAATGTTTATTAATCTTTTCGGCATATATCTTCGGTTATTTCCATTCACGCTTGAGTGAGTAACCCATGCAATACATCAAAAGATTGTTTAGTTTTTCGTTGGTGGCAATACTGTTGTCCGGTTGCCAAAGGGTTACAAATCTTGCTGATCCTGCCAATACCTACACACCGGAAACCACCTTTCAGAAATTGGCAGGGGATTATCCGTTTATTACTGTTGCCCTTCGCGATGTGCCTCCATCCGTTCATGAAAATAAAAATATTGCTTATGTGCGTTATGGCAAACGTATATTGCAACTGGATCCGCCGATTTTATTTTTAATCAGTTCCCAACGCCGATTCAGCCATGGGTACCAGGAAATGATTGAAAAAATGAAGCCCTTTAATATTCCTTACCAGGTAACCCGGCTTCCCGATACACCACATTCATTTTGGTTATTTGATCCATGGCTGCAACCTGCCGCTGATATTGTTACCCAATTCCTCGATCAGCAACTTAAAGTCAATCGCAGCAATGGTGTACTCCCAGCAGGTAGTGAATAGCTATTAAACTTTTTTGGAATTTTAAACCGGGTTTCGCTCCAGGGTTTTTATCTTATTTTTTATTGGTTTCTATATTTGTTTTCCAATAAAGCAACCTGGCAAAAATGTCCAGGTATTTCGTCAACACTACCACTAAACATAAACCCAATAAAACCCCACCCGTATTGGCTAACATGTCGGTGAGGCTGAATGTGCGTGGCGGATTGAAGTACTGGATTATTTCAATAGCAAATGAATAGGTAATTAAAAATACCGCTCGCTGCCAAAGTGGCCATTGGGGACGGGCAAAGCTAATAGAGATGCCGGCCAGGGTATAGCCGGTAAAATGCATTAATAAATCATTAAATACCGGCACAGAATTTTCTGGATGAGGGGTGATGCCGAGATAGGTATAAATAATCAATAAACCGTAAAATTGCAAAACACAAATCAATCGCCAGAGCATGTGCACTTCCTCAAAAATTTCGGAAAGCATAACAGCCCGGTAAAATTGAAGCGATCCCTTAGGTGTGGAATTAATTGCAGTTATTTGACCAGCGATACCAACGGTTCCGCAGCATACAGATCTTGCGGTGTATTAATATTAAAGAAAGGATCATAGGCATCGGCTACAAATTCTGCCTCGACCATTTGTTGTTGTTGAACCCAATCTTGCAAGCGCGGCGTTTCGCCACTTTTTAATTGCTGTTCGATCTTCTCCAGCAATGATACATGCCAAAGCGCAAATATCGGATGGATGCGGTTCCTGGATTTCGCAACGGCCAATTGACTGTGGCTGGCACTGGCTGCATCGAAAAGCCTGGGGACCATATCCGTTGGGAAAAAAGGGGTATCCGAGGCAAAACTGGCTAACCATTGTGCATCCGGTGTGAACTGGCGCATCCAGCTTAAACCCGCATGGATTCCGGCGAGCGGGCCGCGATTATCCGCAAATATATCCGGGATTACCGGCAAACGAGTACGTGCAAAACGCAAGCTGCTGCCATTAGCATTTAATAACAGGGTTTCTACCTGGGGTTTCGCGCGCTCAACAGTCCGTTGTAACAAGGTTTTACCGGCGAGGGGCAGCAGGCACTTATCGCCACCGCCCATACGCTTGGCAAGGCCGCCGGCAAGGATAATACCGACAACGGATTGGGATTTACTCATAGGTCTTTTGACTTGGTCAGGGTTCAGGTGCCAGGATTGGCGGCCTTTTGATATTGGCGCATCAATCCTTAAATTACATAATGCTAGTGTAGCGCTTACTAGTGTGTAGGACCACGATTTTTATAGATAGGTTTAAGGATACGTTGATTTTTCTTAAAGCAATTAGAACACATTGGCATCAATAATCCGTTTTAGTAATGAGTTTGGGTGAGTTTCCCTTTTACTTTTTAACCCAGTAGCATGCGCGTTTAAAATGGGTCTGTTCATTAGTGAGTGGCGGAGTAACCTATGGAATTAAACCTTGAAGATTTTCGCCGCGAGTATACGCGAGGCGGGTTGGATTTACCTGATTTGGCGGCTAGTCCGTATGACCAGTTTAGTCGCTGGATGGAGCAAATAATTAAATCCGGAATCCCGGACCCCAACGCCATGACCGTGGCCACTGTGGATGCGACTGGCCAGCCATCGCAACGTATTGTGTTGCTTAAACACGCGGATGAAAAAGGTTTTGTGTTTTATACCAATTTAAAGAGTAATAAAGCCCGGGATTTACAACAAAATCCGAAAATCAGTTTGCATTTTCCCTGGTATTTTTTGGAGCGGCAGGTAAAGGTTTGCGGTGTCGCGGAGCAACTGTCCACCCCGGAAGTATTGAAATATTTCATAACCCGCCCGCGCGATAGCCAATTGGGTGCATGGGCATCAAACCAAAGTAAGCCAATTTCATCGCGCGCGTTACTGATGCAACAATTTGAAGTAATGAAAAATAAATTCGCTAAAGGGGAAGTTCCGTTGCCTGATTTTTGGGGCGGGTTCCGCGTCAAACCTCACTTGATTGAATTCTGGCAAGGTGGTGCCGCTCGCTTGCATGATCGTTTCCAATACTGTTTGCAAAATGATGGGAGTTGGGTTATCCAGCGCCTGGAGCCGTGATGAAATATATCGCCGTAAAAAATCCGGGAGATGCCGGGCAATTATTTATAGGTGACGCAAAAATCCCCTCGCCGGGTACGCGCGACGTTTTAATTCGTGTATATGCTGCGGGAGTAAACCGCCCGGATATTTTACAACGCCAGGGCTTGTATCCGCCTCCCCCCGATGCGTCCCCGGTATTGGGATTGGAAGTGGCCGGTGAAATTATTGCCTGTGGTCCAAGTGTAACGCGTTGGCGCGCAGGCGATAGGATCTGTGCGTTGGTCAATGGCGGTGGTTATGCGGAATATGCAATCGCACCGGCGGATCAATGCCTGGCAATTCCGGAAAATTTCTCCTTTATAGAAGCGGCGGGTTTACCCGAAACGTTTTTCACTGTCTGGCATAACCTCTTTCAACGTGCCGGGTTAACAAGTGGCGAAAGCTTATTGGTTCATGGTGGGTCCAGCGGTATCGGTATTTGCGCTGTCCAATTGGCAATTGCGTTTGGTGCCAGTGTGTATGCAACGGTAGGCTCGGCAGAAAAATGCGCAGCTATTGCAAGCCTGGGGGCCAGGCCAATTAATTATCGCCAGCAGGATTTTGTGGCCGTTATAAAAGAACTAACCGGGGGACAGGGCGCCAATGTCATTCTGGATATGGTGGGAGGAGATTATATCCAGAGAAATTTTTCGGCGGCTGCGAAAGATGGGCGCATCGTAAATATCGCTTTTTTGGATGGCAGCAAAGTAACTGTCGATTTTATGCCGTTAATGCTTAAGCGGTTGACCTTAACAGGCTCAACCCTGCGCGCGCAATCGGCAGAGGTAAAAGCACAAATCGCGAAAGAATTGGAAGAACAGGTTTGGCCATTGTTAAATACAAAAAAAATAACGCCGATAATCGATTCGGTATTTCCCCTCGCAGAGGTTGCCGATGCGCATTTACGGATGGAGTCCAGCCAGCATATCGGAAAAATTATATTAACTAACTTATCCTGAAACGGAATCACTGAACCACTTAAGCAGTTTTATATTCCTTGTATGGAAAATTTTTAAGAGATGCAGCATGAATAAAAAGCGCCGCCCACTTGATGGTATTCGCGTTATTGAAATTGGCCAATTGCTGGCCGGACCCTTTGCCGGTTGTATACTCGGTTATTTCGGTGCGGAAGTCATAAAAATTGAGCCGCCGGAGGGCGATCCCATTCGCGGCTGGCGGGTATTGGAAAACGGTACTTCGCATTGGTGGCGAAGTATTGGGCGCAATAAGAAAAGTATTACCCTTGATTTAAAAAAACCGGAAGCGCAACAAATTGCGCGGCAATTAATCGATAACGCCGACGTGGTGATTGAAAATTTTCGTCCCGGTGTGATGGAGGCCTGGGGGTTAGGACCCGAGCAGGTTAAACAAACAAATCCGAAAATTATTTACGCGCGTATTTCCGGTTACGGGCAGACTGGCCCTTACGCCAGTAAACCCGGCTTTGCTTCGGTGTGTGAAGGTATCAGCGGCTTTCGTTATATAAATGGTTTTCCTGACCAAGCACCAGTGCGACCCAATTTGAGCATTGGCGATACTATTTCCGGTATCCACGCAGCACTCGGTATTGCATTGGCGTTGCTGGAACGCGAGCGAAATTCCGATGGCGTCGGGCAGGTAGTCGATGTTGCGTTGTACGAATCCATGTTTAATTTAATGGAGGCCGTGGTGCCGGAATTTTCCGGTGCCGGTGTAGTTCGCGAACCTTCCGGTACTACTGTAACCGGTATTGTTCCAACCAATACTTACCGTTGTAAAAACGGAAAGTATGTCGTGATTGGCGGCAATGGGGATTCAATTTTCCAACGGCTGATGGACGTTGCCGGCCATCCCGAAATGGCGCGTGACCCGCGTATGGCGAATAATGCTGGACGGGTGCAGCATGAATTGGAAATTGATAACGCCTTGGCCGCCTGGTGCATGAGCAAAAATTCGGATGAAATTTTGCAATTACTTGAGGCGGCGCGCGTACCTGCCGGGCCAATTTATAATGTGCAGGATATGTTTGCCGACCCTCATTTTAACGAGCGCGGTATGTTTGAGCAGGTGGAGGTTAATGGCAAGCCATTGAAAATTCCCGCCATACTTCCCAGGCTTTCCGATACCCCTGGGCGAACTGATTGGCCCGGTGGAAATGTGGGTAGCCATACCCGGGAAGTTTTGCAATCTGTCTTAAATTTTTCGGCTGAAAAAATCCAGGAATTGAAAACGGCGGGTGTGCTGTAGATGAATGTTAAACCGGGTTTGTATCGCCATTACAAAGGCAATGATTATTTTGTGTTCCAGGTAGCGGTGCATAGTGAAACCGATGAACCCTACGTGGTTTACCGTTATTTATATGATGACTATGGATGGTCGGTTCGCCCGTTGGATTTATTTATGCAAACTGTCGAAGTCGCTGGCGAGACTATCCCCCGCTTTCGTTTCGTTCGCGCGCTTACCGCAACTGAACAACTGCATTATTTAACCGGTAATGGAAAAAATCGTGGGCAATAGCGAACAGGAAAATCCCACAGCACCCATCGCGGATTTTTCTGCCGAGGATGCCCGCTGGATGGAATACGCACTTACCCTGGCCGCACAAGGTGAGGCTTTGGGGGAGGTGCCGGTAGGCGCTGTGATTGTGAAAGACGGCGTGATCCTCGGTGAAGGTTTTAACCAGCCGATTACCGGTTGTGACCCCAGCGCCCACGCGGAAATTGTCGCCCTGCGCCAGGCCGCTGCCCGGGTCCGGAATTACCGTTTAATTGATTCCACGTTATATGTCACCCTGGAGCCTTGCACTATGTGCGTAGGGGCGTTAGTCCATGCGCGGATAGCACGCTTGGTATACGGCACTACCGAACCCAAGGCCGGGGCAGTCGTCAGCAAGTCAACGCTCCTGGATAGCGACTATCTTAACCACCAGGTGAAATATTCAGGTGGCCTGTTGGCTGGGCGATGCCAGCATCAACTCAGTGATTTTTTTGCAAAACGTCGCGCGCAAAAGCGCCAGCACAAAACAATTGAAAATCCATAGCGTTATAAGCATTAGCGTCGATAACACATTTCCCTCAGCAATTATCGGATAGATCCCAAAAGTCTTATCAGTGGAATTTTTTCTTTGTCGCCAGATTATCCTTTTGTGAATCAGTGCCGCTCGCAAAAGAAAATTTTTACCCTAACCTATGGAAAATTATTTTCAATGTGAGATAATTATTTACACAATAAAGAAAATAATTTACAAACCGGAAAATGCAAAGATTGGTCATGAAGAATAAATATTAATAGCCTTTTCCGTTTCGCCACCCAGTTTTAAGAATGTCATTTACTCGATGTGAGCCATTGGCGGTTGACTGCCCGGTGCGTTTGCGCCTGATGTCAGCCTATTACAACAACGCAATCACAACGATAGGCGCAACCGATGAAAACCCTGATTGTTTATGCCCATTTGCTGGCTGCCTGCATAGCCGTGGGCGTGCTTCTGATACAAGACCTGGCGTTGGCCAAAACCCGGGGTGGATGCCTGCCCGAGCTTGCCGCCAGGGAGTTGACCAGGGCGGCGGATATTGTGTTTATCGCATTGGTGGTGTTGTGGCTTTCCGGTTTATCCCTGGTGTTGATGGGTTACGTGGAAAATCCGCAACAGTATCTGATGAATGAAAAATTGTGGGCCAAGTTCACAGTGGTTTCGGTGCTTACCATCAATGGGATTGTGTTGCATTACTTCAGTTTTCCCCGCGTTATTTGCCCTCGCGGTTTGATAGGCCAACCGGCAATGGACCAGGTTTTGGTAACACTCACCGGGGCGGTTTCCTCCGTGTCCTGGTTGTTCGCCTGTTATTTGGGCATCGCTCGCCCATGGAATTACACCGTGGATTACAGCTATGTGATGTTCATTTATTCCGGCCTGTTGGTATGCGCATTCGTTGTGGCGGGGGAGGTATTGCGCAATATGCGTAAAACTCGCCCGCAAATGACAACCTTGTCAGAGCGGATTTCAGGGCAAGTGCCGGTAAACGCATCGCGAAAGTTTGATTAACGAATTTGCCGTTATCCACGGCATTGGTGGACCACCACGGCAGCGGCAACTGCTGTGAATGGATGTAGCTCCAGCTTCGACTCGCTGTTTTGGTCGAATTGAAACAAAGCAATAACCATAACTAAACAGGTGTGCCAACAACACACTTCGCAATAAATCCGGTTAATCCAGCCGATGTGTGTCGGCTTTTCTTCGAGGATCGCACTATGAGTAGCTTAAAAGCCTCAGCGAAGCACCCTCGCCCCGCGGGTGTGCTAAAACGCACCTTCTGCGCGCTTGGGTTTTCACTGGCTGTTTCCGCGGTTTCCATTAATACCCAGGCCGCGTGTGTCTATACGGTAACGGGGCAGTGGAGCAATGGTTTCACCGGCACCATCAAAATTACCAACGATACATCGGCGGCGGTTAGCGGTTGGAACCTCACTTGGCAGTATGCGGGCGATAACCGCATTTCCGGGAGCTATGATGTTTCGCTCACCGGCACCAATCCCTACACGGCAAAGAATGCTGGCTGGAACGGTAATATCCAGCCCAACCAGTCAGTGACCTTCGGGTTCCAGGGGAGTAAAGGTCCGGCAGCGGCCGAAGTTCCCAGGTTAATTGGCCCCCTGTGCGGTACTGCCGTTAGTTCAAGTTCTGTGGTGAACAGTTCTGTGGTGAATAGTTCAGCGGTGAACAGTTCAGCGGTGAATAGTTCGTCAGTGGCCAGCTCTTCCCGCTCCAGCAGTTCGATTGCCCTGGGCAGTTCATCGCGCTCAATCAGTTCGATTGCACCCGGCAGTAGCTCGGTTGCTTCTTCAATGGCAACAGTCGGCTGGACGCTGAATGCGGCGGATTCCTACCTCAATTTCGCCACCACTAAAAATACCCACAACCTGGAAGTGCATAACTTCACCGGCATTAGTGGCGACATTAATAACGCGGGGGTAGCAACCCTCACCGTGGATTTGAACACCGTGAATACCGGGGTTGCCCTGCGCGACCAGCGTATGCGGGATTTGCTGTTTGAAACCGCAATCCACCCGACCGCGACTGTGACTGTTAATGTTCCCGCAACCCTGATTAGCGGCTTGGGCATCGGCCAGGTAACCCGCACGGACATTACAGCCAGCCTGAGCCTGCATGGCCTCACCGCCACTATCGCCACCCGGGTTTCGGTGCAGAAACTGACCGCCTCCCGGGTGGTTGTGCAGAGCCTGCCGCCGGTATTGGTAAAAGCCGAAACCTACAACCTTGCCGCTGGCGTTGAAGCCCTGCGTGCGGCTGTGGGAATTGCTTCGATTAATGCCTCTGTCCCCGTGGACTTTGCGCTCGTCTATGACGCCCGTTAACCGGATGGAGCAGAGAGAGAACTATCATGAAAAAATTATTGAAACTGTCGATATTTTCCAGCGGGATTGCCTTGGGCCTGGTGGTTTCCAATGTTGCGATTGCCCAGGGCGCGTGCAGCGTCGCCCTGCAAACTGAAAACAATTGGGGATCAGGCGCCCAATACAAACTGACGCTGACCAATACCGGCGCGGCCAAAACGGCTTGGGAGTTGTGTTGGAACTTTGCCGGTGGTGAAACCCTGTCCAGCCTGTGGGAGGGCACTTATGCCCAAACCGGCACCAAAGTATGTGTGAAAAATGTGGGATATAACGGCAACCTGCCAGCGAACGGCAGCGTATCGTTCGGCTATATCGCCACTAACCCCGGTACGGCGCCACTGGATTACACATTAAACGGGGTTGCCTGCGGCGGCTCGACTGGCAGCAGTAGTAGCCTGGCCAGCAGCCTCGGCAGTGCCAGCTCATCCAGTGTGGTTTCCGGTACGGCGGCGCGCTGGTTATTGGATGCGCCTGCATCCAGCTTTTATTTTGTTTCCGTGAAGAAAAGCACCGCCGGAACCGAGACCCCGGAAAACTTTACCTTTAACCAGCTAAGGGGCACGGTATCCGCCACTGGCCAGGCAACCCTGACCATTCCGCTGGCGGGTATCAGTACCAACAACAGTATTCGCGACCCGCGGATGCAGAATTTGTTGTTCGAATCGGCCTACCTGCCGGATCTGCATTTCACTACCCAGCTCGATCTGGCAGCGCTGGACGCCCAGGCCACAGGGAGCATTAACGTGCAAAGTGTGACCGGGAACCTGGTACTGCATGGGGTAATTAAACCGGTGGTGTTTGATGCGGTAATAATGAAGCATGCGAACAACAGCATCAGCGTTTCGCCGCGTAGACCCATTGTTATCAATTCGGCGGACTTTGACCTTAACGCTGGTGTGGAAGCCCTGCGCGCAATTGCCGGGCTAGGCACCATCGGTGAAAAGGTGCCGGTTTATTTCAAAGTCTTCCTGAATCGGGATAACCCAGGCAACCTCCCGGCCATCAACCTGGCCAGTGCGCCCGTTGCCCCGACCAGCCTCGCAGGTACCGGCCTCAGTGCCGGCGCCAGCCTGAATTGGGCGGACGTGAGTAACAACGAAACCGGCTTCCTGGTGCGCCGTAAAGGGGCCGATGGGCGCTGGGCAACAGTGGGCAACCTAAGCGCAAATACTGTGAGTTACCTGGACGCGCTGACGGCTTCCGGCATTTATGAATATAAAGTGATCAGCTATGCCGACAGCATTCCGTCCGCAGCAACTGCGCCGTTGCTACTCATCTATAACAACGATTCCGATTCCAGCGCTTCCGCCAGTTCTGTGGTAGCAACATCTTCGTCCGCCACCTCAACCAGCTCATCGGCAGGTAGCCGCAGTTCCGGTAGTTCCAGCAGTGCAGGTGTGCTGGTGGGGGATGTGGCGCGTGGTACCAGCCTGTGGCAGCAGCGTTGTTACGCTTGCCATGGCGATACCGAGAAATTTACTGATGGTACTTTTGCAATCCCGGTTAACCCGAATCGCGCCTATTACTACCAGGTTAAGGGTGAGCAACTGAGCCTGCGCGACTATATTGCCAGGTACATGCCGCAAGGCGATGCCGGTTCCCTGAGCGCACAAAACGCGGCGGACCTGGAAGCGTTTTTGTTCACCAAACGCGCGCCTTCCGATGGCAAACCGGATAACGACAGCGCGTCCTTCGCGTGCCCGGCCACAGCCACCGCACCCGGCCATCGCACCCTGCGTTTGCTCACCCGTGCCGAATACCAGCGTTCGGTGCGCGACCTGGTGAATTACCAGGAAGAGGTGATTTCGCGCTTGCCGGACGATGCCATTTCCGGTGCGTTCCTCAACAATAACCAATTGTTACTCGATACTGCGCGCTACTCCGCTTATCTTTCCACCGCGGAGCGCATCGCCGATTCGGTTGCCACCCGCTGGGGCGGGGTGCTGGCCTGTACACCCGGTACAGCCGGTTGCGCTGACAAACTGGTCAATGACCTGGCGCCACGTATTTTCCGTCGCCCCTTAAGCACGACTGAAAAGGCGGATTACCTGGCGCTGGCAAAAGGCACCGCCGCCGGTCGTACCGAAGCCGAAGGTATGAAGGTAGCCCTGGTGGCGATGTTGTCTTCGCCCCAGTTCCTGTACCGCTCCGAGTTGGGTGAGTTGTCGGGCGGCAATATCTACAAGCTGACCGGTTACGAGATCGCAACTTACCTCAGCTACACCTACACCGGCACAACTCCGGGCGCGGATTTGCTGGCGGCGGCAGGCCGGGGTGATTTGGATACCCTTACCGGTATTCGCACCCAGGCGGCAGCCTTGATGAACTCTGCCAATACCAGGGTGTTAATGGGAGATTTCATCAACCGCTGGTTGGGTACCGAAAAGCTGGCTACCCAGAACAAAGTCGGCATTGCCAATTTCGCTACCCTGGCGGGGGATATGCAGTTGGAGCTGGGTAAAAACTTTGCGTCCGCAATGCTGGAATCAACCTCCACCTTTGCGACCGTTTATACCCCCGGCTTCACCCACGTAAACCAGCGATTGGCCAGCCATTACGGTTTGGCATTCAGCAATAGCGGGGCAGATGCCGACGGCTTCGTGCGCAGTGCCACGGCGGATCGCGGCGGCATCCTCACCTCGGGTGCGTTCATGTCCCGCTATGCGCGCGACAACGATTCCAACCTGATCACCCGTGCGGTAGCGGTACGTCGCAAGTTAATGTGCCAGGACATTCCCGAGCCACCCGCCGGGGTCTCACTGGACCGCGAAGCCCTGGCCAAGAAACACGCGGCTTTCTTCGCCGATCCAAAAACGACCGAACGCATGATTGCCGACAAGATCACCGAGCCGACGACCTGTTCCAATTGCCACCTGGAGATCATCAATCCCCTGGGCGGCGGTATGGAGAATTTCGATGCCGTTGGCCGGGTGCGCACTACCGACTTAAGGGGCAATGCCATCGATGCATCGGCGGTATTCTTCTCGCCATACCAGAAGCTGCAATTCACCAACGATCCGGACCGCGTCATTTACCAACCGGAAATCACCTTCAACGGTGCCAGGGACCTGGCGCGCCTGATGGTTGAGCAAGCGGATGTGTCCAAACAAGCCAGGACCTGCCTGGCAACCCAGTTTGTCAGCTTCAGCAGCGGGGTGAACTCCCTGTTCCTTATCGATAAGGACAAGACCCGCGATGTGCCATTCACCATGTCGGATGCCGAGAAAACAGCCTATCGCTGCAATATCGAAAAGCTGGCCAATGTGCTGGGTACCAGTGGCCCGCGCGCCATGTTGCAGGAAATCCCTGCGCTGGATTCAGTGATTTACCGGCAGGAGTGGGTGCGCTAGGGCGCGCCCATTCTCCCTGTTAACGAATTGGAGTCAAAAAATGAGCTATAGAGATTGCTTCGATAAAGAACGCCGGGACTTCCTGCGCGTGGTCAAACGTTCCGGTATTGCCCTGGGCGCGATCCAGGCTTCGAGTATGCTTGCCGGGGTAATGCTGGCGCGGGTAGCGGAAGCGCAAACGGCCGGTCCGACCAGGTCTTGCACGGTGTTTATGCCGGGCGGGTGTACCCCCGCCAGGTTTTTCCCCTCCGGCGGTACCTTGCCGATCCAGTCAGCCCCCTTGCAAAGCCATTTTGCGGCGGGTCGCATCGCGCTGTTAAAAAACGCCACCATGATGAACGGCGGCCACGGGGTCATGTTCAACCGTTTCAATGACCCCAACCCCTGGGGTAAGCAAAGTTTCGACGTGAACTTGGGGAAAATCCTCAGTGCCAACTCCAATGCGCCGGTTAAATGGTTAAACCTGGGGACTACGCCGGTTTCCGAGCTATCGCGCGATACCGCCGGTATTCCCACGATTACCAGCCCGCAAGCGGCATTGGATGTCTTGTTCGCGGGCGGCGGTGGGGGCAGCGGTGGCGCGGTTGCTCCGCGTAAATCCGTGGTGGATGTTCATTACAAAGCGGTCAATGAATTAAAAACCCGGCTGGGCCAGCACGAAAAAGAAAAGCTGGACAGTCACTTCAGTGCTATCCGGGATATTGAAAGCGCGATTACCTCAACCAATCCGGGTGGCAACTGCACGCCGATTACCAACACGTCGGCGGCAGGGTTTGACGCGACCTCCAAATTAATGACCGATATAGCGGTATTGGCCCTGGGCTGTAACCTCTCGTCTTCTGTGTCCCTCGCGTTTGGTACGGATGAGCATACCCATGTTCTGGACGGTGCGATGATCAGGGACACCAGCGGCACCCATCGGCCCCGCCCATCGCACGACTCGCACCACAACCAGGGTAACCCGAACTACGCGGGTTACTACGATCAGGATGTGGCCTATTACATGTCGCTTACCCAGCAGTTACTGGACAAGTTGCAAGCGCAAGGGCTGCTGGCATCCACAGTGGTCACCCAGGTTTCCGACATGGGTAATGTTGATGCGCATACCGGCCAGAACACGCCCATGCTGGTGGCGGGTGGGAATGTTCGCGGTGGGGTGATTGATGTGGGTGGTTTAAGCCAGGTCAACCTGTTCCAGACTGTCGGCTTACACCTGAAAGCGAATCAGGGCACCAATGGCAGTTTGTTCAGGAATTGGAGCGGCACGACCATTTCCGGTCTTTTTTGATGGTTATTGCTGGCAACCGTCAAACCCGGGCGCCATGCTGGAAACAGGGAGGTTTCATTTGCGCGGTGCGCTGTGCGGAACGCCAGGTGTCCGCTTTTTTATAGCAGGTAAGGTGCATCGAATGCGGGATATTATCTTGGCCCATAAATGAGTAGGGGCCGCATAAGCGGCCCCATACAGAATCTGTCCTTAGGTCGAAGTAGTCAATCTGTGACGATTTTCCTTTCGTATCCCTGACCGCCTTGCTCCTGCGCTAGTGCAATCCTTTGATGCCTCCAGAGGCATCGCTTCCTTGAAAGGTGGGCGCATCCATTGACCTTTCCTGGCCGGCGCACATCATTGTCTACTTCCTTGATGGTTCCCATTATCCGGATAAGGCCCTTTCCCCACTAGTCGCAAAATTCGCTAAGTTTTGTAGGAAATTGACTACAACCTATAACTGGAAAATCAGTTTATGGTTCACTTTATAACCCTGTAACAGGGAATGTATTCCCTTCCCGGCAGCTTCATCCGGCTCTGGCGGGCGAATGATTCGAGTAGTTCGTCCACTGGATACATAATTTCCGGGTCGCCGTGCAATTCAAAATGACCGAATTGCTCAATTGCCAGGATACCTTCCTCTTTCACGTTACCTGCCACAATCCCGGAAAATGCACGCCGTAAATTAGCTGCCAGGCGGTCAACCTGCTGGTTTTTGTGAAGCTCCAGGTTACGCATATTTTCATGGGTAGGGATAAAGGGTTGCTGCAAATCCGGGCTGATTCTCAGTTGCCAGTTAAAGTAATAGGCATCGTCACTTAATTTGCGGAATTCGCGGACTTTTTTGATACCTTCCTTCATCTCACGCGCAACCGCATCCGGGTCGTTCACAATAATTTTGTAATGCGCCTGTGCTTCGGGGCCCAGCGTATCGCCGATAAACCTGTCCACCCGCTGGAAATATTCGGCAGAAGATGCCGGGCCGGTAAAAATTAACGGGAAGGGGATATTGTTATTATCCGGGTGCAAAAGGATGCCGAGGATATAAAGGATTTCTTCGGTGGTACCCGCACCGCCAGGGAACACGATAATGCCGTGTCCCAAACGCACAAATGCCTCCAGGCGTTTTTCGATATCCGGCATGATGGCTAATTGGTTTACGATCGGATTGGGTGCCTCCGCCGCAATAATGCCGGGTTCGGTGATGCCGATATAACGTCCATTATTAATGCGTTGTTTGGCATGGCCAATGGTGGCACCTTTCATCGGGCCTTTCATCGCGCCGGGGCCGCACCCGGTACAGATATCCAGACCGCGCAACCCGAGCTGGTAACCGACTTCTTTGGTGTAGTCGTATTCGATACGGTTAATCGAATGGCCGCCCCAGCAAACCACTAAATTCGGGTCCAGCCCCGGCTTTAATAAATTGGCATTGCGCAACATGTGAAATACGGCATCGGTAATGCCTTCCGATAATTGCAAATTAAATTTCGGGTTACCATTAATTTCATCGTTGTTATAAATCACATCGCGCAATACGGTAAACAAATGTTCGCTAATACCGCGAATCATCCTATCATCAACAAACGCATTGGCGGGCGCGTTTTTAACGGCAAGTTTGATACCGCGTTCTTGTTGGACAATGCTGATATCAAAATCCTTGTATCGCTCCAGCAGCTCCTTGCCATCATCAAGGTCGTTACCGGTATTCAGTACGGCGAGGGAACAATTGCGAAATAATTTATACAAACCACTTTGGCTGGAATCCAGCAACTTGGCGACTTCCATCTTGGAAAGGATATTTAATTGATCAATAGGAGTGATTAGCGCGTCGATTGTTTTATGTTCGCCGTTGGGATGAAGTTCAGGTTGGTTGGGATTTAGGTTACTCATGGTATTCCTTAGCATCCGGGGATGCGCTGGCGGATAATATTTTTAATTTGATGCTCCTAGTGTAGTGTTATTTTGTTGACCCTGCGTGCTGCTTTATCACGCTATGCCATAAAATTCCCTGGCACGGTAAAACAAAGCTGCTTTTCCTGCGTAGTGCAAAAATTAATCGATGCGAGGCCTTATGAACTATTTACCCTGTGTTGAAGTGGAAACTGCGCCGGGCATTCCGGTATCTGCCAGTGTGATCTGGTTGCATGGATTGGGGGCAGATGGTCATGATTTCGCACCGCTTGTCCCTGAATTGCAATTACCGGACTCCTTGCCTGTCCGTTTCATCTTCCCCCACGCGCCGCAAATTCCTGTGACCGTAAATGGCGGTTATTTTATGCCAGCGTGGTATGACATCCTGGAAATGAACCTGGAGCGTAAAATTGATGAAGTGCAATTAGTAAAAAATGCGCGCGCGGTGCAAAGGCTTATCCTTCGCGAGATTGAGCGAGGCATTCCTGCCGGACGAATTATCCTTGCCGGTTTTTCCCAGGGCGGGGCAGTGGCTTACCAGGCGGGTTACACATTTGACCAGTCACTGGGTGGCCTTCTGGTGTTATCCAGTTATTTTGCTACCGCCACCAACATCACTATCCACCCCGCCAACAAAAATACTCCATTGCTCATACAGCACGGTACCCGGGATTCCGTAGTCGCACCGGTATTGGGTGAGCGGGCCTATCAATTTGTAAAAAGCTTTGGTGGCAATGTGACTTATGAATCCTATGTGATGGAACATACTTTATGCGGCGAACAAATCATTGCTATTTCCCGATGGCTGCAAGCGCGTTTAACAACGTGAAATTATTCCGTCAAACAGGCGGGATCAAATTGATACTCGCCATTAAGCCAATCGACAATTTCCTGTGCGTAAGGGTTATCCGGGAATTTATTATAGTGTTCGCGCAATTCAGTTTTTTCTTCGCCTGTTAAATTCCGCAATCCGGTATCTTGCAACTTTGCAATGTCTCTCAATAGGTCATTGCCCAGTTGTTTTCCGCACAGTGTTTCACAAAGGTGCGCAAAGGTTTTATGTGGCTCGTACCCTTCCCGTAATTCATAGGCGATAGGTACGCTGGCTAATGGAAGCTGCGAAAGCCAGGCTTGATTCATCGGGTTAATTGCATGCCCGGCAATTTTTTTATCCAGTAACGCATGGGTTTTATCAACAGCACGTAATTGCAACAGGTTGGATTTTACGGCGCCGTCATTGACCGGGTAGTTATCCCACAAGAAAGGCTGGCGCCCGAGTAGCTCGGTTACTTCAGCCAAATGCGTTTCCGGATAACAGGTAGAGCAAACTTTTTCCCCGGTCCAAAATATATCAATGGCGGGATCGAGTTGGTTTGCAAAGGCCTGCCAGTAATTTTCCGGCATCTTGCCAAACACCTTTTCCAATACCGGATCAAAACTGTAATAGGTTGGGCAAAAGATTATTTTTTTTGCGCTGGATATTTCCGCCGCTTGATGGGCAATGTCTATTTGGAGTGTCGCCAGGCCCGGAATATCGCCGCGCATATCGTCGAATAAAATGCAGAGGATATCCGGTGCGAGTTCATTAATCTGTTTGATGCGATCCCCCAGTAATTTGCGCTGGTCCCGCGATGGGTCCAGGTAAATCTCGTGCGGGCTCAACCCAATTCCAAATTCAATATTGTTGTCGCGGTAGGTTTCACGCAACTTTAGCAACCGGGACTTCTCGTTATCCGGCCAATCCGTTTGCCATTGCTTGCGCAAATGCTTGTCGCTTTTTGGTGCATAAAGATAAAAATCGAACTTATGTAGTGCAAGAAATTTTGCGTAGCTGGCGCGGCTTTCCCAACTCCAGTGCCGCCCGAAAAAACCTTCGATAACTCCCAATGGGATTGTGCGGTTTTTGTCCGTTGTAAGGTCGGTACTGTGCATATTTAATTTTCCTGCCGGGCTTGCGAATAAAATAAAAATGTGGAGGTTAGCGATTTACCAGGAGCGCCGGAGCTTACCGGCTCGTACCATTTTGCGTCGCAGGGTTTTCGAAAATTGCTTGTGTAAAATTAATGATAATTCGCACGGCAAGTTGAGGCGCATCGGCGCCTGGTTTAATTGACACCTAAAACCCATCTGCCTATGATAGCGGCCTTTTTGTGCCGGACAATTTTTGTTTGCTACTGCGGAAAAATTTTCAGGGATTTTGTGGGTTTTTTGTGATTGTTTCGGGAGTTAGCGGCTTTTCACCAGGCTCTCTCTTTAATACAGCGAAATCTAGGATGGTATCCACAAAAGTATGTTTTGCTGTAGGAAGTTTATCCTTTCTCCGTCAGCCAAAAGTGGCAATAACCTATTTGCAAAAGGCGTAGACCTATACGATTCGGTCCCGGTACCACTGACAGTATTAACTAACAACGACAATAGGAATCAACCACCTGTTTAGGAATGCCACCTATGCAATTAGTTTGCGGAGTAGTAAATGACTAATCCAAACCTTTCTCCTACTGATTTACCTGCCTGGAAAGCGTTGAGTGCCCACGCTGCCCGGATGAAAACGCAACATATGAAAGGGCTGTTCGCTACCGATGGCCAGCGTTTTGACAAGTTCTCCCTACAACTTTCCAGCCTCCTGTTTGATTACTCCAAGAACCTGATTACCGACGAAACCCAAGCCGCCTTACTGGCATTGGCTAAAGAGTCTGATGTCGAAGCCTGGCGCAGCCGCATGTTTGCCGGCGAGCATATCAATGCCACCGAGGATCGCGCTGTTATGCATGTTGCGCTGCGCGATAAATCTTCCAGGCCCATCATGATTGATGGTACTGACGCCCGTCCGGCCATCAATGCTGAATTGGAGCGCATGCGTAAACTGAGCGAAAAGCTGCGCTCGGGTGCCTGGACCGGTTATACCGGCAAAACGATTACGGACATCGTGAGTATCGGTATTGGCGGTTCCAACCTCGGTCCGTTAATGGCATGCGAGGCGTTAAAGGCGTACAGCGATAAACGTTTCAATATCCACTTTGTATCCAATATTGACGGCGTCCAGATTGCAGAAGTGCTGGAAGGGTTGAATCCCGAAACCACGTTGTTTGTGATCTCATCCAAGACCTTTACCACCCAGGAAACCATGACCAATGCCCGCACTGCCGAGCAATGGTTTATGAGCGCGGCGGGCGATAAAACGGCAATCGCCAGGCATTTCGTGGCTGTTTCCACCAATCGCAAACTGGTAACGGCGTTTGGTATTGCAGAAGAAAATATTTTTGATATGTGGGATTGGGTCGGCGGTCGCTTTTCCCTGTGGTCTGCCATCGGTTTGCCCATTGTATTGTTCCTCGGTTATGGGGTGTTCGACGAACTGCTGCAAGGCGCCTATGAGATGGACCAACATTTCCTGGCGGCGCCGCTGGCGGAAAACGCGCCGGTTATGCTGGCATTGATAGGCATCTGGAACCGTAATTTCCTCGGTTATCCGGCACATGCGTTATTGCCTTACGACCAGTGCCTGCACCGCTTCCCCGCTTATATGCAACAGGCGGAAATGGAAAGTAACGGTAAATCCGTCAATTGGGCGGGCGAGCAGGTGGCCTACGCGAGCGTGCCGCTGGTGTGGGGTGAGGTGGGGATCAATGGGCAGCACGCGTTTTATCAAATGTTGCACCAGGGGACCGATATTATCCCCGCCGATTTCATTGGCTCGGTAGCCCCGACTATCGCTGTCGAAGGCCATCACGATGCATTGATGGCCAATTTCTTCGCCCAAACCCAGGCATTGATGCTGGGGAGCGATGCCGATCAGGTTCGCCGCGAATTGACAGCCAAAGGCGTTAGTGCCGCGCGCATCGAGGAAATTGTCGAGCACAAGGTACATCGCGGTAATCGCCCGACGAATACCATCCTGTTGAATAAAGTGGATGCCCGTACCCTGGGCGCCCTGATTGCGCTTTATGAGCACAAAATCTTCGTTCAAGGTATCATCTGGCGCATTCACTCCTTCGACCAATGGGGTGTTGAACTGGGTAAAGTGCTTGCGGCTGGCATCCAGCCTGAACTGGATTTGGGTAAGCCTACCAATGCCGGGCATGATGCTTCCACTCGCAATTTGATCGATTTTTACAAGCGCGCCAAAGCCGGTAATCAATAAAGCGCAGGAACTTTGGGCTCATTGCCAAAGTCGTTTAAGCCGAGAGACACAAAACCAGTGCGCGCCAGGCAATGCACCTGGCGCCATGCGCGGATTGATAATCCGCGCAGACTTCGCAAGCGCACCCGCTTGCGCCAGGTACAGACCCAATGAGCAATGGTATTCCCCATGACTGATGTGTTAGCTACAGATCCAAGACTTGTCGAAATTACCGAGCGAATTATCGCCCGCAGTAAAGATGCCCGTGCTGCCTATCTGGCGCGCGTTAATAAATTCCGCAGCAAGGGACCAGCGCGTCATCATTTGGGGTGCGCCAACCTGGCTCATGGTTTTGCCGCGTGTAATGCGGCTGATAAAGAAGCATTGGCGGAGGGGCAGGCACCCAATTTGGGGGTGGTATCCGCCTATAACGAAATGCTTTCCGCGCATGTTCCCTATGGCGAGTATCTGGAGCCTATCAAGGCTGCCGCCAAAGAGATGGGCATGACGGCGCAAATGGCAGGTGGCGTCCCTGCCATGTGTGATGGTGTGACCCAGGGCTTCCCGGGTATGGAAATGTCCCTGTTCAGCCGCGATGTGATTGCCATGGGCACAGCCATTGCGCTCTCCCACGATATGTTTGACGGCGCCATGTGCCTGGGGGTGTGCGACAAAATTGTACCCGGCTTGATGATAGGGGCCTTGTCATTCGGGCAATTGCCCATCGTATTTATCCCGGCGGGCCCTATGACGCCCGGCTTGTCCAATGCGGAAAAAGCCAAGGCGCGCCAGTTATTTGCAGAAGGGAAGGTAGGCCGCAAAGAATTACTGGCAGCGGAAAGCGCCTCCTATCACAGTGCCGGTACCTGTACGTTTTACGGTACTGCCAATACCAACCAGATGTTGATGGAAATCATGGGTATGCATTTACCCGGCAGTACCTTTATCAACCCCTATACTCCGATGCGCGATGCCTTGACTCGTGCCCATGTGCATCAACTGGCGCAGATTACCCGCGAAGGAAGCCGAGTCATATTGGCGGATATAGTGACCGAAAAGTCCGTGGTGAATGGCATTGTCGGGTTAATGGCAACAGGCGGCTCCACCAACCATGCCATGCATATCGTGGCTATCGCCCGCGCGGCGGGTGTGATAATTGATTGGCAAGATTTGTCTGACATTTCAGATATAATTCCGCTCATGTGCCGTATCTATCCCAATGGGCTGGCGGATGTGAACCGCTTCCAGGCGGTTGGCGGCATGGGTTACCTGATTCGCGAATTGCGCAATGCAGGTTTTTTACATGACGACGTAAAAACAATCATGGGGGCGGAAGGTGGTTTGTCTCACTACACCAGGGAACCTTTCCTCGAAAACGGCGAATTGGTATGGCGTGACGCCCCTGCCGAAAGCCTGGATGACTCAGTGCTCCGGCCAGCGAACAAACCGTTTGCGCCAGAGGGCGGTTTACGCTTGCTGAAAGGCAATGTCGGTCGTTCGGTGATCAAGATTTCGGCGGTTAAGCCCGAGCATCGCAAAGTCACTGCACCGGCTGTTGTTTTCCACAGCCAGGAAGAATTGCAGTCCGCGTTTAAGCGCGGTGAATTGGAAAAAGATTTTATTGCTGTCGTTCGCTTCCAGGGGCCGAAGGCCTGCGGTATGCCGGAATTGCATAAACTGACTCCGCCGCTGGGGGTATTGCAGGATCGCGGTTTTAAAGTTGCGCTGGTAACAGATGGCCGTATGTCTGGCGCCTCTGGTAAGATTCCAGCCGCCATTCATATGACACCGGAAGCGCTGGATAACGGCGTAATAGGGATGATCGAGACCGGGGATATGATTGAGCTGGATGCTGAAGCGGGAACCTTGCGATTACTCGTCGATGATGAAACCCTGGCCAAGCGCCAGCCGGCACAATGTGATTTGACCAACGTCCACTATGGAATGGGGCGGGAATTGTTTGCTCCCTTCCGCGCCTCGGTGGGCCTGGCTGAAGAAGGAGCTACGGTGTTTAACTGGTAAGCAGTTAAATTTTGGACCCCGAACCTGGTTCGGGGTCTTCGTTTTAAAAACATGCCTGAAATTAACAAGGTATTTGTACACGTATATCCACTGTCCAGATTCATAAACAGGATTACTCCTCATGCTCGAAGCGTTTGATTTTGTCATTTTTGGTGGTGCTGGCGATTTGGCCCTGCGCAAGTTGATTCCGGGTCTTTATCGCGCCCACCGCGAAGGCTCACTGCCTGCCGGTGCGCGGATTATTCCTACTTGCCGCAATACCCAGATGGTTGCCGAGTACAAAGACAAAGTGCGCGAAGCGGCGGAGAAACATCTCAACGCGGATGAATTCGTAGCGGCGGATTGGGATGAGTTTGCCAAGTGCCTGTTCCCGGTATTTGTTGACATAAGCACCCTGGACCAACACTGGGACGCATTGGCGCAGTTATTGAATTCAGGTGGCAACAGTCACCGTGTGTTTTACCTTTCAACGCCACCTTCAGTATTCAGTATTTGTTGCAAACATCTGCACGAATCGGGGTTAATTACTGACAAAGCACGCGTTGTAGTAGAAAAACCCCTTGGTTATGACGGCAAAACCGCTGAAGAAATCAACAGCCAAATCGCCGCATACTTTAAGGAAGATGCCATTTTCCGTATCGACCATTACCTGGGCAAAGAAACGGTACAAAACCTCCTGGCGTTGCGTTTCGCCAACGGCATGTTTGAGCACCTGTGGGACGCGAAATCCATCGACCATGTGCAGATCACCATATCCGAAACCGTGGGCCTTGAAGGCCGCGCCAGTTTCTACGATGGCGCCGGTGCTCTGCGCGACATGGTGCAAAACCATATCCTTCAATTGCTTTGCCTGGTAGCGATGGAGTCCCCGAACAAGATGACCGCCGAGCGTATCCGCGCGGAAAAATTAAAAGTTCTCGAAAACCTGCGCCCGTTGACCGGCAACACGGTTAAATACAATACAGTACGCGGCCAGTATGTAGCGGGTGAAGTGGGCGGCAAACAGGTTCCGGGTTACCTGGAAGAATTGGGCCAGCCAAGCAACACCGAAACGTTTGTGGCGATTCGCGCGTACATTGATAACTCCCGCTGGGCAAATGTGCCTTTCTATCTTCGCACCGGCAAACGCATGAAGCAGCGTTTCGCGGAAATCGTTATCCAATACAAAGATGTCGCGCATCGTGTTTATCCGGAATCCGCCGGGGGTACAACACCCAATCGTTTGATTATTCGCTTGCAACCGGAAGAGAGCATCAAGATCGTTATGGTTGCCAAAGATCTTGAAAAGCACGAAACCCATTTGCGTCCAATGGTGTTGAACCTGAATTTTGCTGATACCTATAAGGATTTCTATTCCGATGCCTATAAGCGCTTGATGCTGGATGCTGCCGCCGGTGATGCCAGCCTGTTTATCCACCGCGCTGAAGTGGCTGCTGCCTGGGCCTGGATTGACCCGATCATTGATGCCTGGCAACGCCCGGAAAATAAACCGCAAGGTTATATGGCGGGAAGTTGGGGGCCGCAGGCCTCCGCACAAATGCTCGCCAGTGACCGCCGCCGCTGGTTCTCGATTGATGAAGTTTTGTCAGGAGCCGATCAGGAATGGTAACCGAACGTTTATTTGAGAATCGCGCGGAAATGATTGCCTCTTTGCAAACCGAATGTGAAAGGGCGTTACGAAGCGCAATTGAAGATCGTGGTGAGGCGACATTTATGGTGTCTGGTGGAAGCACACCGGAACCGCTCTATAAAGCATTGAGTCATTCTGATCTTGATTGGGAGTCAGTCTATGTTGCGTTGGTGGATGAACGCTGGGTTGACTTCGATCACGATAAGAGCAACGAGGCCTTTACTGTTAAGCATCTGATCCAAAACAAAGCGGCTGCGGCCAATTTGGTCGGTATGAAAAACTCTGCCGAAACCGCTGCTGGGGGTTTGGCAGATTGCGAGGCGGCTTACCAACAATTGGCGCAGCCATTCGATATCACCATTTTGGGAATGGGTTCTGATGGCCACACGGCTTCATTATTTCCCCATGCCCAGGGGCTGGATGAGGCATTGAATCCGGATTCCGATAGCCTCTGTGCAGCAATTACCGCTAAGCAAAGTGAAGTGACCGGCGCGATTGTTGAGCGTATGACCTTGTCTCTTGCTGGTTTGCTGCGTTCAAAATCACTGGTGTTGTTAATCACGGGTGAGGAGAAGCTCGCGGTATTGCGCGCGGCGCAAGGCGAGGGTGACGTAAAAGATATGCCGATCCGGGCAGTGTTGCGCCAGGATCGGGTGCCGGTAATCGTTTACTGGGCACCTTAACCTATTTTCATAAACCTAATGTGAGCAACGAGGGACACCCAGTGGCCTTACCTATTAATGAAATCGTAAAAATTGCACCCGTTGTACCTGTCATGGTCGTTGAGCGTATCGAGGATGCGGTACCTCTGGCGACGGCGTTATACAACGGCGGTTTGAAAGTATTGGAAATCACCCTGCGCACACCCTGTGCCCTGGATGCCATCACAGCCATGGTTGAAGCCCTGCCTGGCGATGCGGTGATCGGTGCGGGTACGGTAATCACTCCCGCCGATCTGGAAAAAGCTGTTAAGGCCGGCTCTACCTTTTTGGTAAGCCCGGGTACCACGCCGGCGTTAATCGAAGCGGCCAAGGCCTCGCCGGTACCGCTGCTGGCGGGCGTAGCAACGCCGACGGAAGCGATGAACCTCTATGTGCAGGGCTTTACCCACCAGAAATTCTTTCCGGCGGAAGCCGCGGGCGGTGTGCCGATGCTCAAGTCTATCGCCGGCCCCTTGCCGCAGATTACCTTCTGCCCGACAGGTGGGATAGATCTGGCAAAAGCGCCCAGCTACCTGGCGTTGCCGAACGTACAGTGTGTCGGCGGAACCTGGATGGCGCCCAAGGAATTAATGAAAGCCGGTCGCTGGGACGAAATTGAACGTCTCGCGCGTGAAGCAGCCAGCTTGCCGCGTTAATGAGAATCCCGAGGGGCGCAATTTATTGCGCCCCTATGTTTTTATCCACGGGTGCAATAACTTGTACCTCTACAGCAAAAGAATCAGCAAGAGTTTACTTAGGAGAAAGCAATGACTATTAGAGTGGCAATCAATGGTTACGGTCGTATCGGTCGCAATGTCCTGCGCGCGTTGTATGAATCAGGCAAGCGCAGCCAAATTGAAATTGTAGGCATTAATGACCTGGGTGATGCTCACCTGAACGCACACCTGACCAAGTACGATTCCGTGCATGGCCAATTTAATGGCACTGTAAAGTTTGAAGGCAGCACCATGTTTGTAAATGGTGATGCAATCCGCATCACCTCCGAGCGCGACCCATCGAAGTTACCCTGGGCTGAATTGAAAGTGGATGTGGTGTACGAATGTACCGGTATTTTCACCAGCAAGGAAAAAGCCTCTGCGCACTTGGCCGCCGGTGCCAAGAAGGTGATTATTTCCGCGCCGGGTACTGACGTGGATGCAACCGTCGTCTTCGGTGTAAACGACAAGGTATTGAAAGCCACTGACACCATCATTTCCAATGCTTCCTGTACTACCAACTGCCTGGCACCTATCGCCAAGGTGCTGAATGACAAATTCGGCATCGTGCAGGGTTCCATGACCACTATCCATGCTTACACCAACGATCAGGTCCTGTCCGATGTGTACCATAAGGACATCTACCGCGCGCGTTCTGCTACCCAATCCATGATCCCGACCACCACTGGTGCTGCCAAGGCGGTAGGTTTGGTATTGCCGGAATTGAAGGGCAAGCTGGATGGTATTTCAGTGCGCGTGCCAACCATCAACGTATCGCTGGTTGACTTGAACGTATTGGTTGAGAAAGACGTAAGTGTTGATGCTATCAACGCCGCAATGAAAGATGCGTCTGCGAAAGAAATGCCCGGCGTATTGGCCTATTGCGATGAGCCTTTGGTATCCGTTGACTTTAACCACAATCCGCATTCATCCAACTATGATTCCTTGCAAACCAAGGTTTACGGCAAGTGGGTAAAAGTATTGAGCTGGTATGACAACGAGTGGGGCTTCTCCAACCGCATGTTGGATAACACCATTGCCCTGATGAACGCCAAGTAATAAGAGAGCCATCATGTTAAGACGTACCAAAATCGTCAGTACCCTGGGCCCGGCTTCTGAGTCGCCGGAAGTTCTTGAGCGTTTAATTCTGGCGGGCGTTAATGTCGTCCGCCTGAACTTCTCCCACGGTTCGCCGGAAGACCACAAGCGTCGTGCTGAAACCGTACGTACCCTGGCTGCCAAGCACAACCGCTTTGTGGCGGTACTGGGCGATTTGCAAGGCCCGAAGATCCGTGTGGCCCGTTTTGCCGAAGGTAAGATCCATCTCAAGATCGGTGACAAGTTTATCCTTGATGCGGCCCTCGGCCGCGACGAAGGTAACCAGCAACAGGTAGGTATCGACTACAAGGAACTGCCGAAAGATTGCAAGCCTGGCGATATTTTGTTGCTGGATGATGGCCGTGTGGTCCTGCAGGTGGACAAGATAGAAGGCACCCGTATTTTTACCACCACCAAAGTCGGCGGTCCTTTGTCCAATAACAAAGGTATCAACCGCCAGGGTGGCGGGTTGACGGCGCCGGCCCTGACCGAAAAAGACATGGCGGACATCAAAACCGCGGCGGAAATTGATGTCGATTACCTTGCGGTATCCTTCCCGCGTTCAGCGGATGACATGAACTACGCGCGCAAGCTGATGCTGGAAGCGGGTGGTCGCGCCGGGCTGGTTTCCAAGGTGGAGCGTGCTGAAGCGGTTGCGGATGACGAAACCCTGGATGAGATTATTCGGGCGAGTGATGCCGTGATGGTTGCCCGTGGTGACCTGGGTGTGGAAATCGGTGATGCGGCGCTGATCGGTGTGCAAAAGCGCATTATTGCCCGTTCACGCGCACTGAACAAAGTGGTTATTACCGCGACCCAAATGATGGAGTCGATGATAAACAGCCCATTGCCGACACGCGCGGAAGTGTTCGACGTCGCCAACGCGGTATTGGATGGTACTGATGCGGTCATGCTCTCCGCTGAGACTGCCGCCGGCAGCTACCCGGTGGAAACGGTAGAGGCAATGGTGCGAATTATCCTCGGCGCCGAGAAACATCCGACCGCCAGTTTCGACAACTATCGTATGGATCAGGCCTTTACCAGCGTGGATGAATCTATCGCCCTGGCATCGATGTTCACCGCAAACCATCTCGCCGGTGTGAAGGCCATTATTGCGTTTACCGAAACCGGCAGCACACCGCGTTTGATGTCGCGTGTAGGTTCGCAACTGCCAATCTTTGCCTTCTCTCGCCACCTGAATACCCAGCGTAAAATGGCAATGTATCGCGGTGTGCAACCTATTGCCTTTGATACCAGCAGCGCTCCCTGTGCTGAGGATTTCAACCGTGCAATCGGGATGCTCAAGGCGCAAGGTGTGTTGGTCGAAGGTGACCTGGTGATTGTATCTCTGGGGGATACCACTTTGCTTGGCGGCACCAACACTATGAAAGTTCTGCGTGTAGGCGATACACTCGCTTAAGCCGGAATGCCCGGAAAAAACGGCAGCTCGGCTGCCGTTTTTTTTGTCCCCCCGTTTTTACCCGGTGCCGTTATGAAAATTGTTTGGATATTGCTTTTGCTGTTATGGCTGGTCCCTGCACAAGCGTTGGAGGTGCGTGGCCAATGGCAACAGGGCGGGGTGATAATCGGTAAAGTCCCGGCAGGTACCCAGGTGGAGTACAGCGGCAAAAAACTGCAAATATCCCCAACCGGTGAG
Organism: uncultured Cellvibrionaceae bacterium; assembly: GCA_965650515.1. Classification (GTDB taxonomy): domain Bacteria; phylum Pseudomonadota; class Gammaproteobacteria; order Pseudomonadales; family Cellvibrionaceae; genus Cellvibrio. Next base: position 24,616 of record CBFGOY010000012.1, on the reverse strand, counting down.
TTTGTTTTTGGGCTCGGGCGGGATGCGAAGCCCAGGGTAACCCTTGTCCTGGTCGATGCCACCGGCACGCGCAGCGAACAGCAATTTTCAGTAAAACAACGCAACTACCGGATTCAAAAAGTTACAGGGGTGCCGCAACAAACGGTAGAACCTGACCCGGCCCAGGTTGAGCGTGCCAAACGCGAAGCCCAAATGGCGGCCGATGCACGCAAAGGTAATTTACCGCTGACATTTTTTTCCCAACCTTTCCAATGGCCGCTTATCGGACCCATCACCGGTGTCTATGGCAGCCAGCGCTTTTATAACGGTGTTCCCAACTCCCCGCATTATGGGGTCGATATCGCCAAGCCGGTGGGTTCACTTGTAAAAGCCCCGGCCGGCGGTGTGGTTACTCTGGTACACCCGGACATGTTTTTTTCGGGCGGCACCTTGATTATTGACCATGGCCACGGCTTATCGTCCACATTCATACATTTGAGCGAAATTCTGGTGAAAAAAGGCGATGAAATTGTCCAGGGACAAGCCATTGCCAGGGTGGGCAAGACGGGCCGTGCGACGGGTGCGCACCTGGACTGGCGAATGAACTGGTTTGAAGAAAGGGTTGATCCCCAATTATTGGTTGGTCCGATGCCGGGCAATTGATGAGAGCAAGCGAAATCCTATGAAGCGTTTCCTGTGGGTAAGTGCAATTTTTTCCGCCGGCGTCATTTTTGGGCTGATATCGGTCCACGGAACATTCAACCAATTGCGCCACACCTTTTCCCCATCACTCAGCTTTGCCGATGGTGCGACTTATGTGGGTGAATTAAACGCAAAAGGAATGATTGAAGGCAATGGGCGCATGACCTGGAAAAACGGTGATAGCTACGAAGGTAATTTTGTTGCCGGTTTGTTTCATGGCAAAGGCAAATTATCAACCTCGTCAGCGGGAATATACATCGGTGATTTCTCGATCGGAGTGATGGAAGGGCCGGGTGAACTGACTTACGCTGATGGATTACGCTATCGCGGCGAATTCAAAAATAATCAATTTCATGGGAACGGAAAATTAATTTATCCCGATGGCTCTTACTTTGCAGGAGATTTCGTTGATGGCCGTCCGCACGGTAAGGGACGGTGGACTTTCGCTGACAAATCCATTTACACCGGTGAGGTAGTAAGCGGGGTGATTAGCGGCAACGGGGAATTAGTCCGCGCCGGCAGTAAGTATACCGGTGATTTTGCGGCGGGAAAAATGCACGGAATAGGTGTTTTTGTTGATGAATCCGGTAATACCTACAACGGCGAATTCAGGAATGATGTATTTGAAGGAGAAGGCACATACACCGGGGTGGAAGGTGATACCTCGGTTGGCCAATTCAAGGATTGGATACTGAATGGTGATGGTATGCATACGGATAAGGATGGCAATCAGTGGCAAGGCAAATTTCAAAACGGTTTGCTGGATGGAGACGGGGCCTACATTGAAAAAGATGGCCAACATTACTCGGGCGAATTTAAATTTGGAAAATACAACGGTAAAGGAAAACTGGTTTCTGAAAATGGCGATATTTATGAAGGTGAGTTTTCCTACGGCAGGAAGCATGGCGCGGGAACACTTGCCTACAAAGAGCCAATCGAGGGTATCAGTAAAATTACCGGGCGCTGGGAATACGACCGCCTTGTGGATGGCGGTAGCGACCTAAAAATTTTTTCCCCCGAAGAAGTTGCCGAGTATGCGCTCTACAAGGAATCCGCTGAGTTAACGCGGGTATTAGATGCGGTGCAACCCTCGGACGCAAACCAAATCGAGCTATACAGCCTTGTTGTTGCGGGTTATGGCACCGAAGAAGTTTTTCGCCGGGAAAGTAAATTTATTGAAAACCTTTTTACACAACAATATCGGAATCGTGCGACAGCAATCTATTTATCCAATAGCCAACGGTCGCTGGCAGAGCACCCTATGGCTACGCGCACCAGTATTAAAGCGGCAATTGAAAAACTGGCGGAGCGGATGGATAAAAACCAGGATATTTTCTTTTTGTATATCACCAGCCATGGCAGCAAAAATAAAACTATCGCGCTCAGCCACAACGGGCTTTCATTGGCGGATATAGATGCAAAATGGTTAGGCGGGTTACTTAAAGCCAGCGGTATAAAACATCGGGTGGTGGTGTTATCGGCGTGTTTTTCTGGCGGATTTATCGACGAACTTGGCGATAAGGATACATTGGTAATGACAGCGGCTTCCGCTGAAAAAACATCGTTCGGTTGTGCGGATGACAGTCTCTTTACCTATTTCGGCAAGGCCTATTTCAAGGAGTCCCTCAAACCGGGTGTAGATTTTGAGCAAGCTTTTTATCAAGCGCGTGAGTTGGTTAAGGTTTGGGAAACGGAGCAAGAAATAACTCCATCCGAACCACAGATCCGGCCAAACGCAAAGGTAGCCGAACACGTAAAACAATGGATGGAGAGAACGAACCCACCGGTTTTGGTGAATTTAAAACCGCAATCCCCGCAATAGCCTTGTGCTTGTAGAGACAGGGCCGTGATTGGCAGTGTAATATACCGCCCCCGGTAAACTAACCTCGACCTAAGATCATGATTGATAAAAAATTACTCAGTATTTTGGTATGCCCGGTTAGTAAGGGTGAACTTGAATATCGCCCCGAACAACAGGAGTTGGTGTGTTGGGAAAGCGGGTTGGCCTACCCGATTCGCGATGGCATCCCGGTGATGCTGGAGCATGAAGCGCGCAAACTCAGCGCGGAAGAACTGGAGCAGCATCACGCTTAAAGGCGGATGCCCAAGAAGTCGAGACGAGTTAAATAAATGATGAAAAGCGCTGAAATTCGCGATGCCTTTTTGAAGTATTTTGAGAGCAAAGGCCACACTGTCGTTGCCAGCAGCTCCCTCATTCCTGGAAACGATCCAACCTTGTTGTTTACCAATGCCGGTATGAACCAGTTCAAGGACTGTTTCCTGGGGGCCGAAAAACGCTCATATAATCGCGCGGTCAGCTCCCAACGTTGTGTTCGCGCGGGCGGAAAACATAATGACCTGGAAAATGTGGGTTACACCGCGCGGCACCACACCTTTTTCGAAATGCTCGGCAATTTCAGCTTTGGCGATTACTTCAAACGCGATGCGATTCGCTTCGCTTGGGAATTCCTCACTTCCAAAAACTGGTTAGGTATTCCCGCCGAAAAACTCTGGGTCACCGTCTACGCGTCTGACGATGAAGCCTATGAGATTTGGAATAGGGAAGTGGGGGTACCGGCCGAGAGAATCGTCCGTATCGGGGATAACAAAGGCGCACCCTACGCCTCAGATAATTTCTGGGCAATGGGCGATACCGGGCCTTGTGGTCCATGCACCGAAATTTTCTACGACCATGGCCCCGATATTTGGGGCGGTCCACCGGGCTCGCCGGAAGAAGATGGCGACCGCTATATCGAAATCTGGAACAACGTCTTCATGCAGTTCAACCGTACAGCGGACGGTGTATTGCATCCACTGCCTGCACCATCCGTAGATACCGGCATGGGATTGGAACGAATTTCCGCGGTTATGCAGCATGTTCATTCCAACTACGAAATCGACCTGTTCCAGCATTTGTTAACAGCCGCTGCCGAGGCAACCGGTAACGGCGATATGGAAAATAAATCACTGCGTGTGATCGCTGACCATATCCGTTCCTGTTCATTCCTGATTAGCGATGGTGTATTGCCGTCCAACGAGGGCCGTGGTTATGTATTGCGCCGCATTATTCGCCGCGCTATTCGCCACGGTAACCAACTCGGCCAAAAGCAGCCATTCTTCCATAAACTGGTAAAAGCCCTGGCCGGGGTTATGGGCGACGCTTATCCGGAATTGCACAAAAACCAGCCTCATATTGAAAAAGTATTACTCCAGGAAGAAGAGCAATTCGAGAAAACCCTGGATAAGGGTATTGCTGTCCTGGAGGACGCATTAGCTAAGCTTTCGGGTACTGAAATTCCCGGCCAAGTCGTTTTTACCCTTTACGATACCTATGGTTTTCCGGTTGATTTAACCAATGATATTGCCCGCGAACGCGGCCTGACTATCGATCACGCGGGTTATGAAGCCGCTATGGCGGAGCAACGCGCTCGCGCTCGTGCGGCCGGTACTTTTAAAGTGGACTATAACGCCGCAGGTATTGAGTTACCGGCGACGGAGTTCCTGGGTTACAGCCTGTTGGCGGAGCAGGGCCAGGTTGTCGCACTGGTTAAGGACGGCAAGAAAGTAGATCGCCTGGTGGAAGGAGATGACGGCATCATTTTGTTGGACCGTACCCCTTTCTATGCCGAGTCCGGTGGCCAGGCGGGTGATTGCGGATATCTGGAACTTGGCGGTAATCGCGTCGAAGTTCGCGATTGCCAAAAGCAAGGTGCTTCGCACTTGCATGTGGTGCGTGTCCTTCAAGGCGCAATTTCGGTGGGGGATAACGTCCTTGCCAAGGTAGATGCCCATGTCCGCCAAGCCACAGCATTGAACCATTCTGCGACCCACCTGTTGCACGCTGCGTTGCGTAAGGTGTTGGGCGAGCATGTGACACAAAAAGGTTCGCTGGTTGATTCCGAGCGTCTCCGTTTTGATTTTTCCCATTTCGAAGCCGTTAGCGCTGACCAGCTCAAGGCGATTGAAACCCTGGTTAATGAGCAGATTCGTATTAACTCGCCCGTTGCTACCGAATTGTGTGACATGGATTCCGCCAGGGCTAAGGGGGCAATGGCCCTATTCGGTGAAAAATACGGTGACACTGTGCGAGTGTTAACAATGGGAGATGGTTTTTCAGTAGAACTGTGCGGCGGTACCCACGTGAGTCGCACAGGGGATATTGGCTTGTTCCGCATTGTGTCCGAATCTGGTGTCGCTGCCGGAGTTCGCCGTATTGAAGCAATTACCGGCGCCAGGGCACTGGCATTATTTGATCACATTGAAACCCTGGTGGATGCGGCCAGTCGCAGCTTGAAAGCCAATCGTGAGTCACTGATCGAGAAACTGGATGCATTGGTGGCCCAAAATCGCAAATTGGAAAAAGATCTCGCCCAGTTGAAAACCAGGCTCGCCACAGCGGGCAGTGGTGATTTGTCAACACAGGCCCTGGATATAAGTGGTGTCAAAGTGCTGGCCCTGAACCTTGAGGGCGCCGACGCCAAATCCCTGCGTGATACGGTCGACCAATTTAAAAATAAGTTGGGTACGGCTGTGGTGTTACTGGCGGCGGTGGAAGGTGAAAAGGCAGCCCTGGTTGCCGGTGTGACTCAGAACATTACCGACAAGGTAAAAGCCGGTGACCTAATGGGATACGTTGCTGCCCAATTGGGTGGCAAGGGTGGTGGTCGTCCCGATATGGCGCAGGGCGGCGGCAATAATCTTTCCGCTTTGGATGCCGCGCTTGCGTCGGTTGTGCCTTGGGTGAGGGAGCAATTAGGGGCCTAGCTTGCCGCTAGATTTAAAAAACGTGAAGGATGTGCGATTAATCCGCTTTTTATCGCTCACGCGGGTTAACTTTTGTCACAAACTGGTGTTTAATTGGCGCCTTTTTGTGATCTGGTTAGTAAGTATTAGCATTCGTCAAACATTAAAAGGATAGGCTGTAATGAGCTTATTGGTTCAGAAATACGGCGGCACCTCGGTGGGTTCCGTCGAGCGCATAGAGCAGGTGGCAGAGAAAGTCGCTGGCTTTCGCGCGCAAGGGCATGACATGGTAGTAGTGGTTTCCGCCATGAGTGGTGAAACCAACCGTTTGATTTCCCTCGCCCAACAAATCCAGCAAACACCTGATCTGCGTGAATTGGATGTACTCGTCTCAACAGGTGAGCAGGTAACCATCGCATTATTGTGTATGGCATTGAAAAAGCGTGGGCTCGACGCAAGATCCTATACCGGTGGCCAGGTACGCATCCTGACTGACAGTGCTTTTACCAAGGCGCGAATCCAGTCAATTGATGAAGAAAACATGCGCGCTGATTTAAAAGCAGGCCGTGTTGTAGTAGTGGCAGGTTTTCAGGGTGTGGACGAGCACGGCAATATTACAACACTCGGACGTGGTGGTTCTGATACGACCGGGGTAGCGTTGGCAGCCGCATTGAAAGCAGATGAATGCCAGATTTATACCGATGTAGATGGCGTTTATACCACGGATCCCCGTGTATGCGAGCGAGCGCGCCGTTTGGAAAAAATTACCTTTGAAGAAATGCTGGAAATGGCCAGCCAGGGTTCCAAAGTACTACAGATTCGCTCGGTAGAATTCGCGGGAAAATACAAAGTACCCCTGCGTGTATTACACAGTTTCAAAGAAGGTCCTGGAACCCTGATTACCCTCGATGAGGAAGATTTAACTATGGAACAACCAATTGTTTCCGGTATCGCGTTTAATCGCGATGAAGCTAAAGTTACTGTTGCCGGGATACCAGATACTCCCGGTGTGGCAGCAAAAATTCTCGCGCCAGTTGGCGAAGCCAATATTGAAGTGGATGTGATTGTACAAAACGTGTCTGCTGACGGTACTACGGATTTGACTTTCACTGTCCATAAAAATGATATGAATAAAGCGGTCGCAGTGTTGGAAAACGTTGCCAAAGAAATTGGTGCTCGCGAAGTACGCAGTGACGACAAGGTTGCAAAAGTATCTATTGTGGGTGTTGGTATGCGCTCACATGCCGGTGTTGCATCGCGTATGTTTACCGCATTGGCAGAAGATCGTATAAACATCCAAATGATCACCACATCTGAAATTAAAATTTCGGTGATCATTGATGAGCGTTACTTGGAGCTGGCTGTGCGCAGTTTGCACACCGCTTTTGGTTTGGATGCCGAGCCGTCAGAAGGCCGTGTGAGGGGCTAAGCCTTCTAAAAAGGCGGTTGAGTTAAGGTGTTTGAGTCGCATTGCTGCCTAGGTTAAAAATAGGCAGAAAAATGTTGGGGTTTTCTTCCCTTTCGCGAAAAGTAGACGATACTTATGCCAAGGCATTCGATTGTCAGGAAGCGACAGGGGGTATCGAGAGTCGATGGTGGCAAGGGGTGTCTAAATCGTACTCTTACAGGATGAGTGAAGGAGATTAAAGATGTTAATTTTGACTCGCCGTATTGGCGAAACTTTGATGGTTGGTGACGAGGTAACTGTTACCGTATTAGGTGTTAAAGGCAACCAGGTTCGTATTGGTGTCAATGCTCCTAAAGATATTGCTGTGCATCGTGAAGAGATTTATCAGCGTATCCAACGCGAAAAGCAAAATCAGGAAGAGCAAGATAATTAATTTACATTAATTATTTTCTCCTCAAGCTTTTCAACTACGCGGCGGTATGATCCACTCATCCGCCGCGTAGGCGTTTATAGATTCCAGCTTTTCTATTGCGCATCAAATCCAATCCTCGTTTAAAAGTTACGAGGTGGTTGATATTTGTTTTTATTGATCGCAAATTACCCGTAATTAAAAATTCTGTATTTTTATTTTTGTAATTTTATATTCAAGACTTTGAATTTTAGCGAATTATGGTATTATGCCGCACCTACTGAAACGCAGCCTGTTCTGGTTCGGTAGTTGTGGAGAAGTGGCCGAGTGGCCGAAGGCACTCCCCTGCTAAGGGAGCATACCTCAAAAGGGTATCGGGGGTTCGACTCCCCCCTTCTCCGCCATTGAATTCTACAAAAAAAGCCCAATCGCAAGATTGGGCTTTTTTTATTTAAAATGGTTATCGCTGTGGGTAAGAGCGTCCTGAAAGTGTAATTTAGATCGCTATGATTCCTGATAAAAAAGCCGATGTTTTGCATCGGCTTTTTTATCAGGTATGTAGAACTTATTTTTTAAAGCGCACTAATCTTTTGAATTTGCTCACGCAATTTTTCCACCGCAAGTTTATTTTCATTGACACGTTTGCGTTCAGTTTCTACAACTTCTGCGGGAGCCTTTTCGACAAAGGCAGCATTACCCAGTTTTGCTTCAGTGCGCTCAATATCTTGCTGCAATTTATTGCTTTCCTTGGTGAGGCGAGCAATTTCGGCATCTTTATCGATAATGCCGGCCATAGGTACCAGGATTTCCATCTGCCCTACGAGCGCAGTTGCAGACATAGGTTCCGGGTCTCCTGAATTTAACCAGGTAACACTTTCAAGGGACGCCAATTTTTTCAGGAATTGCTGGTTTGCTTGCAGGCGTTGTTGGTCATCTGCGCTGCCATTTTTAAACAGGATGTTAAGATCCTTGGCAGGTGAAATGTTCATTTCGCCGCGAATATTACGTACCCCTAGAATAACAGTTTGCAACCATTCAACATCTTTCAGCGCTTGCTGATCGATCTTGCTATCATCAGCGACCGGATAACGCGCATGCATTATGGTTTCACCGGTTGCGCCGGCGAGTGGTTTAATTTTTTGCCAGATTTCTTCCGTGATAAACGGCATTAGCGGGTGGGTCAAACGCAAAATGGTTTCGAGCACACGAATCAGTGTGCGTCGGGTCCCTTTCTTACGCGCTTCACTGCCTTCGGTTTTATCAAATAAAATCGGCTTGGATAATTCCAGGTACCAATCGCAGTATTCATTCCACACAAACTCATAAATAGCCTGTGTCGCCAAATCAAGGCGATAAGTATCGAGCGCTTCGGCAACTTGTTTTTCCGCCAACTGCAATTTGCTGATAATCCAGCGATCTGCAACCGATAATTCATAATTGGTTGAACCATCCTGTGCGCAATCCTGATCTTCGCATTGCATCAATACATAGCGAGTCGCATTCCAGATTTTGTTACAGAAGTTGCGATAGCCTTCGACACGGCCCATATCGAATTTAATATCGCGACCGGTAGACGCAAGCGAGCAAAACGTAAAACGCAACGCGTCGGTACCGTAGGCCTGTATGCCATCCGGGAATTCTTTGCGCGTTTGCTTTTCGATTTTTGCAGCATCTTTGGGGTTCATCAAACCTGTAGTGCGTTTTTGCACCAGGGTTTCCAAATCTATACCGTCGATAATATCCAATGGGTCCAGCACATTGCCTTTGGACTTGGACATCTTTTGGCCCTGGCTGTCGCGCACCAGGCCGTGCACATACACAGTTTTGAAAGGAATTTGCGGGCTGCCGTCTTCATGCTTTACCAGATGCATGGTGAGCATGATCATGCGTGCAACCCAGAAGAAGATAATGTCAAAACCGGTTACCAGCAAATCAGTTGGGTGGAATTTTTTCAGGAACTCGGTTTGCTCTGGCCAACCCAATGTTGAAAAGGTCCATAAACCGGAACTGAACCAGGTATCGAGAACATCTTCATCCTGGTTCAGTTTCACCTCATTGTTCAAATTATATTTACTGCGTACTTCCGTTTCATTGCGACCGACATAAACCTTGCCGCTTGCGTCATACCATGCGGGGATACGATGCCCCCACCACAATTGACGGCTGATACACCAATCCTGGATATCGCGCATCCAGGAGAAATACATGTTTTCGTATTGCTTGGGTACGAACTGGATGCGGCCGTCTTCCACAGCGGCAATCGCCGGTTCCGCCAGGGGTTTGGTGCTCACATACCATTGATCGGTCAACCATGGTTCGATAACAACACCGGAACGGTCACCGCGCGGGACTTTTAAGCCGTGGTCATCGATTTTTTCCAACAATCCCCCGGCTTCGAAGGCTGCAACAATTTGCTTGCGTGCTTCGTAGCGGTCAAGGTTGGCAAATTGTGCGGGCAGGGCATTATCCAATACATTATTTACACTGCCGTCCAGGTTGAATATTTGCGCTTGTGCAAGGATTGCGGCGTTTTTATCCAGGACATTGATAAGCGGCAAATTGTGGCGCTTGCCCACCTCATAGTCGTTAAAATCGTGTGCCGGGGTAATTTTTACGCAGCCGGTACCGAATTCACGATCTACGTAATCGTCCGCCACAATCGGAATTAAACGATTCACCAATGGCAACAACACGAATTTTCCAATTAATGATTTATAGCGTTCGTCCTCCGGGTGAACAGCGACAGCACTATCGCCCAGCATGGTTTCGGGGCGAGTGGTTGCAACCACCAAATAATTTTTGCCCTCAGCCGTGGTGGCCCTGTCTGCGAGCGGGTACCGCAGGTTCCATAAATGGCCTTTTTCATCGTGATTTTCAACTTCCAGATCGGAAATTGCGGTGTGTAGTTTCGGGTCCCAATTGACCAGGCGCTTGCCGCGGTAAATCAATCCGTCTTCGTATAAGCGAACAAAGGCTTCCTGTACAGCGGTCGATAATCCGTCGTCCATAGTGAAACGTTCACGTGTCCAGTCTACGGATGATCCCAGACGACGGATCTGGCGGGTAATCGTACCGCCGGATTGCTCCTTCCATTCCCACACTTTCTCCAGGAACTGCTCGCGGCCCAAATCATGGCGACTGATGTTTTGTGCCGCTAGCTGGCGCTCAACCACCATTTGGGTAGCGATACCGGCGTGGTCGGTGCCCACCTGCCAGAGGGTGTCATCACCGCGCATACGGCGATAGCGAATCAGTGCATCCATTACTGCATTGTTGAAACCATGGCCCATATGCAAGCTGCCGGTGACATTGGGCGGTGGAATCATGATGCAGTAGGGATTGCCTTCACCGGCGGGTTTGAAATAACCCTTTTCTTCCCAGGTTTGATACCACTGGCGTTCGATAGCATGGGGTTGGTAGGTTTTTTCCATAGCGATAACAGACTCTTGCGATGGCCATTTGGCGGCCGGTCATTAATAAAATTTAAGGGGGAGAGGATTATAGCCTTTTTTGTGTTCAATGTGCTTTGCAGCGGCTATGGTCTTGATGATCAATACTGCATAATAGCCAGTATTCAGGTGCGTTGACTCCAGATAGAGAGAATGTATGGAATTGCTCGATCAATTTGCTAAAAGTTGTCATAAAACAGGTTATTACGCAAAAGGAAAGCTGCGAAACTGGGTGCCGGATTGGTATTGGCAGCGACAATTAAAACGTTTATTAACAGAGGCTAATTGCGCTTCGCCTGCAGAAAGAAAGTATTTGTTGAATCGTGTTAATTATTACAACAAGTTGGATGCTGAGTTTTACTTACCTAAAGAGTTGGATTTTGATCACCAAATTTATCAGGGCAAAAGAAGCACAGCCTATGCTATGGATTTTTTATGGTGGGTATCATTTTTTTCTGAAGCAACTGAGAAAAAATTAAATTATTCCTATTTGTTCGGGGACATAACCCATGTACCTGATGTGCCCACCTTTTTAAAAAGCCGTCCTATTCTGGACGGTAGTAATAATAAAAATTCGGTATTATTAAAGCTGAATCAAATTCGTCATTACTACACCGTGAAGGACAAAACGCCTTTTGTAAATAAGTTGCCCAAAATGGTTTGGCGAGGCAAATCCAATCACCCTGATAGGGTTGCGGTCTTGAGCCGGTATTATGAGAGTACACTCTGTGATGTGGGTGATACCCATTATCCGCATAAGAGGACCATTTATGTTCGCCCCTTCATGTCTATTCCTGGGCAGCTTCATTATCGCTATGTGCTCAGCATAGAAGGGCATGATGTGGCAACTAACCTTAAATGGATTATGGCCTCAAATTCTCTTTGCCTTATGCGTAAACCCAAGTTCGAAACCTGGTTTATGGAGGGTAGCTTGATTCCAGGGGTTCATTATGTTCAGTTGCGTGATGATCACTCGGACATTGAAGAAAAGATTGAATATTACAATGCGCATCCTGATGAGGCAGAAACTATCATTGCCAACGCCAATCGTTACGTTGAACAATTCAAAAATCCGCACCAAGAATTAATAATCACCCTTTTAGTGATGCAAAAATATTTTCTTTTATCGGGACAGTTGCAATAAGGTCAGTGATTTATGATGGTAAAAAAAATATTGGTGGTTCGTTTTCGTCGAGTTGGTGATGCGGTATTGACGACAGCACTTTGCACGAGCCTTAAGAAATCATTTCCTGATGCTGAAATCCATTATGTGCTAAATGCCGGTATCGCACCATTGTATGCTGATCACCCGGACGTAGATAAAGTCATCAGTTTTAGTAGTCGCGATAACGCCAATATATTCCGCTATATCGGCAGAGTGTGGCAGGTGATGCGGGAAAATCATTATGATGTCATTATCGATGTGCGCAGTACATTTAGAACTTTATTTTTTTCGCTCTTTGGGTTTTCTGCGCCTTATCGTATAGGCACTAAAAAATCCTATAATTATATTCTGCATAACTATCGCGTTGATAATCGCAGTAATAAAACGACGGATGTGATCAGTCATTTATTAATGCTACTAAAACCGCTAGAAGCTGAGGCGAAAATAAAGTATTGCTCCGAATTCAAGCTTTATGTGCCTGACGATGAAAAACAGGCCTTTCGCAGTTATATGGAAGGGGAAGGAATAGATTTTTCTCGCCCGGTGATACTGGCAGCAGTAGCGGCACGTCTTGCCCATAAAGTGTGGAATAAGGAAAATATGAAAGAAATTTTGCATCGGATTACTGAAAAATATAACGCCCAAATTATTTTTAATTATGCCGGTGACGAGGAAAACTATGCGCTCAGTATGCATCATGAGATGGAGAATAATAGTTCCATCTTTACTTCTATTAAAGCAAACTCCCTTCGCGAACTCTGCGCATTGGCGGCTAACTGCGATTTCTTTTTTGGTGTCGAAGGTGGACCTCGCCATCTTAGTCAAGCCTTAAATATACCTTCCTTTGCAATTTTTCCACCGGGAATTCTCAAGGCTATGTGGTTGCCAGGAGAAGGGGAGGATTATCAAGGGGTAAGTCCAGATGACGTATTACCGCGTGAACAACAAAAAGGAATGGATTATCAGCAGCGGTTTAACCTGATTCAGGTTGAACCGCTCTGGGAAAAACTTGATACAATGCTGCAGCAAAAGTTGAACTAATTTCATCAATGCAGGTTACGACAGCAAATACACTGGTGAACCACTTAATTTAACTTTACTGATTGTTCTGCCCTCGCGGTCCAGTGCCTGCTTGAACTGGATGTTGGGGCTATATTCTGATTCCTGCAATGCCCATGTCATCCAGATGATTTGCGCTTCAGTTTTAAATTCAAGCACATATACATCATCTGGTGTATCCCATTTGCGAATAAATCTGGCTGTGCCTAGTGTGTTTAGGAAAAACGCCAATGCGGTGAACGCGGGGCGAATGCGGAAGTTGTCCAAGTCATCCACTAACCCGTAGCCATGAGCGGATAAGCGCCACCAAAATACTTGTTCTATATGGCCAGAGCAGAGAGTAATCGCTAAATAACGCAGCATGTAGTTTGCGTATTCCTCTTCTGTTTCGCCTGGTTGTTCGCGTCGCCATCTGGGGGTTTCATAGGGGCAACCAATCGGTGACCAAATGCCGGTGTGTTTTAGTGGCCAATTTACTTCGGAGACAATTATTTTATCGTCGCAGCGGTTTGACCATTTTGCGAGTGCCTTAAGTAATGCGGCTTTTTCCAGAGTGGAAAATTTATTTCCCTGGGTGTTTTCGGGCGCGCCGCGCCTATCCACATAGAGCAAATGTGATAGTGCTGCCAATGGCTGCTTTTTAGGGAGAGTCCCTAGGGCGGCAATAACAGGCAGGTATTCAAAATCAATACAAGCAGGCCCAACCAAACGAACATGAGGGTAGCACTCTTGTAGTTCTAATGCAGGTTCCATTAATTGTCGGTATTCATCACTGCTCCATATTCCCCATTTCAAGCGATTGCTTGCATGGGTTATTTCAATCTGTGCAACTTGGTCGCCCACACTTTCAAAAATCAGGCTTAAAAAGCCCCTCCAGGATTCGGGTTGCAATAATGCTTGGCGGTCCTGCAACACAGCGAGCATTACCTCGATATTTTTGCTGCGCAATTTTTTGATGAGGTCGATGGTTCTGCCCCAGTCCGCAAGCGATTCGTGGTGGCAAATACGGAGCAATACAGGTGGATTGCCGAGCTTTTCCAGTAGCTTCAATTCTGTATCTATGTAGTCAGGATGTGGGTGGAGAGCGACGCCGATACGCCCCTGCATATCCACGGCAGCACCATAGCTATGTGCTAATAAATATTTATAGTGTTTATAGATACTAGGTGCAGCGCACAAACCTTGCCAGACCATGGAAAACATATAGCGCCAATTGCGAGAGGAATTCTTTTCCAGGCGATTTGGTGTGATCATAGGTTGAGCCGATTTTTCATCCCATAGCCAGATATCTTGCATAGGGGGGTAAATCGGTTTGAGGCTTTTTTTGTGTTGATTTTTCCAGTGGCGAATCGGATGACGCCATTTGCTGCTGCGCCTATGGCTCCAAAAGCGTTTGCGCGCTTTTTGCTCCAATTGATCAAATTCAGTGGATAAATCCTGGTGCTGGTTGTAGATCCATTTAAATATTTTTAAATAAGCGCCTGGTAGGGCAATGCGTGCTAAATCGAAAGTGCGTTGGGTGTCTGTAAGTGGGGCTTTGGAATATTTACTTCGGTTTAAATCGATAAATTGCGGTTGTAGCCATTCGCCCGTTGTACTGCGTGGCAATAGAATATTTTGGTTGCCCATATCACCGTGCATAAATCCGGCATCATGCATGGCGCGTATTGCAGGGGCGACCAAATGTAACAGGTCTATTAATGGGGCATTGTTCCGCTGGTTATAGTAGATATCGGAAAGTGCATCACGAAAACTGATACCAGGTTCAAACATGCAGACATAATAACTTTCCAGCAAGCGGTTATTTTCCCAGTGCTCACGCCACGCGATAGGGGTAGGTGTACCTATGTTGTGCTGTTGTAGGAAGCAGGCTGCGCGATAGGAACGCTCCGCTTTGGAGCCATTGCGTTTGTCATACTGGTCTTTCAGAAAATTCTGTGGTTTGAATATCTTGATTGTAACGATGATCTCGCCAGTTGCGATCTTCAATGGAACTTTGATTACATAATCCGCGCCATGAGATAAGCGTTCAGGTTTGCAAGATTCAATCAGTGCGGGAATATCCGATAACTGATGGATAATGAGTGGCTGATTAAACGCGGGAGCTGTGTCGCCGCGGTAGCAAGGATTTGTTAGGTCGTTCATAGCCAAGTCTTGGAGGTAATAGGCGAAATGAAAAGTAGGTATCTTACTGAATTGGCTTGAGTATATGTTATTAATTTGCCATGATTTGCATCATTTTTCCCGATTAAATCAGCTCTCCGCGAGATTGCAATGGAAACTGTCCGTATTGTTGTTCCTCTCTATAAAGCTTTTCTGGATGATATTGAAAGAATGAGCTTATGTCGTAGTTTGGACGTCTTGAAAAATCACTCCTTTTCAATAATTTGTCCTCATAACCTGGACTTGGCCTCCATAGAATCTCTGTTTGATGGCGTTGATTATGATGTGCGGCGCTTTGACCCTGAATATTTCAGAGGTATTAAAGGTTATAACAGATTGATGCTGTCGAGTGATTTTTACTCTGCGTTCACAGATTATAAACATATTTTGATTTGCCAAACCGATGTGTTTGTTTTCTCTGATCAATTGTTGTTTTGGTGTGAAAAAGATTACGACTATCTAGGCGCTCCCTGGATGGCTTCTCCCCAGCATCCGCTGAAAAAGTTTTTTTATGGTATTGAAAACTTCTTTAGAATGAAAAAGAAGTCGCAGCATCATTTTTTTAAAGTGGGAAATGGTGGGTTTTCACTCCGCAACGTTGAGGTTATGCTGCGTATTGTGTCTGAACTGAAGGATGAAATTGTATATTTCTCCGAGCATCGGGATGAAAGAAAGTATCATCAAGAAGATGTATTTATATCAGTCTATGCACCCTCTCAAATCCCGAATATAAAAATACCTGATTACAAAGAGGCGGTAGCTTTTGCCATGGATAGAAAACCGTGGTTGGCATACAAATTAAATAATAATAAATTGCCTTTTGCATGTCATGGATTTAATAAATCCAAGGTCAGTAAATTTTGGGCCCCCATTATTGGGGGCATTCTTCAAGAAAGGCCATGCCAGTAAATTTGGATTGATTGTTTGTAAGGCTATTTCCAATAATTCATTTGGCGTCTTAGTTTTAATTTACGCAACCAATTCCATGGTTTGCTTTTTTTATTTTTCCCACCTTGCGCAATAAAGTGGTCAATCGCATCCAGAATACGCTCTGCGGATTTCCCATCGCGAGCAGGGTGAATTTCAGCCCCGAATTGCTTTATCGCATTCATTAATTCTGGAGAGCGAGATAAGGCTTTACGGATTGCCGGTTCAAAATCTTCTACTTTATCTATATCGATAAGTTGTGGCCCTGGCCTACGATTTTTGAAGGTAACTACCGGCTTGCGTGTAAGTAAAAATTCGCTGAGAGCGGATGATGTATCTGAGCACATCATGTCTGCATCCCCAAACAATTCCAAAATATTGTCTGCATCGGAAAATACCAGATGTTCATTTTCCAATGCTTTGAATTTGGCGCGCGTTTCCGGGTTCATTTTGGGGTGAAGTGTCACTATCCATTTCCACTCTCCGGTTTGGCTCAGGCGCTTTACCTCCGGATACAGAATTTCGGCTGCGCTCCATGAAGGTGAAAAGGTTGAGTGATACAAAATGGTTGGCGGTGTTTTAACGGGTGGCAATTGCGCAGGCAGTTGAGAGAAAAAATAATCCAGCTTTGGCCAGCCGGTTTCAATTACAGAAAAGTGTTGTAATTTATTGGCTAGCGCAACGAACTGGCTGGTGTCCCTGGGGCCAGTGGTGCAGTACAAATCAAAAAAGCCGCGGATATAAATATGTCGTGGTTTCCCTGCATCAAAACCATGAAAGGTTTGTACTTTAATGCCAGGAAAAAAATGCGGCACCATGTTATTTGGGGTAATTACAGCGATGGGATTCCAGCGTAGTACATCATCAACAGTGCTCAGTAAAAGATCTCCATCCTGCAGATCCTCGGCGCCCGGGCCATTAAAAAACCAAGCCACCTTATCCCCGCGAGCTTTGATTGCCGCATCAATCGGACGCATGATGGCTTGGGTGTAGCGCTCCGAGCCGTAAAATAAATAATGTTTGGTCATGGCCAATCAAGCTCCAGTGTCGGTAGGTAAATTGTTCTGGAGATTCAACATTTTCTCTTGCAATTTTTGCCACACCTGTTCGGCTTTAATGCCGGTCATACAGGGCGGTGTATCCACACTATTTTCTGGTAGCCATTTGCAGTGGCGTTTATGGCAAGGCATGCATTCCAACGGCTCGGGCATTTGCAAGTTGCATGTATGGTCACCAATTAAACCAACTTTAGTGGGTGATGTCGCACCATAAAGTGCGATGGTAGGGGTTTCCAGCGCACCGGCCAAGTGTGAGAAGCCGGTATCCAGCCCCACGACGCCAGCCGCTTCCACCAATTTTTCTGCAATAGTGGTAATGGATAATCGTTGCTCCGGGCGCGTAGCAGCGGGGCAGCTGGCTATAATGCTATCGGCAATCGCCTGTTCTTCCGGGCTTCCCCAAATAATTTCCACATTATAATTGGCATTAAGCGCAATTTGCGTAAGCTCTTTCCATTCACTGGCGGCCCAGAGCTTGGTTACCCAACTGGTGCCGATAATGAAAATTAATTGGCGTGGATTTTTCTGGATACGGGAAAAATTTTGATTAATGCCGAAATCCAGTTTTTCATCGGGAGTGTATCCCAGTGCTTGACCCAGGAGTTGGCGGGTGCGCTCGACCGCATGTTGTTCTTTTTTAACAAAGTGATGGTTTTTATAAAACCAATGGGTAATGGACTCGCGCGCGGAATGCTTATCGTAACCATCAATGCCGTGGCCCTTGGCGCATTGGGCAATGATGGCACTTTTTAATAATCCTTGCGCATCAATAATGTAATCATAATTTCCGGTCCGCAACGATTGCCGCCAGGTTTTAAATTCGTGCCAACTGGTTTTATTGCGTTGCTTCACCCAATGCCGCAAATGGATAGGAATAACCTTATTTACAGCGGGATGCCAGGCAACAATTTCCTTGAAGCTATCCTCTACAATCCAATCAATAGCAGCGTCCGGAAAGTGCTTGTGGATATCACTGATAGCCGGAAAGGTGTGGAATATATCGCCCATTGAGGACATTTTGACCAACAGTATCTTCATGGGCGTTTATCTTCAGGCAAAACTGGCAGCAAGGGTTATTGGTAATCCTTATAGGATTTTTCTTCGATTAATTCCGAACCGAAGGCGAGGTTGATGTCCTTCTTCACCGCAGCGCGCTTGTCGTTAGTGAAATAAACCGCGCGAGCCAGCTGGATAAATTTATCACTGAAATCCCTGGCGCGTTCACAATCGCGAATGTCATCCTCAATAACCCACAATTCCTGATTGATGTCCTTTAGGGATTTTTTCAGCGGTTCCAGTTTCGCTTTACCGGTAGCATCCAGCAGGCTATCGACTTTTTGGTTGAGGATCGTAAGTTCGTGAGTGACGTTCCTGAGCTTGGCCTCATCACCAATGTGAACCGCTTTGATTTCCAGAATAGTGATTTTATCGATCAGTTCGCCGAGGGAAATAGGTGCCTGGATCAGCATGGGTGTTTGCTCCGATTGTATTTTTTTGAGGCGGCGATTCTAACAAATCCTGCGCTACTATGTTACCTCCACGCACTGCAGGGTTTCGGGTCGGACAGGCAGGGCAGGGGTAGGCCCCAGGTGATCGGGGGGCTCCCCCGTCGTCGGTTCCCGTTTAATGGGGGTCCGGGATGACACAGTTAACCCGGGGGGCAGGCTCAGGGGTAGTGACCCGGTAAACCGGGAGTCATGCCCCACTTGATCATCGGGTTTTTCTGTGCGCAACTTCAAGTGGCCATCTCCTGACAGCTTTTGGTCGGTTACCGATTTACTCTGCTCAAAATACCAGCCCTAACATTCATTGGTCATCGCTAATCTAATTAACAGATAAGGAGAAATGTTTTATGAGCAATCCATCCCCCAGTGTTATCTCGCATGTTTCCATCGGTACTAACGATTATGAGAAAGCCCGCGCATTTTACGATGCGGTTATGCCGAGTGTAGGTGCGAAGGTTTTAATGGAACATCCGTTCGCCGCAGCCTATGGCCGGAAATTTCCCGAGTTTTGGGTTGCGGCGCCGCACGATGGTAAGCCCGCCAGTGTAGGGAACGGCTTTCACATTGGTTTTATTGCCGATAACAAGGAACAGGTACAGGCGTTTTATGATGCCGCAATCGCTGCGGGCGCGGTTTGCGATGGCCCGCCGGGTCCACGCCCTTTATACGGTGAACCTTATTACGGTTGCTTTGTCCGCGACCCGGAAGGCCACAAAATTGAGGCCGCATTTTGGGACGAAGACTTGGCTGCAAAAATATACGGGAATTAAATTTTGTTTCTGATACACCAAAACATCCGCATTGAAATAGATGCGGATGTTTATCCAATCGCAGGAGTGTGTCGTGATGAAAAAAATCCACAATCCAGCCGTTGCCGAAGCCTTTGAAAAATATCCGCTCGATATGCGCAAGAAATTATTATTCCTACGCCAACTAATCCTGGAAACCGCTGCGGAATTAAATGTCGGCGAGCTGGAGGAAACATTGAAATGGGGCGAGCCAAGTTACATCGCCAGGCAAGGCAGCACCATTCGTATGGATTGGAAAGCGCGCGACCCGGAGCATTACGCGCTTCATTTCAATTGCAAAACCAGGCTCGTTGAAACGTTTGAAATACTTTATGGGTATCTGTTTTGTTATCAAGGCAATAGGGCAATTATTTTTACCCGCAACGAACTCATACCGGTCAGGCAGCTAAAACATTGCATCGGTTTATCGTTGTGCTACCACCGTATTAAACATCTCCCCTTATTAGGTGCCTCAGTTGG
This sequence comes from uncultured Cellvibrionaceae bacterium, assembly GCA_965650515.1. Lineage (GTDB taxonomy): Bacteria > Pseudomonadota > Gammaproteobacteria > Pseudomonadales > Cellvibrionaceae > Cellvibrio. The sequence goes on along the minus strand of CBFGOY010000012.1, from coordinate 4,781 downwards.
CAGATAGATGTACTGTAGAGCCTTTCGCCCACAACCCGTTTCAAGCGTATAATGCGCGCCTTTCCCGTTTCCAGATCCTGATTTGCAAAAAAGGCCGTTTTATGTCCGAGATCCGTACCCGTATCGCTCCATCGCCCACTGGCGATCCCCATGTAGGCACCGCCTATATCGCATTGTTCAACCTATGCTTTGCCCGCCAGCACGGTGGCAAGTTTTTATTGCGCATTGAAGACACCGACCAAACCCGCAGCACACCGGAATCCGAACAGGCGATCCTGGATAGCCTGCGCTGGTTGGGTTTGGAATGGGATGAAGGCCCGGATGTGGGGGGTCCGCACGGCCCTTATCGCCAAAGCGAGCGCATGGACATATACGGAAAATACACCATGGAACTGGTCGAAAAGGGCCACGCGTTTTATTGTTTCGCAACGGCAGAGGAATTGGACGAAATGCGTCGCGAGCAGCAAGCACGCGGTGAAACACCCAAATACGACGGGCGCGGTTTAAAACTCACCGAAGAAGAAATCCAGGCGAAATTGAATGCGGGCGAGCCTTATGTGATCCGCATGAAAATCCCGGAAGAAGGGGTGTGTGAAATCGACGATTTGCTGCGCGGCAAAATCGAAATCGAATGGTCGCAGGTGGATATGCAGGTGTTGCTCAAGGCCGATGGGATGCCTACCTATCACCTGGCCAACGTGGTGGACGATCACCTGATGCAAATTACCCACGTGATTCGCGGCGAAGAATGGATCAACTCCGCGCCCAAACACCTGAAACTCTACGAATACTTCGGCTGGCAAGCGCCGGTGCTGTGCCATTTGCCGCTGCTGCGTAATCCGGATAAATCCAAACTCAGCAAACGCAAAAATCCCACCAGCATCCTTTATTACAAACGTATGGGTTATTTGCCGGAAGCCATGCTCAATTATTTGGGCCGTATGGGTTGGTCCATGCCCGACGAGCGCGAAAAATTCACCCTGCAGGAAATGCAGGCGCACTTCGATTTACTGCGCGTATCCTTGGGCGGTCCGATTTTCGACGTAGAAAAACTCAGTTGGTTAAACAGCCTGTGGATTCGCGAAAACTTTACCATTGAGCAGCTTGCGCAACGGCTCCACGACTGGGCGCTCAATAAAGAAACCTTATTGCAAGCCTTACCGCATGCCCAATCGCGCATGACCACCCTGAGCGATTTCGCCCCGCTCGCTGGCTTCCTCGTCAGCGGCATGATGCCCCTGACCGAAGCGAGCTTTGCAGGCAACAAGCTGGATATCGAAAAGCAGAAAGAATACCTGCAATTCGCCCTCTGGCGCCTGGAAGCCCTGCGCACCTGGGAGCGCGATAACCTGTTCGCCGAACTCAAACTGCTCGCCGACCAAATGGGCATCAAAATCAAAGACGCCCTCGCTCCCGTGTTCGTCGCCATTGCCGGTACCACCGCCAGTTTCTCGGTGGTGGACTCCATGCAAATCATCGGCCCCGATATGAGCCGCGCCCGCATCCGCCACGCCATCAATGCCCTTGGTGGCTTTGGCAAAAACAAGCAAAAGGATTTGGAAAAGCTCTACACCAAACTGGGGATCGCCCCGGAAGAGCCCATTGCTTAATAGTAAAGAGGGCGCACATTGGCAGTGTTGCGCCCTAGAGCTTTATTGATTTTAAGTAACTGGTTGATTTACAAACAAAATCGGCGCGCCGTGCCCAGCAAAAATTGCTTGACACTCCCCCAATCGCTGCATAGAATGCGCGCCACTTACGACACAGTCGTATCCCGTTTTTGGGGCTATAGCTCAGCTGGGAGAGCGCAACACTGGCAGTGTTGAGGTCAGCGGTTCGATCCCGCTTAGCTCCACCAAAAATACGTTGCAAATCAACGACTTAAAAAGCCTGCTTTCGAGCGGGCTTTTTTGTTTCCGCAATTTAAGTCCATATTAAGTCCAAACAAAAAATACGGGCTTCTTTTATTAATATCTAAGTTCAAGGGAGGTGTTTGTGGCGAAAGTAAAACTATTATTGCAGGGGTTGGCTATTGATCATGATCATGAAACAGCTCTAAAAGAGTTGCTAGCTCAAGGGGCGGACGAATATCTCTTAAGTGTTGCTTTTGCTCGTTCGAGTGGAGTAAAAGTGATTTCGGAAAGTTTGCGTGATATTGCCGATAAAGTTAAGTTTTATATTGGAATAGCAAATGGGGTGACGTCATATCAAGCGCTCGAATCGTTGCTGGATTTAGGGGTCAAGCCTTATGTCGTAGATATGGGGACAACCCGCCGAATTTATCATCCCAAAATATATGCGGCGTTCAAGGCTGATGTCGTGGACATTATTATCGGTAGTGCGAATATGACCTACACAGGCCTCAATGAAAATATTGAGGCTAGTGCGGTAATGACGTTGGATCGTAATAATCATTCGGATTTGGATTACATTAATTCATTAATGATTAATCTCTCCTCAATGCCGGCTAAATATCCCGACAATGTCTTTTCTATTGAGAACTCTGTGATTCTTGAGAATTTATTAAGACAAGGGCGATTAGAAGATGAGAGAGTTCAGCGGGTAGCGGTTGTAACTGGTCGAGCGCTTGATGGGGTAGTTAATCCAGTTAAATCGCTTCCTGTGATTGTCCGAAGGAAGGCTAGAAAAAGAGTTATTAGTTCCCCTGCTGTGGCGATGCAGGGGCGTGGTGTTGCGCGAGGGTTGGTGTGGAAAAGTGCTGAGTTGGTTGAGCGTGATCTAAACATACCAACTGGCGAAAATACAAATGTTACTGGGTCGATGAACTTCAAAAAAGGGTTAATGTTAGATGTTGATCAGCGCCACTACTTTCGCGACGTTGTCTTTGGCGATTTAGATTGGAGTTTTGATACTGCGCCGAGAAGGTCGCATTTGGAAAGAGCAGAGGCAAACTTTGAGTTGATTGTTGACGGAATTGTCATTGGGACTTACCGGCTAGTGTTGACGCATAATCCTTTAACGAATACACCGACATATCAACAAGGAAATGCAGCGACCAGTGTTCGCTGGGGTAGCGCTAAAAATGTTATTCGTAATCGTGGGCTGTTAGGGAAGTTTATGTCCCTTTATCATATTGGCGAAGACCATTTTCAAATGGTTATCTCTGACTAATGTGGCGCCCCTTTCGGGGCGCTTGAATCTCTAGTTTCTCTGCCTGCGGTTTTTTAAATACAGCCATATATTTACTAGAACTTTTATATCCTTTTTGGCTACCCCCATTGCACCAAGAATTTTATTTCCTTGTGTGAGTAGGACTTCCTCCATTGGCTTGTTCCGAATCATATCGTCCAGTTCGCGTAGATTGATATCATCGAGAGCTGGAAGTGGAATCATTAATTTTTCAATTTCAGATGGAACCAGCTCAAGTACTCCGCCTCCATAATACCTGCCTTCTAACTCCGCAAAGATGGCAGTTAATGGATTGATGAAGCAATACACCAATTTTTCTGGATTAATGCCATCTGCTGTTATGCGATATGCTGTATCTGTTGTAAGTGCATTTAGTTCGTTATATATAAGCCTTGGTGCATCGTGGCAGCGCTTAAGCATCCCCACTTTTGTTGAGTACATGGATGGTACTTTGTACCATGGAGTTCTTATGTTGCATTTATATCGCGTATGTAGTTTTTCTTCTTCGCCTAATGCTATATATGCTTGGACTTTTTTTGGATAGGAATGGGTGCCTTTTGTAAGGTATACGAAGTTCGTTGGATATCCCAATTCTTGGTTTTTTTCGTGTTGTTTTTTGTCATAAATTATCCCTTTGCAGTGTTCGCTTCGACCAAACATAGGGCTAACATATGGACTAAGTCCGTATTGTTTTACTGTTTCGTCGTTAACTAGAAAAAATTTATTTGCCCCTGTTACCATTCCTACGTCAACTTTGGCTATTGTTGAAAAAAGATGAACTGTCTTTTTCCGGCAAATTTTAGATATCAAATCCAATTCTTCACCTGTTAAAAGCGCTTTTGTCCATTTCCCAACAACTGTACTACCGTTTATTCCTGTAGTATTTTTAAATATATCATTTGGATCTGTTTTTAAAAAATCTAATCCTTTTACGTGCTTTATTCCTACTCCATCTGAATGCTCATTTCTGGATTTCTTTTTTTCTGCAAGAATAATTACTGCGCCTTGGAGCGTGCCCTCAAACCACAATTCTTGTGGGTCGATAATTACAATTTTCTTGCATTCTAGTCCAAGGAAGGTTCTTAGCGATTGGGCGTGAAGAACATGAATTATCTCGGATGGAATAACCATGCCTAGTCGTCCGCCAGGCTTTAATAGCTGCATGCAAGCTAAAATGAATGGAACCCAAGCATTTGTATGTTTTGTAAATTTTAGATTAAGTAATTTGAAAGTCTCTTCGGTGTTAACTTGAAAGTCTTTTTCCAAAAATTGGTATCTAATAAATGGCGGATTCCCGATGGCTGCATCAAACAGTTCACGCTTTTCAGATAGTTGTAGATTTGCCCATGCTAAAAAATCTCCTTCCGTGACATTAAGGTTTTCAAATCCCAATTTCTTTCCTAGCTCAATAGATTTAGCCACTTCGGTATCGAATAGCTCAAACGCGCTAATTGAGCATTTTTTGCTGTAATTGTTGTTATGTATGCTTTGAATGAATGCTCCGTCACCGCAGCTAGGTTCAACAATTGATCGCGGTTTGTTGCTTAAGACCCATTTTGTTGCATAATCAGCGAGGTTTTGTGGCGTGTAATATCCACCTCTTAGTTTCTGTGAGGTTTGGTCGGCTTTAA
>CBFGOY010000011.1:0-91936 GCA_965650515.1 uncultured Cellvibrionaceae bacterium | reverse complement strand
CATATTGATATTAATAATCGAAATTTATTTTAAAATTATCTAATATTTTTATAAAAAAATGCACAAAAACGGAGTTTGAGAGCGCAAAAAACACCATTTGATGAAAAAATGTGCTCTATTTTGAACCCTATAGTTCATTCGAGAATTATTGGTTAAACATCCAACCGCTTTTAAATTAGAGGTTAGATGAAAATTCAGCGCGAAGTTCCTGATAAAAAAGGAACAAATTTAACCGGCTCCAAAACCTGCGTAATAAACCTGTCTGAATCCCGTACAACCAAGTTTAAATGTTGCTCTCTGCCTCCGATAGGGATAACCAAAACTCCACCGGGAGCCAGTTGGGCAAGCAAGTCATCCGGAATAGCCTGTGGTGCGGCTGTGCTCAAGATACCATCATAAGGGCCAGCCTCTGGCCACCCGAAACCACCATCAGCATGGCGTAGTTGAATGTTCCGCAAACCGATCTGGCGAAAACGCTCACGGGCCTTGTCTTGCAAGGGCTTTATGCGTTCAACACTGTAAACATGGGGCACCAATTGGGCGAGGATGCTCGTTTGATAACCTGATCCGGTTCCAACCTCCAGCACTTTATTTATCTTTCCCCCGGTAGCACCCAGCAGTATCTCTGTCATACGCGCCACTATATAGGGCTGGGAAATTGTCTGGCCGTGACCGATCGGCAACGCAGTGTCTTCATAGGCACGATGGGCAAGGGCCTCATCGAGGAAAATGTGGCGCGGGGTATTCAACATGACATCCAATACTTTCATATTGGTCACCCCCTGGTCACGCAGACGCTGAATCAGACGCTCACGGGTGCGCAGCGATGTCATACCAACGCCTTGCATCAATAAGTTAGTCATCTCCAGAATTCTCCTCTACTGATTGCCGGAATTAAATCAAAGCGGGCACTATAACACAGGGCACAGGACCGGAGACTTAATCAGTTGCTGGCGTGTTTGAGCGCAAAACAGCCAATTCACGCAGAATCGATGTGGCGAACTCACCGCTATCCAATGAAAAACCTAGCAATAAATTCCCATCCTGCCATTGGTAGCTGGTATTTGTGGGAACCAATTGCAGAGCGCGGCGCTCTTGTTGCAATCCCGAGTGCTCCAATCCATTACACCAATCTTTCCAATGACCCAATATTTTTTGCTCAAATCCAGCTAATTCACCCGTTACCAGCGGGCGCCCCCTGCCCCACAAAGGGCCGGAGGGGAAATTGTCAATTTCTCCATTCATCCTTTCGATCCAGGTACCTGTTTCCACCCGCGCAGCCAGCACTTGATTAAACAAATAAGATCTGGCTGCTGACAGCATAAGGCCGCGTTTTTGCTTATCGCGGTAGCGCTTCCCGTCCACCAGAATCGCCTGGGCTTCCTGCAAATTATTTCCGTTGCGTCCAAAGCGTTGCTCACCAAAATAGTTGGGCACCCCTTGAGAAAAAATCTGTGCGATTTTTTTCTCTAACGCCGTTCTATTTTCTGTCTGTAAATCACGCAAGCAAATTACAAAGTGATTTTGCCGGTGATCACCACGACGTAATTTTTGTTGGTGCCTGGAGACGCCAAGCAACCGGATAGAAGGTGAATCAATTGCATCCCACCACTTAGGTTCAGGTGCTTTGGGCAAATATACACTGAACCATTGCGTTGTTACCGCGTGTCGATCTTTACGTCCACAAAACCCGATATCGCTCACATTAACATTAGCCAGCGCTGCAATCTTTTCCGCAACCCAGGCAGTATTTTCTCCGCGTTTGCGAACATGCAAAAAAACATGCTCTCCGGAACCGGAAGGCGAAAAACCTAAATCTTCGTCTACCTGAAAATCTTCGGGTTGCTCGCGAAAGATAGCCGTTGCCATTAATTCGCCGTAGGCGCGCGGAAAATCCAAATTAAATTCGATCACAACACACCTGTATGGTTAGTACGCAGAAACATGGAAGTCGTTATCTGCAATCATTAGATTTTTTCGAGCAACACCACCGCATAACACGCAATACCCTCTTCGCGGCCGGTAAAGCCCAGGCGCTCGGTGGTAGTCGCTTTAACATTGATTTGATTTGTCGTTGAATGCAAATCCGCCGCGATAGTTTCTTGCATACGGGGAATATAACTGGCCATACGCGGTGCCTGGGCAACAATAGTCATGTCGGCATTGGTCAGCTTCCACCCTTGCTGATTAACTTTCGCATATACCATGCGCAACAATGAGCGGCTATCCGCATTGCGGTATTGAATGTCTGTATCGGGAAAATGTTTGCCTATATCTCCCAAGGCCGCAGCACCCAGTAAAGCATCACAAAGTGCATGCAGGAGCACATCGCCATCGGAATGCGCGACTAACCCGTGATGATGCGGAATAACGACACCACCAATAACAATTTTGTCGCCCTCGCCAAAAGCGTGGACATCGTAACCATTACCTATACGTATCGACATAAAAAATTTCCGCTCGCTTTAACTATATTTTTGCTGTTGCATGAGCATAGCAGCGATTCCCAAATCTTCCGGCCGGGTAATTTTAATATTATCACTGCGCCCCAAAACCATTAGCGGCTGGTAACCATATGTTTCCACTGCGGATGCCTCATCGGTTACGGTTTTCCCTTCAATCCCGGCGCGTTGCAAACACTCCCGCAATAATCCCAGGCGGAACATCTGCGGAGTTTGCGCCTGCCACAGATGGCTGCGATCCAGGGTTCTATCAATAAGAACACCGGACACCTGCTTAAGTGTGTCACTTACCGGTACGCCTAGAATACCGCCAACCAGATGGTTATTAACGACCTCGATCAGTTTTAAAACTTCTTGCGTACGAATGCATGGACGTGCTGCATCATGCACTAAAACCCAATCATCATCCCGCGCCCGGCCAGTCAAAGCATGCAGGCAATTCAATACCGAATCCGCACGCTCACCACCACCATTGACACAGGTAATCCTGCGATTTTTTGCAATCGCAAGTTGTGGCCAAAAATTATCATCATTTGCCAACGCAATATGGATACCTTGAAACACTGGAATAGCCAACAAACGCTCCAATGTATGTTCGAGGATAGTTTTATCCAGGAGAGGCAAATATTGCTTGGGGCAGCTTGCTTCCATACGCGAGCCAATACCCGCTGCAGGTATTACTACCCAATATGCTGGCGTTTTACGAGAATCGGGAAAGTTCATGAAGATAAACTAAAATTGTGGGGGCGCTAGTGGCAGCAAGGCTATTGCTTTTCATCCAGCAACATAAAAAAAGTCTCATCTTTCTTAATCAGGCCTATATCATTTCGAGCGCGCTCTTCAATGGTATCCAAACCGGATTTTAATTCTTCCACTTCAACATCCAGAATACGGTTGCGTTCACGCATGCGATCATTTTCTGCTTGTTGCAACTGGATCTCACCTTCCAAACGATGGGCATGGGCAAGGCTGCCATCACCGATCCATAACCGGTATTGCAAGTAAACCAACAATATAATCAAAATGCCCAGCAACCATTTCATAGTGTTCAACTGCAAAATGCTTTTATAGTACCCAACGACTACACAATCACCACATCACAGATAACAAAGGCCGAGTTATCGGCCTTTGTTTTTTCATCTTATGCTTTGAATTCAGCGCGCCCTTTGTAAGGTGCTGAAGCGCCCAACTCTGCTTCAATACGTAATAGGCGGTTGTACTTGGAAACGCGGTCGGAGCGACACAGAGAACCGGTCTTGATTTGACCCGCCGCCGTTGCTACAGCCAAATCGGCAATAGTGGTATCTTCTGTTTCACCGGAACGATGGGAAATTACCGCCGTGTAACCAGCATCCTGGGCCATTTTGATGGCATCCAGGGTTTCTGACAAAGAACCAATTTGATTGAACTTGATCAGAATAGAGTTAGCGATTTTTCTCTCGATACCTTCTTTCAAAATCCTGGTGTTGGTAACAAACAGATCGTCGCCCACCAATTGGATTTTATGGCCGATTTTATTGGTCAGGTCAGCCCAACCATCCCAATCACTTTCATCTTTACCATCTTCGATAGAAATAATTGGATATTTGCTTGCCAAATCAGCCAGGTAATCCGAGAACTCCGCAGAGGTAAACACCTTGCCTTCGCCAGCCAAATCATATTTACCGTCTTTGTAAAACTCTGAAGAAGCACAGTCCAGGGCCAGAGTTACATTGTCACCCAGCTTATAACCCGCTTTCGCAACAGCTTCAGCAATCACTTTCAATGCATCTTCGTTAGACGGCAAATTGGGTGCAAAACCGCCTTCATCACCCACCGCAGTGTTTAACCCTTTATCGTGCAGGATTTTCTTAAGGTTATGGAAAATTTCTGCGCCCATACGCAAAGCTTCAGCAAAGGTCTTTGCGCCGACCGGTTGTACCATAAACTCTTGAATGTCCACGTTGTTATCAGCGTGCTCGCCGCCATTGATAATGTTCATCATCGGAACCGGCATGGAGTATTTGCCTGGAGTGCCGTTGATATCTGCAATGTGCGCGTACAGAGGAACTTTTTTCGCGATAGCTGCTGCTTTGGCAGTCGCTAATGACACAGCGAGGATCGCATTCGCGCCCAACACGGTTTTAAAGTCAGTACCATCCGCCTTGATCATCGCATTATCAACAGCACGTTGATCCAACGCGTCCATACCAACCAACAGGGTTCTGATTGTAGTGTTGATATTGTTAACAGCTTTCAAAACGCCTTTACCCATATAGCGGGTTTTATCGCCATCACGCAATTCCAAAGCTTCGCGAGAACCGGTAGATGCACCTGAAGGAGCGGTCGCGGAACCAATCGCACCATTATCCAGAATCACTTCCGCCATTACAGTCGGGTTGCCTCGGCTATCCAGGATTTCAAAAGCTTTGATATCAACAATCTTGGTCATTCGTTTTTCTCCAGAGTGTGTTTCTATAAAAATCAATTAATACCCAGGATCCGTTATTGGATATCCAAAGGCGGGAAATTTTTCACTACATCATCAATCGTTTTCATTTGATGCAGGAATGGCTCGAGCTTATCCAGCGGCAACGCGCTGGGACCGTCGCATTTGGCATTATTGGGATCAGGATGTGCCTCTAAAAATAATCCCGCCAACCCGACAGCCATGCCGGCACGGGCAAGTTCAGCTACCTGGTGGCGACGACCACTGGATGCAGAGCCCATAGGATCACGGCATTGTAATGAATGGGTAACATCAAAAATTACCGGTGCATTGCCGCTCACTTCACGCATGGTGCGAAAACCAAGCATATCCACGATTAAATTGTCGTAACCGAAGTTGGTGCCGCGATCACACAAAATTATTTTTTCATTACCGCACTCAGCGAACTTTTCCACGATGTTTTTCATTTGGCCCGGGCTGAGAAATTGGGGCTTTTTAATATTGATAACTGCATCGGTTTTGGCCATGGCAATTACCAAATCAGTCTGGCGTGCCAGGAATGCGGGCAACTGGATTACATCGCAAACCTCTGCCACTGGTTGGCACTGATGAATTTCATGCACATCGGTGATTACGGGAATGCCAAAAGTTTTTTTGATTTCCTGGAAAATCTTTAATCCCTCCTCCATTCCCGGACCGCGATAAGAATGAATCGATGAACGATTGGCTTTATCAAACGACGCTTTAAAAACGTAGGGTATCCCCAACTTTTGGGTAACATCCACATAGGTTTCTGCAACTTGCAGTGCCATATCGCGCGACTCGAGTACATTCATCCCGCCAAACAAAACAAAAGGCAGCGCATTACCAACTTGAACCCGGTTGATGTTTACAATTTGTAGTGACACAGGAGTTCCTTTATTTCATTTATAAATGGGGGGCGCCATAACCAGCCCCCCTGAAAGAATTATTTTTTGTTTGCCAATGCGGCTTTAACAAATGCAGTAAATAATGGATGGCCGTCGCGTGGTGTAGAGGTAAATTCCGGGTGGAATTGGCAGGCGACAAACCATGGATGATCGGGAATTTCGACCATTTCAACCAAGGTATCATCAGCAGACCAACCGCCGATTTTTAAACCGGCTTTTTGCAACTGGTCCACGTAATTATTGTTAACTTCGTAGCGATGGCGATGGCGCTCGACAATTACGTCCGCCCCATAAATATTGCGCGCATTGGAACCAGCAACCAAGCGACATTCCTGGGCTCCCAAACGCATAGTCCCCCCCAAATCGGAAGACTCATCGCGTTTTTCCACTTCACCCTCAGAGGTGATCCATTCTGTAATTAAACCAATGACGGGATGCGGGGCATTGCGATCAAATTCCGTTGAATTGGCACCTTTCAAGCCGAGTACATTACGCGCGAATTCAATCACTACCGATTGCATACCCAGGCAAATACCCAAATAAGGAACTTTGTTTTCACGGGCATATTGCACCGCCATTAATTTGCCTTCGACTCCACGCTCGCCAAAACCACCGGGAACCAGAATGGCGTCGGCGTCTTTCAAAATATCAACGCCTTCTTTTTCAACGCGTTCAGCATCGATGTAATTAATTTTTACCTTGGTGCTGGTATGGATGCCGGCGTGGGTCAGCGCTTCGATAAGGGATTTGTAGGCATCCAGCAACTCCATGTATTTCCCGACCATCGATATGGTGACGGAATTTACGGGGTTTAGCTTGCCATCTACAACTTTATCCCACTCACTCAGGTCGGCTTCGCCGCATTGCAAGCCAAGCAACTCCACTACGATTTGGTCGAGGCCAAAACTTTGCAGCAAGCGCGGGATGGAATAAATGGTATCCGCATCGGGAAGTGGTACTACGGCACGCTCAGCTACGTTGGTAAAGAGGGCGATTTTACGACGGGAATCCTCATCTACCATCTTTTCCGAACGGCATAGCAGTATGTCCGGCTGTAAACCAATAGAACGCAACTCTTTTACCGAGTGCTGGGTCGGTTTGGTCTTGGTTTCACCAGCGGTCGCGATATAGGGAACCAACGTCAAGTGCATTAACAGCGAACGGGAACCCAACTCTACTTTTAACTGGCGTACTGCCTCGAGAAAAGGTTGCGATTCAATATCGCCTACAGTACCGCCAATTTCCACGAGCGCTACATCCACATCGCGGCCGCCCTCAAGGATACGGCGTTTGATTTCGTCAGTGATATGGGGAATTACCTGGACCGTACCGCCAAGGTAATCACCACGACGCTCTTTACGTAAGACCGTTTCATACACCCGACCGGTGGTAAAGTTATTGCGACGAGTCATTTTGGTGCGGATGAAACGCTCATAATGGCCTAAATCCAGGTCTGTCTCCGCGCCATCTTCAGTAACAAACACTTCACCATGCTGGAAGGGGCTCATGGTACCGGGATCCACATTAATGTACGGATCCAGTTTCATGATGGTTACTTTAAGACCTCGGGCCTCGAGAATGGCCGCTAATGAAGCGGAGGCGATGCCTTTGCCTAAAGAAGAAACAACACCACCGGTTACGAATATATAGCGCGTCATGTAAAACCTGATTAACTGTGAAAATGCGGAGCGGAATTGGAGATAAATGCCTGTATCAGCGCCCGGCAGTGCGAGCCAAGGGATTTATCGTTCAGGACGGGGCGCCAGAGTAACAGAAACCCCCTTTCCGCTCAACGAAAAGCTGGTCAGTCAACCGCGGGAATCGTCAATAAGTGATTGATCTGGCAACAAATGGCTTAAATTTGCTGCAACTTATTCCATATCATTTGTATCAGTAAAAGCGGCCTGTATGTGACGACTGGCAAAACCGCGCGCATGCAGGAAGCGGATTTGCCTGGCTTTTTCCCGCCCATCAACGGGCAACGCCTTAAATCGCTTATCGCGTGCTTCGCGAACCAAGTCAAACCATACCGAATCTGCCTCATTGAGCAATTCGTCTATCAATTGAGCCGCAAGCCCCCGCTCACGCAACTCCATCCGAATCAGCACACTACCTTTTCCCTGGCGTTGGCGCATATTAATAAATGCAGCAGCAAAGCGTTCATCGGATTGCAGGTTTTGTTCTTTCAACGAGGATAACGCGAGCTCAATCAATTCCGGATCTGAAAAACGACGATTTAACTTATCAAATAATTCCTTTATGGAGTGCTCGCGCATGGCTAATAAATTCATAGCCGCAAGTCGCACTTCAGAAAGCGTAAGCTGTTCAGGCATTGATCTACCTACCTGTTAACTTTAAATCCATCAGGACTATGAAAAATGGCCGCAGGTGCGGCCATTCTTGAATTGTTATCCTTGCAGATCGTTATTTCGGGGCGGCTTGAACCGGTGGAAAATAAGCAATTACTTCCGTCACCGCCTGACTCAACACTTCACGTTGCTGTTGCGGCGCCATACCGCGACTTAAACGCTTTTCCGAAACGCCCCGCCAAATTGGTTTTTCGGTTTTGGCATCAACAATATCGATTATCAAACTGCCTTGGTTGTAAACCCGTAAACCCGCATTCGGCCCATAAAAAAATGGATGCGGGTAGCGATAATAACCACGGCCGTAAAATCCATATCCATACAGGCTATCGTAGCTGCGTGGATCAATCTTCTCTTCAACCACTACATGATAATTCACAATAAAATCAGGCTTTGCACCGGTAACAATACTTTGATAGCGCTTGGCCAGTTCACTTTCCAAAGCTGAATGAATATGACTGAGCGTGAATGGCGATATAAGGATATTTTCTTTGGTATCCTGTTTGGTTTCTGCAACACTGAAAGTTTTTAACGCGGAAAAGTCGTAATTCGCCTGGTGATCAGTTTCCACGTAGGGTTGGGTTGAACAACCTGCGAACAACAAGGTGCTGCATAAAGCGATCAACCATGTAAATTTTTTCATATCTGCCTCAATGTCATAAAACATGGAATTCAGTTGCCCTATCACTTACCGATATTGTTTCCATTATCAGTTCCATTATTTAAACCAGAATACTGAGCAGAAGTACTGCTAGCAAGGAATTCTATAACAAAAAGCCCCCACTGCCTGAACAGCGGAGGCTTTTCGGTATGTTTATACAAAATATTACATTTCAATATCTTCTGCATCACCACCGCTTGCACTTAATGAGAGTGCCGGGGTGGCCAGAAGTTCAGCACGAACCTTTTGCTCCAATTCCTGCGCAACAGCAGGGTTCTCTTGCAAAAACTTCATAACATTATTTTTACCTTGGCCGATTTTGTTACCCTGGTAGCTATACCAGGCACCGGATTTATCAATCAAACCTAATTTCACACCGTAATCAACGACTTCACCCATACGGTTAATGCCTGAACCATATAGGATTTGGAATTCAGCCTGTTTAAACGGTGGGGCAACCTTATTTTTGACAACTTTCACGCGGGTTTCGGAACCGATGACTTCCTCACCCTCTTTTACAGCGCCAATACGACGGATGTCCAAACGTACAGAGGCGTAGAATTTCAATGCATTACCACCGGTCGTGGTTTCCGGGTTACCAAACATAACGCCGATTTTCATACGGATCTGGTTAATGAAAATCACCAGGCAATTCGCATTTTTAATATTACCGGTGATCTTGCGCAGTGCCTGGGACATTAAGCGCGCCTGCAAACCTACATGGTGATCGCCCATCTCACCTTCGATTTCTGCCCGTGGAGTCAAGGCCGCAACAGAGTCCACCACCAGTACATCTACCGCGCCGGAACGCACAAGCATATCGGTAACTTCCAGAGCCTGTTCACCCGTATCTGGCTGGGAAACAATGAGATCATCAACATTAACACCCAATTTGGTGGCATATATAGGGTCGAGCGCATGCTCCGCATCGATAAATGCACAAGTACCGCCCTGCCGCTGGGCTTCGGCGATAACCTGTAATGTCAGCGTGGTCTTACCGGAAGACTCCGGCCCATAGATTTCAATAATACGTCCCTTGGGCAAGCCACCTATACCCAGGGCAACGTCCAATCCCAAAGAACCGGTGGAAATTGCGGGGATAACCATATCCTCACGATCCCCCATACGCATGACTGTTCCTTTACCAAATTGGCGTTCAATCTGACTCAGAGCCGCTTGTAAAGCCTTTTCTTTATTTGCATCCATTTCACACCTCAACTTATACATGAAATCTAAAAACAATGATTGTTATGTGATGAGCGCAGATTACTGCCGCCATGGGCGTACTATACACCAAAATGCTGTACGCGCAACCAGTACCTGTTAATTTATACAGCACAATCGGCGCACCTGGAACGACAATCACGGTTATAAGGAACAGAAGCGCCAAAGCCACCATACAGGTGGCTTTGGCGGGCAGGCTAACGCTACCATCCATATAGCGGACTTCGCCATACGGCACGCGTTTATTTCACTTGAGGTAACATCCAATCTACTACGTCTTTACTTAAATCCTTAAGGCACTTGCGGGTGGCTGAGCAAACAGTGGTGCCTGTATTTCCCAAATCCAACACGTTGGTTGATGGCGTGAATTCATTAAGCGTCATGATGGCGCAGGTGTGTTTGGCAGTAACCATCTCGTCCTTTCCTTTCACCAATGCGACCGTGACCTGGACCTTCGGTAAATTGGAGCTTTGTTTGGTACCGAATTGACGCTTTTCATTACCCAACACCAGTTGCTCAATATCTATTGCCAACACCGGGATAGTACCGTTAAGAATTTTATCGATAGTACCCACCGGCTCCAGTGTTATACCGTCCGAACGGGCTTGTTCAACAAGGTTATCCACCAAAACCTTATCGATATTGCATGGGAATTCGGATTGCTTGTATTTGTAGCCCTTTACGTTAAAACCGATATTCTGGTTGACGTAAACCAGGGGAGTTTTGGCCCCCTGCGGTGCCGATTCGGGGGCGGCAATTACCCTTAGCGGAACTATGAGCAACAGAATCAACAATGGAAATTTCATAGGCTTACCTCTTAGTGTTTTATGTTGGTGATCCGGGATAACACTCTTCGATACAACTGAGGATGTGTGAGTTCAATATATGGCAATGAGTAAAAGAAACATTGACCATCCAAAAACTTCACACTTACCTTTTGCTTACCAAAAAAAATTTCTTTGAAATCAATAAGATAAAAAATCCAATCACAAACTCGTTACTTGTCTAGGCTTACCCATACCTGCAAAATATCGCCATGGCTATCGCTTGCGCAGTTAACGGTAAGCGCGCACCACTAATAAGAAACTGAAAGGTAACATTATGTTGGCGGCAACCGGTTCCAAGCCCGTCATGGACAAATATCCCGACACGAATTTTATGTTGGGTGAGGTCAGGGTCTCGCCTTCACATAATAGATTATGGGCCGGCGACCGAAGCATTAAGCTGCAACCCAAAGCAATGGCGGTATTGCAATACCTTGCACATAACCAGGCGCGGGTGATCAGCAATGAAGAATTGATTAACCAGGTCTGGGCAGGACGGGTAGTCACCCATGGGTCAGTGCAAAAAAGTATTAATGCACTCAGAAGCGCGCTGGATGAATTGACTGGCGACAGGGAATTTATTGTCCATTATTCAAAGCGCGGCTATCAGTTAAATATTGAACCCCGATTCCTGGCTGCTGAACCTGCCGATACATCATCTGCGATTACCGCATCACCCTTCGCCAAAGCTACCGATTTTTACCGGCAATGGCGAACGCCATTATGGGTAATTGCCTCGCTGTTTTTGATAGCTGTCATTTATAAAGGAATTGGGTGGGGTACTGTTTACCTACCCAAAAACCACCAAACAATTTTTCACACAACGGAAGGCTATACCAGCGAGACGGGACATGAGCGCAGCCCCACTCCGCACCCCGACAATCAACATATCGCTTACATTCGCGAAAAAAGTTCCGATATGTCATCTGGAAACTTGAGCGATATCGTTATCCGCGATGCGAAGGGCAAGGATTGGCCTGTCGCAAGCAGCAACGGGGCCTGGTTCAAACTGGCTTGGTCACCCGCCGGAAAAAGCCTGGTGGCCATTGAAATAAAATCCCGCGATGGCTTGCCGCCAGGCAATCAATTTTACCAACCAACGAACCATCTTTATTCGTTTCATATTTTTTCACTGGACCTTACCCGGGAACGTTTATTGGAGAAACAACAACTCAGCCAATGGCAAGGGCAAATCTTCAGTGTGAGCTGGTGGGATGAAAATACCCTGGAGATAGTCGCCAAACAAGGGCCGAACGCGGGCAATGGACGCTACCGTTATTCCATCCTGGATCAAGAATTGAAATTGCTGGATGAATTTGAGGGGGCGATTAATCCTATTGCCAGTGCAATCCTGAATCATAAAACGGCCATTGCGAGTTCATACAAAAGCAAAGTACGTATTGATTTTTTAGACGCCCGGCAAAATCCCATAAACCGGGTAATCCTGGATGCGGCCTCCGTAGGCATCAGCTGGCTTCCTGATGGTAGCGGTATATTGGTTCACGCCGAAGAAGAACGAAAATTATTTTTGGTTTATCTGGATGGCAAACAGGTCGACATTCCACTAGCGGAATCCAAAGACAAAGTTTTTTCACGCGCGCATTATAGCGCCGACGGTAAGGGGATTTATTACACAGAAGAAAAACGCAGCTCCAATATTTTGCTGACAGTCTTGGATGGTACACAAACCCGATTCACTGAAAACGCCGACTTTAATTACGCCGCCAGTTTTTCCCCGGATGGTAGTCGGGTCATCTATGCCTCGGTGCGCAATAACCAAATCCATTTATGGCTTGTTGAAAATGATGTGGAACGACAGGTGACCACTCAACCAATCCCCAAAAAAGTGGACACTATCATCTGGTCGGATGATGGCGGGCATATTGTGTTTAGCGCGGCTAACCAGCTATACCACCATAATCTACTTACTAACGAGACGTTGTTAGTGAGTGACGGAGAGAAAGTCGAGCCCCTCGCCTATTTCCCGGAGACCAATCGCCTTTTTGTAATAAAATACAACGGAGAAATTCGCAATTTGTGGCGTATTGCAGGGCAACAGCACAAACAACTAACGTTTGGCGCGGTTGGATCGGCAGTTGAATACCGTGGGGATGTGTTATTTCAATACGTGAGTGAAAAGGGTTTATGGGCATTACGCAACAAAGATGATTCGCTTGAACGGATAAGCGCGCACCTGGATGAATCCAGCAAATTATTAAAAGCAGATAAAAACGGTATTTATTTTATAACGGGCGGCATATGCCAGGAATCTGATATTTTTTATTGGGATTACAGCACCGGAAGTAAATCGATTTTTCTGCCGCAAAAAAGCAGCGCAGTTTACAGCACATCGTTTAATAATAAAAAAGGTATACTTCAAACAGCCTGCCATCTACCAGAAGCGAATATTATGTTGATGGAATAAATTATTGCAGTTATGGCAACAAAAATATCGCGGTACTAAAGATGGTTGATGAGTCCTTGCAACGCAAAGATTACGGATTGCCCTTGCACCGCGGCCCTATCCCCGCCAAAGCTTTTTAATTCGGTTTTGGTTTCGCCTGTCGCCTTCACCCAAGCAAACCATACCGTGCCGACAGGTTTTTCAGGTGAACCGCCACCAGGTCCGGCGACCCCGCTGACAGCCACAGCGATGTTTGCCGCTGATAACGCGATTGCGCCCTGGGCCATTTCGATAACCACCGCTTCGCTGACCGCCCCTTCCCTTTCGAGCACGACTTCACGGACCCCAAGTAATTTTTGTTTGGCGGAATTGGCATAGCTGACTATGCCGTACTCAAACCACGAGGAGCTACCAGGAACAGCGGTGATCGCCGCAGCAACCCCACCACCAGTACATGATTCGGCGGTAGCGACACGCCAGCCACGTTGTAATAACTGCGCGCCTAATTGTTGGCTCAGTTGTAATAATTGTTCATTCATGCTTAACAGGTTCACAAAATCCGGGAAAGTGCCATTAGCCTATGCACACCAGCTTAGCAATTAATTGATATGGCCCCAACATTTACACTAAGGTTATCTGCTCCATCCAATAATAAATCGCATGCAGATTATTCCGGAATGACATTGCGGCTGGAACATCCATGGGCACCAACTCCAACCTCAACCCATGACGCTTTCAGATCAGGCAGGTTGTCGAGGCTATGGGTAGAAGCTGGTAGGCTTTCGGTAAATCCGCAAAATCGGGGTAAACTGGTAAGCAAATTTACTAAAACAACAGCTATGCCCGACACGGCAAATACACCAATAGACATACCCGACAAGGAAATTAATTATGCACCTTAGCACCATCGTGTTTTTTGCTTTGCTCGCCTTTTTCACCTGGCGCGGCTACCAGAAAGGATTCATCCAATCCATAACACGCATCCTGAGCTGGATTGTGGCCTACCCCGCTGCGATTTTTTTTACCAAACCCCTGGCGAAATGGTTGATAGCCAATACCGCGCTGGATGGATTACTGGTTTATTTTGTTGCGGGTTGTACAATTTTCCTGGTGGTAAGCCTGGCGGTAACGCTATTGCTTAACTTGCTTGCCAAATTCATTCCCGATAACCAGGCGACCGACCTGGGATCAAAAATCGGCGGCGCCGGCGTGGGATTGTTTATCGGCACAATCCTGGGGCTGATAGTTGTTTACGGTTTGGGATTGGTAATCAACCCCAAAACCGATACGTCCGCTATTACCAGTACTGAAACACCCGCGCCGCAAAACATCCAACCGGAACAACCCGGCGGTCGCGCGGTAAATGTTCCGAAGTTAAACGATTTGGAGAAAACCAGGGATTCGTTCATTGAAGCCAGCGCCAGGAAGCTCATTGGTAATGCCGCGGCAACCGCCGTGGATTTGGCATTGGACGATAAAACAACCACACAAATAACCAAGGCTTTTGTGCAAAATCCACAAACCATGCTCACTCACGTTGAGCGCGTAACCCAGGATGGCCAGTTGCAAAAGTTAATGTCCGATGAAAAAATCCAATCCATTATGACAACCGGTGATGCCCACGCACTGAGGCGAGACCCGGCGTTCAGGGAATTAATGGGCAACCCCAGCGTACAAGCGCTGATGGTGCAATCAGACGTGGATAGCGAAATTGGCGCCCAAGCCGCCGCAGAAAAAATGATCACTGCATGGAACCGGGTACAAACCTTGAAGCACGACCCACGGGTCATTGCCATCATCACCGACCCGGAATTTCAACAGCAACTAAATTCACCCAATAAATTGCCATTGATGATGAATCCAAAATTAAATCAACTCACTGAAATTATTTTTAGTACCGAGACAATTCCCGCAAACGGAATGAATCAATACCAGGTTAAGGATATGGACCAGATAAATCGCATGGAAACCACCCCAAACGCAGCAGAAGGGGAAGAAGAAAAACCAGCCCCCACTATTTACCGTTGGACGGATGAAAATGGACAAGTCCATTACTCAGACACACCAGTCAAAAAATAAATTTAGTAGATCCGGGGTTCGCCCTCTGGCCGCGTTTTAAAACGCGGCTGCGCCCACAGATATTGCGCAGGAACTTTTAATATCTCCTGTTCAAAATATTCATTCACGCGGCGCGCATCTGCCAACTCATCACCGGTGGGGTAGTTTTCAAACGGGGGATGTATCACCACTTGATAGCCTTTGTTATTTTCGAGGCGATACTGGGAGAAGGGAATTATTTTCGCGCGTCCCATACGCGCAAATTGTGCGGTCGCCGTTACAGTCGCAGCGGGCACACCAAAAAATGGAACAAATACAGAAACTTTCTCGCCCATGTCCCGATCCGGGGCGTACCAAATCATTCTCCCTTTACGCAACTGAGTGACCATAGCGCGCACATTATCCCGCGCAAACGCGATACCTCCTGGCGCATAAGCTTCTCGTCGAACCTTTTGCACGTAATCAAACACCGGGTTTTTATGCGGGGTATACATTCCATCGTAATTGACATAAATCCCCAACATAGCGCTACCGATGTCCAATGTCGTCAGATGGAGACTTAACAACATCGCCCCCTGGCCTTCCGCTCGCGCCTGTTCTACATGTTCGATGCCAGTGATGGTAAATAATTTTCGCAAGCGCGATTTTGCCCAAAAGAAACCTATACCTGTTTCAAATACCGCAATAGCTGTGGATTCGAGATTTTTTTTGAGTAATACCTCGATTTCTTCCACTGACTTTTCCGGAAAGCATAACCGCAAATTGGTACGAGCCATCATCACGCGCTTTTTGTTCAAATTAAGCAATGGCGTCAGTGTTCGCGCCATGGCTATTTGCCACGAATAGGGTAATTGCGCAATCAGGAACCAAAGGCCGAAACCTATCCAGGTCGGCCAATGGCGTGGAGCTAACAAAGCGCGGGAAAATTCGGGAGCAACGGACATATACAATTAATAATTAAACGTAAATAAATTAAAAAAGGCTCACACGCAAAGCGTCTGATACAACAACGCCCGTGCCTTAGGCGACACGGGCCGCTACCAATGCAGGTTTAAAAGTTATACACCAAATTCACAAATGTGGTGGTGTCTGTTTTTTCTTTACCCGGCGCTACATCGGTATCATGGGCGATGGTGAAACCAACTTTCATCTTCATCGCTTCGGTAATTGATGTTGATAAGGATGTTTCCGATTGGGTGCGAGTATTATCCGAACCGGATTCAACGCTGACCATTTGTTTAAACTTGGCTGACTCGGTAATTTTCCATTCCAGGGCCGTGGCTGCGCGCAGCATTGCCCCCGATTCATTCCTCAATGTGTCGGGAAGGCTCGGATCTTCGCTTTCGATGACCTTTTCACCTTCAAAATAACCGGGACCTGCCTCTACAAACCAGTTAAGCGAACTACTGGAATACAACCAGTCACCATAACCCAGGGCAATCGTGCTGTAGGTACGATAGGCACCGAAATAATCGCGTGTGTGGGAGCCGAAACCAAATACATAGGATTTTTCCACACCGAGCAAATAGGCAAATTTTGCTGAGCCAAAATATTTCTCGGCTGTTTTTTCCTTGATGGCAGTTCCGTCATCCTGAGCCACTTCATCTTCTTTGAATAGTGAGCTAAAGATATATTGGTTTTCCCATTTTTCCCGGTTTTGCTTCGCATCCAGCTTGACTTGCACACTGGTAGTTTCTGTATTTCCCGAGGTGGCAATAGCACCCAAATCAACCTCAACATCCCATGGACGTTTTGGCTCGTCTTGCGCAACAACCGTTGCCGCCAAAGTCATCAATGCCAAAGTGGCCGATATTTTCCGCATAACATTTATTCCTATGCCGCTTTTTTGGAGACCGAACCTTAACACAAAAAATAAAAAACCAAATAAAAATGACCGACACCTGGGCCGGTCATTCTGGATGGGATGGGAAAAACCTAATCGCGTAACAAGCAATTCAGCTCATCCACCACTTCAGCCCAATCGGAGTAATCCTGGCGGGCTTCTCGCAGGAACGCTGCTTGTTCGGCAGTCCAAAAGGTTGCGCTAGCCAAGGGCTCGGCTTGCGGTAAGGGGCGATGCTTTTCGATAAAAGCGTCAATTGCGGCGGGAGAGTTGGGCAGGCCTAGCTTGGCAAACAGATCACTCATTGTGTAAAACATGCGGCCCTCCTGTCGGTGTTTACGGAAACTATCTACAACTGCATGGTAAAACTGCAAAACAGTTCCGCGAATAGAATAGCGTTAATGGTTAGCGGTTTCCTAATTTATTTTGCCGCCCCTGGGCAAGCTCCTCAATCATTTCATCTTTATGTTGCCAAAGGTCATTGACCCATTGCTGGAAACGCCCGCGGAACGCGGGGTCGCCTTCATAATCACCCAACAGCCCGGCTGGTATGGGTAATTGGCGAACTCGGACCCGAATTCGCTTAACCCTGCCGCAGACATAACTCCAGTAACTGGGGATTCCCCCCTCGTAATATATGGTCACATCCAATAAGTGATGTAATTGACCATCCATTGCGCCTAACGCAAACGCCAAACCACCGGCTTTCGGCATCAACAAATGGCGGTATATAGAAGCCTGTTGTTGATGTTTTTCTGTAGTAAAGCGAGTCCCCTCCAAAAAGTTAATAATTGTTACCGGATGATGGCGAAAACGCGCACAAGCCTTGCGGGTACGCTCCAAATCCTTTCCCTTAAGCGATGGATCACGCGCAATTTCCGCCTTGGAATGGCGGCGCATGGAAGGGAAATCCAACCCCCATAATGCCAATCCCAATACCGGCACCCAAAGTAAACTACGCTTGAAAAAGAACTTTACCCCGGGAATTTTAGTACCGAAGGTGCGTACTATGATCAATATATCCGCCCATGCCTGGTGGTTAGCCACCAACATATACCACTCTGCGCGGCTGAGTTCCCCTATCCCCTCAATGTCAAGATGCGTCGGCAACAGCCAGCGCTGCTGTATGTTATTCACCCGAATCCAGAAATTGGCGCTGGCATCCAGGCAAGGATTAAGCAGATGCTGCCAGGCGGGAATCGGAATTAACCGCAAGAGCGCGAAAAACACGATGGGAAGGGTCACCATAATAATGGTGATGGAAAAAATGGCTGTAACCAAAATACCGCGCAAACTGGCAATCATATCGACAAATCCCATGAACCCGGACCAAGAAGCATAGTCAAAAAGCGGGGCGTATTTTTCGCTATTCCGTCATTTGGATCAACTTGAGGATGAGTAATGAAACAATTATGGGCCGAACACCGCGGACTGATGGTCTTTTTAGTACTTATGTTGTGTTTCCGTAGCGCTGTTGCCGACTGGAGCGATGTACCAAGCGGCTCGATGAAACCTACGCTGGTTGAGGGCGATAGAATTGGTATCAATAAAATGGCTTATGACTTGCGGATTCCATTTACCCACATATCCCTCTACAAAATCGCAGATCCGATGCGTGGGGACATAGCGATTTTTGACTCAAAGGTCGCCAAAAAACGTCTCGTAAAGCGTGTTATCGGTGTACCGGGCGACACCATAGCCATGGTAAACAACCGGCTGTTGATTAACGGACAAGCTGTAAATTACCGATCACTTCCCGATGGCGATTACCTGGAGTTGTTACCCGGGCAAACCCATTCACTCAGGATAAGCGAGCAACACTCCCGTTATGCCAGCTTTGGGCCGGTAAGCGTACCGGATGGTTATTATGTAATGCTTGGAGACAACCGTGATTACAGCGCGGACTCGCGCGCAATAGGATTTGTGCCGCGCAGTGAATTCGTAGGGCGTTCACGCAGTGTGGTACTGTCGCTTGACTACGACAATTATTTTTCCCCACGTAGCGAACGCTTCTTTAAACCATTGTATTGAATATTAGCGCGATTATTCACGGAAATAATCGCGCAGCTCCAGCCAATTATTTATCCGTACCTCAGCGGTTTCATGCACATTATGATGGGCGGTGAAGAGAATACCCTGCCCTACAAAGCCTTCAAAATGACGCGAGCTATCATCGATTAGAAAATCCGCCTGCACTACATTCTTCTTGCCGCAAAAAATAAAATTCATTGGCGATAAAAAAGGCAAATGCTGGCGCAGCCATTCATATTTTGGCGCAAATGATGAGGGGTGCTCCATGGCTGCCGTTGCGATCACTATTTCAAAACGCTCATGCAATTCAGCAATTACGTCAATAGCGTGCGGGAAGGGAAAAAGGTCTTCAAAGAAGCCAGGCATATCCGGATAAGCGCGAACTCGTGCACGATGTTCGTCAGGCACTTTGTCGTAAATTTTAATGCCGTGCAAATCGGCTTTAGTGAGATTTTGCTGGAATTCAGTGTTATACCAATCGAGATGGCGAGCCATGGTGTCGCAAATAGTCTCATCCATATCAATCGCAATACGTTTGCGCATTACTGCTCCTTAATAGAAAGAAAACAAAAAAATCCCCGCACATTGCGGGGATTTACATTTTAAAAATTGGTGTGCACCAAAGGGGTTGTTTCCGCGTCGTAATCAACCGCATGTAAACCGAAGCCAAATAACCGTAAGAATTCCGATTTATAACCTTCGAAGTCGGTTAATTCAAACAAATTCTCTTCGGTTACCTGGTCCCAAATTTCTTCAACTTTACGTTGCACGGCAGGGGCCAGCTCCAATTCGTCCACACGGTAACGATTACCATCATCCAACCGCGGATTATTTGAATAGATACACTCGGTGAACAAACGCTGGATTTGCTCAATACAACCTTCATGCGTACCCTGTTCTTTCATGACTTTAAACAGGATCGCCAGATACAGGGGCATTACCGGAATGGCAGAACTTGCCTGGGTAACAACAGCTTTCAGCACGGCTACGCGCGCGCTGCCGCCATGCCTGGTACCCAGCGCTTTGGCTGCGCGATCCAAGTCTTCCTTGGCTTTACCAATGGTTGCCTTACCATAAATTGGCCAGGTCAACTTATCACCCAGGTAGGTATAGGCAACTGTCTTGAAATTATCAGCAAGCAAGCCGGCACTTTTAAGGGCATCAATCCACATTTCCCAGTCCTCACCACCCATTACCTTTACGGTGTTGGCAATTTCTTCATCACTAGCCGGTTCGATAGTAATATCAGAAATTTTAAGCGTATCCGTATTTAAATTTTTAGAAGTATAGGCCTTGCCAATTGGCTTCAATACCGAGTTATAAACTTCGCCGGTTTTAGGATCGGTACGGCGCGGTGACGCGAGGCTGTATATGACCAGGTCCACCTTCCCGATACCGTTTTTCAGGGTTTCTATAACTTTTTCCTTGCAGCCATCCGAAAAAGCGTCGCCATTAATAGTTTCAGCATAAAGACCGGCGGCTTTGGCAGCATCATGGAATGCAGACGTATTGTAGTAACCCGCAGTTGCCGTTTTTGATTCTGTTGGCTCCTTTTCAAAACAAACACCCAGAGTGTCCGCACCGCCACCAAAAGCCGCAGTAATACGTGAAGCCAGGCCAAAACCGGTCGAACAACCCAGCACCAGTACCTTCTTGGGAGCGCCGGCAATGGGACCTTTGGCCTGGGTAAAAGCGATTTGCTCCTGGACGTTGGCAGCACAACCCTGTGGATGCGCGTTGGTACAAATAAAACCGCGAACTTTTGGCTTGATAATCATGAAGTTATCCTATGGTAATCGATTGGCTATCAAATCCGGACAGCATCTGCCCATCCGAAAAGGCCGTCATTATAGGCCCTCGAGCAACGAATGTCCCACAGACGAGCACTTGAATCGCCAACCGGGATTCAGGTTATAGTGCATTATTAAAAAACCTCAACACAGGAGAAAGTCCATGCTCTACGCAATGTTTGCCATGGTGCTACTCACATTCGCAGTTGCCTTTCGATTGTTATTCCTACGTATTAAAGCGCTTAAATCCGGCCAAGTCAGGATTAGCCAATTTCGGTTGAATACCGGCGAAATGCCAGCCGATATAACCCAGGCAACGAGGAATTACAGCAATTTATTTGAGGTCCCGGTATTGTTTTATGTCGCCGGCACTATTGCTATTGCAATGGATGTCGAATCACCAACCATGGTTAGCTTCGCATGGGGGTTTGTACTAGCACGGCTGGTTCACAGCTGGATTCACCTCACCTATAACAATGTCGCGCACAGACTTTGGGCGTTTTTAGCGGGCAATGTTTGCATTTTGGTGATATGGGGACTTCTATTGATTAAACATTCACTAAACTGGGTATAAAGCCCAGGTTCAGTTGGCAAGGGCTATATTAGCCACGGTGAGTACAACAATCAAAGCGAGGTTTACCATGAAAAAATACTTCAAATACCTACTGATGGTTATCCCGTTGGGTTTAGCCCCATACAGTAATGCCGATGATTTGGGAATCAGTGTCATCCTGGAAAAGGAAATCGCGCCGGGTGTTTACGGCCGTGTGGAATTAGGCAATGATTCGCGTCCCGAATTGTATTACCCCCAACCGACGATAATTGTTAAAGATTCAAAATACGCTAGATATCGCCCGGTTTATTTACACGTTCCACCTGGCCATGCAAAACATTGGGACAAACATTGTCACAAATATAATGCCTGCGGTCGGCCAGTCTACTTTATCCGCTCTGCCGAATATGACACTTATGATGACCATGAACATCATCAGCACGATAAGAAAAAGCATCAGGCAAAAGGCAAAGAAAAACACCGAGGCAAACACTAGTATTTCTTATTGGGTAGCCCTGCCCGGCAGGGCTACTCATCTTTACACTCAACAGCGTTGGCAGTTACCGCCTTTCAGTTAAAATGCCCCCCCACAAGAATGCACCGCTCTTGCTCTACCTCTGCAAAAGTCAGGTTTGCGACCACTACCCCACGGCATTAGGATCAATGATGATTACTCACGAACCCAACCCGCTTTACATTGCCAATCCCGAACGCTACACATCCATGAAATATCAACGTTGCGGTAAAAGCGGACTGCATTTATCGCGTTTGTCGCTCGGACTGTGGCAGAATTTCGGCGCTGTTGATTCGCAATCAAACGCCCGTGCCATGCTACGCCGTGCTTTTGACTTGGGGATTACCCATTTTGACCTGGCCAATAATTACGGGCCTAACTACGGTTCGGCCGAACAAACTTTTGGCAATATTTTCGAACAAGATTTTGTGCGTTATCGCGATGAATTAATTATTTCCAGCAAAGCAGGCTACGACATGTGGCCAGGCCCTTACGGTGTTGGTGGCTCACGTAAATATTTAATCAGTAGCTGCGACCAAAGCCTGAAGCGCACAGGGCTGGAATACTTTGATATTTTCTATCACCACTGCATGGACATGGAAACACCGCTTGAAGAGACCATGCAAGCATTGGATTTTATTGTACGTTCCGGTCGTGCACTTTACGTTGGCATTTCTAATTACCAGCCGGCACAAACCAAAGAAGCTGTAAAAATTTTGCGAGAATTAGGCACTCCGCTCCTTATCCATCAGCCACGTTACAACCTGTTTGATCGCTGGATTGAAAACGGCCTGACTGATGTACTAAAGAAAGAAGGCGTTGGCTCGATTGTATTTTCGCCGCTGGCGCAAGGAGTGTTGACCAATAAATATCTTAACGGCATTCCTGCTGGCTCCCGCGCAGCACGACCCGAATTAATTTATCTGAATAATAAAGATATAACGCCGGAAAAAATCGAAAAAGTGCAGGCTCTCAATGCAATCGCAGAAGCGCGTGGCCAATCCCTGGCGCAAATGGCGATAGCATGGACACTTAATAATGATGCAGTTACCACATGCCTGATTGGCGCCAGCCGCCCGGCGCAAATCGATGACTCTGTTGCCGCGCTGGACAACTTGAATTTTAGCGCTGAAGAATTGACGAGCATTAATGAGATTGTGAAATAAGCTAGTAGAGAAAATTGAATTTTTAGTATAAAAAAGCCGCTGGAGATCAGCGGCTTTTTTTATTTGGGGGAAACGTTTAACTTTGATTAAAAAGTATAACGAACGCCCACTTGGTAACGAGCACCCAAATCTTCAAGACTAAACATTTGACGATCTGAGCGACCGTGAACGCGTGAATCCTCACCCGTTATGTTAAGTCCTTCTGCGGATACAGTAACATTCTCGTTGATATCATAACTTACAGACACATCAATTTGAGAATACTCTTCAACATAACCAGGTGCATTGTTACCACCCTGAGTCAAGCTGGAGAGGTATTCATCACGCCAGTTGTAGGCGATACGAGCCTGCAAACCATCACGATCATAGAATGCAGAAATGTTTGCTGTATCACTCACGCCTAACATTGCAAACTGTTCTTCCTGGCTGGTGTTGTCAACCTCTAAATCTGACTCCACCAAAGTGTAGTTTGCCTGAACACCGAAACCTGACTCACCAAACCAGTGTTGAGCAGATAATTCCAATCCATTAATGGTGTCATCACGGAAGTTGGACGGTAAGGATACATCCCATATTTGAACCGGATCAGGACTTGCACCTAATACCGATGTGGATTCAACAGCAGGATCCTGGCCAGTCATAATCAACATCATGTCATGTTGATGCGCTTCTTTAGTTGGATCCCACAAAGTGCCATCTCGATTGTTTTCGTTCGCAGCACGACGTGAATTGATTGCAGCGATAGCAGCATCGAAACGAGGGCCAGTACGGGAATCAAGCAAACCGAATACAGTCTCATCCGCAACCGTTGTTCCTATGAAGTCAGATACTTTCTTCTGGAACAGAGCCGCAGTGATATAGCTCGCATCATCGTAATACCATTCAACTGACACATCGAAATTTTGAGATTCCAAAGGAGTCAGCAATGGGTTACCGCGCGTCGCTTGCTTCAAGTATTGATTGCTTACGTTAGTTCCCGCAGAAAGGCTTCCGTAACCTGGACGCGCAATTGTTTCGCTAAAGGAGGCGCGCAGCTTAACTGAGTCATTCAAGTCAATATCGAAATCGATATTAGGCAGGAAGTTGTCATAATTGTTGGTAACACTGACTACCTGCGCCGCCTTGGTGGAATCAAATACCAAAGACCAGTCGTTATCACCATCCCAGCTTTGGTTTACAGGAATATTCACAGCGGCTATAGAAGTAAGGTCAGTGTCTTCATGACGCAAACCAACATTCAAGTTTGAGTCCAGACCAGCAATTTGGAATCCACCCTGGAACGACACATAAAAACCGGTTACTTCTTCAGTAACAGTACGATCCAAGGCAATCACGCTATTTGGCTGGATTTTGCCATTTGGAAAATCTTTAAAGTTCTCAGCAATAGCAGGATCGCTCAAGCCTCTCGCGTAAACCCATTCAAGGTTTTGAATAATTTTGTTGATGTCACCATCAAGGCCATAACTCAAGAAGTTCTGATTCTTGGTAGTTGAATCAAAGCTGGGGAACGCATCGCCAAAATTACGTGGTGAAAAATAGCTTGGCCAGTCGGGACCAAAGGTTTCAGGATCCACCCCACCCCAGTTACCCATGGTGATGCGCGGACTGGTACCGTTGTTAACAATCGCCTGGTTGGAATCGGTACGATCATCAAAACCAAATGACAACTTGCTGTCATTGAAGAATGCAAGGTCACCGATTTCCCACGCACCATCTAACTTTAATTGTTCAATACTGGTTTCCTGTCTATCCCAGCTAGACGAACCCATAGCAGCACTCACGTCGCCACCGTCGAGGATACCGTTGTTATTGCCTTTATCCGCACGGGAATCATCAAAGCTGATTCCCATCACAGGTAAATCACCGCTCCAATCAGAATACTCACCTGTTACAACGTTTGCGTTCAAGCCGGTTTCTGTTTGAGTAGTGTAGTTTCTCGCTTTTGAATCGTGATAATCCAACGCCAAGGTAAACGCCTCGGTGACGTTCCATGCCAAATTCAGGGCAGTAGATTCAGTAACGCTGTTACTGTCATATTTTTGCTGTGCAAATGAAACGTCTTTACCAGCACTGGTTGTGTAAGTTTCAGAATAGATAACCGGTGTTGCAACTTCTTGCCCCTGGTCAAAAGTCATGGCATTAATTGCAGTTTCGTTATACCAGGTAGATTGCTGGGAACGATCAGCTTCAAGATCGTATTCAGTGTACAAATGATCCAGTGTCGCTGTGACGCTCTCAACAGGGCGGAACTGGATAGTCAGCAAACCATTGGTACGTTCGCGATGGTTATCTTCCAGGGAATAACGCAAATCAGTCGGAATTGCGTACAGGTCGCCTGCACTTAACGGGTTTGTAATACTGGCACTTGCTGGGGTACTTCCATGAAGAACCCGGCCAGTTGGTGTGCCGCTACCATCCACTTCCGCAGTAGCGGTGCGCATTTGCCAGTTATTTACGAAGGCGTTGGAGCGAACGTTATCGCGCTCTTGGTAAGCGCCAGTGATAGCGACACCGAAGGTCTCTTCTTCGTTGGCCCAGCTATAAATGCCTGACACTTCAGGAGTATATGCACGGCCAGTATCGCTTCTGTAGACAGTTGAATCCTGTACTGCCTTGGCAGCGACCGATGCTTTAGTGTCACCAACATCCAATGGGCGGATGGTTTTTAAATTGATACTGGCGCCTAATCCACCGCCAGAAATATTCGCTTTACTGGTCTTATAAACATCAACACCATTAAAACTTTCGGAAGCCAGGGAAGCAAAATCAAACGCACGGCTTGCACGGTCACCTGTACCGCCATCATTGGTTACTGCTGGCATATTACGACCATTCAAGGTCACCATGTTCATTGCCGGGTCAATACCGCGAACCGTTACACGAGCGCCTTCACCGTTGGTACGAGTGATAGAAACACCCGCGATACGTTGCATGGATTCCGCAAGGTTTGCGTCAGGCATCTTACCGATATCTTCGGCAGAAATAGCATCAACCACACCCGGGGTATTACGTTTGACATCCATCGCGCGTTCCATTGACGCACGAATACCAGTCACCATTACCTCTTCAACTGAATCGTCTTGAGCATAAACAGTGAAACTGGCTGCGGCAGCAGCAGAAGCAACTGCGGTAGCCAGGAGTTTTTTCTTGAAGCTTATAGTTTTGTACATGGAGCTCTCCTTTATTATCGTCAGGAATTATTTTCCGGTACGTACATGCCTGAAACCTTGCATCATCGCTTGGTGTTCAAACATTTTCGCCCTCGGATGAAGGCGAATTCTTTCTGCTTGTCCCGTTATTTTTTGATTTTTACTGTAGAACAATTTTTAAAATACAAAATTAAATAAGTCATTTTTTTACAGATAAACAAAACGCCTCGCCTCTCATGAGACCTGACTCACACCTTGCCTCTTTAGATTGCGCACAAAACTACTACTATGTGACAGCGCTGTCAATTATTTGAAAATGGAATAATGTGTAAAGATTTGGCGGCTAATATCACCCTTTGCTTATAGTCAAAAAAACAATAAATCCTTTATTTCCAAAGAGTTAAGGAAGTTGCCAATCAATTGGCGTTTTTTTAAGCTGCTGTAGATATTGGTTTGCTTTGGAAAAGTGGCCGCAGCCGATAAACCCGCGATGGGCTGATAACGGTGAAGGATGAGGGGCTTTCAGGATGAGATGCGTTCTTGAATCAATAAATGCTGATTTTTTCTGCGCATAGCTGCCCCATAGCAGGAAAACAACTCCCTGGCATTGCTCATTCACTAATTGAATAGCCTTGTCCGTAAAAGTTTCCCAGCCTTTGCCCTGGTGTGAACCCGCCCTACCTTGCTCGACGGTCAGGGTCGCATTAAGAAGTAGTACCCCCTGATCAGCCCACGACTGAAGACATCCGTGAGGAGGAATGGGAATACCAAGGTCGCGATTCAATTCCTTGAACATATTTTGTAAAGATGGAGGCGCTGGAACTCCCGGTTGTACCGAAAAGCAAAGACCATGCGCCTGATTGGGGCCGTGATACGGATCCTGGCCCAAAATTACCACTTTGACCTGGTCCAGCGGCGTACTGTTAAAAGCATTGAATATATTTTTGGATGGAGGATATATCACCTTTCCTTGCTGTTTTTCAGCCAGTAAGAAGGCTCTTAGTTGCTTCATATAGGGTTGTTCAAATTCCCCAATGAGGTGCTTTAACCAACTGGGATGAAGATCTATTTTCTTTTTGCTCTCAGACATTGAATTTCCCGCCATTCACATTGCAAATAAAAAGCCCGGATAAACCGGGCTTTCTACAAGGATAATCCCTAAAAGTAAAACCTAGAGTTTGTCCGCATGCTCTGCCAGGTATTTCGCAACTCCCGCTGGGGAAGCGTCCATACCTTTATCACCGTCTTTCCAGCCTGCCGGGCATACTTCGCCGTGTTGCTCGTGGAAAATCAACGCATCAACGGTACGAATGGTTTCATCAATATTACGGCCGATTGGAAGGTCGTTAACGATTTGTGAACGCACCACGCCGGCTTCGTCAATGATAAAAGTACCGCGGAAGGCTACGCCATCAGCAGATTCCACGTCATATGCTTTCGCAATTTCATGCTTAACGTCAGCAACAAGTGTGTATTTAACTGGACCAATACCACCCTCGTTGACTGGAGTATTGCGCCAGGCATTGTGAGTAAATTGAGAGTCGATAGACACACCAATCACCTCAACATTGCGCTTTTTAAATTCTTCTACGCGGTGGTCAAACGCCAACAGCTCGGATGGACAAACAAAGGTGAAATCCAATGGATAGAAGAACACAACGGCTTTTTTACCCTTGGTCGCAGCAGAGAAGTTGTAACCATCGACAATCTCGCCGTTAGCCAGCACTGCCGCCGCCGTAAAATCCGGTGCTTTTTTACCTACTAATACACCCATAACAATACTCCTGATACATGAGGGGTTAATCGGTTGGAATAGATAACTTGATTGCGGCCAATAAATCCTTCGACTTGTATGAACAATTTACGGCCAGTTATTGATTGGCTGATATTTATCAATAGTGCGCCGCTATCATACACAGTCGATTCTGCGTGTCCCATTGATTTTGTATATGAGTGAAACGAAAACGTTGCTATGACTTAAATGCTGGCACATTTATCATCAACGGCGCCTTATGGTTATATTAACGAATAAAAAGAAATGGCAAACGGGAATTTATCTTAAGCATTATTGACACAAATTATCATTCCCATTAAATTTACCCAACCGCTGTGCATTGCTTCAAATCCAGGTTTGCCATTATGTACGTATGTCTTTGCAAAGGTATTACTGATCGCCAAATTAAAGCAGCTATTGATAACGGAGCCTGCTCCCTTGGCCAATTGCGTAAAGCATTGGGCGTTGCGAGCCAATGCGGCAAATGCTCGGTAATGACAAAAGAGATCCTCGACGGGGCGATAAGCGAAACGCCAATGGTCAACGGATTACCCCAGTTTTATGCCTTGGCTTGATAACCAGGCTCAAACACAAAACTAAATCATTGTCATTTTTAGTATTTTTTCCTTAACCATCAAACACTTAGAATACCTTTTCCCTTGACACCTTCACGTTCCGGGGCCCAGACTCTCCTTTATTTTTTCTGAAAGGAGAGCGCCATGAAAGGTGATCCACAAGTTATCGCCGTGTTAAACAAAGTCCTGGGTAATGAGCTGATAGCGATTAACCAATACTTCCTCCACTCCCGTATGTACAAAGACTGGGGCCTGAAAGAGCTGGCCGACCATGAGTACCATGAATCCATCGATGAAATGAAACATGCGGATAAATTAACCGAGCGTATTCTATTTTTGGAGGGGCTACCGAACTTGCAGGATCTGGGTAAGCTGCATATCGGTGAAAATACCCAGGAAATGCTGGAATGTGATTTAAAACTTGAGTTGAAAGCCATTCCTGATTTACGTGATGGAATTCTGATTTGCGAAAGTGTCCGCGATTTCATCAGTCGCGACCTGCTGAAAAGTATTTTGGAATCTGAAGAGGAACATGTGGATTGGCTGGAAACCCAGTTGTCGTTAATCGATAAGGTAGGTATCCAAAACTATCTGCAATCCAAAATGGAAGGTTGACGGTATTATTAAAAACCAAGGGGCAAACGCCCCTTTTTGGTTTCACAGAAGCTACATATTAATCCATCCATTGAGTGCACGTAATTTAAAAACCACGTTGCCACGCTTCAGCACTACTCCATCTTCAAATATTTCCTGAACAATCAGTTGACTCGATGCCGCAATGTTTCCCTCACCTAAAGTCTGGCCGTTAATCACTACGCTACTGATGCCGCCCGCTAAAAAGTTATGGCGTTGATAACTGATTGTGGGAATTTGCTGTTTGGTGTTCCAGGGTAATTCGTTGAAATCCTGAACGTTGGTAATACTGGCAAAGGTTCGCGTCGGTTTTATGTCCGGTGCAATGCGGCCTGCACTTACATCGGTGATGTGCGTGGGTGGCGAGGCATAACCCGTTTGGGCAGCAAATGGATCTACTATGGATTCCGATTCCGACGGCCCTTCGGCAGCATAAAGTTCATTTATTTTTGGATCTGCGGGAGATGATTGGGTTTCCGGTGCCGTATAAAGCTGCTCAACGACCGGCGTGGGCTTGTTGGCTATCACCGATTCTGTTGCTTTTGGTTCATTTAGCATTGACGGGGAAGACGGCTCCTTATCAACCTGCCCCGGGTTTGCCAATTCTACCGATTGGATAGCAACAGTGGACGTCGTGGTGTGATTTGATGGAACCACTGGTTGCGAATCGGCTGCCGGTTGCGCAATGTTATTTTCATTTTCTTTACCCGGTTTGGTAACAAACCAAACAATACATGCGGCCAATGCAACGACGGAAACCGTGATGGCGAAATATAATCCTCGTTTGTTATCAGGCTTTTCATCCAATACCAATACAGGTGAGGCATGCACAGTATTTAGTCCAGGCACGGTATCCTGGTTTTTACGCTCGTGGTCAGCGCGATTCAAGGCATCCAATATTAATGACATAAACTACAGCCCTTTTGCCTCGATATGTTGTTGGATTTTCTGCTCATTTAATTCCGCCAGCGGTTTATCCATCCCCAAAGCCTCATTCAAACGACGCAAGGTTTGCTCATTAAATACACCGTCCGGAAGAATGCCATTGGTGGATTGGAATAATTCGATCCGTTTTTGTAAACGGTCAGTAAAGAATTGCCGCGTTAAGGGTGCCGGTTGTTGATCCAGTTTGGCGAATTGCTCGGCAATCCAGGTTACCAATTCACTGCGATCACCCAATTGCAAACTTCCTTCAAACCCCGAAGGCCGCGACCAGACATACAGGAAATCACCGTTCCATTGCACCACCAGCTCACTCCAGGGAATAACTTTTTCAATGCCGTCCACAAGAAAAAGCGCGTGGTTCTCACTTAATCCGATAAGCAAGGCGTAAACCCATTTTTTATCCGCGGTGGAAAGGGTCATCACACCAGGACGATTCAATTCCTTTAATTCGTCCCAGGAATTCAGTTCGGTTTTGGCACATTCATAGGTTGATTTATTGAGTGAAACACAGGGATTTTTTTTATCAACCGCATTCAAACCTACGAACTTAAATAAAGCTAATTGTGCCGCCACGTGATCGCGCGTTGCCACACTGACAAGTGGGCTTTGCACGACCGGAGCGATGGATGCGGATGACGACACCGCAGTTGCGCTGGAAATGAAACGACGGGCATCAATCACTGAACCCGATGCAATTACTTCAGTATCGACGCCCGGTTTTACCGCGACATTGCCGGTATCTGCCGGTGGATGGTCCGGCACTAAAAACCAAATGGCCAGCATCATTACCACTACCACCCCCACGAACACAGCGTGCCAGGAGGTACGTGTCGCTGCGGCTTCCTTTTCTTCCTGTTGGGTTGCTGTACCAACAACTTCTTTCACCGCTGCCGCAAATATCTGTTTGTCCACCTGGTGCCGGTTTTGCGCATAGGCACCTAACAGCAAACGTTCACAAATCACGTTAATCAATCGCGGAATGCCGCCGCTAAATTCATGGATTTTCTTAATGATCGAATCGCTGAATGGCATTTGGTGTTCCGGCATACCTGCCACCTTCAGGCGGTGGTAAATATAGGCTTTGGTTTCGACGAGGCTTAATGCTTCAAGGTGAAACCGGGCCGTAATACGTTGCGATAATTGACGCAGTGCCGGACGCGCCAACAGTTTCTTTAATTCCGGTTGGCCCACCAGCATAATTTGCAATAATTTTTCAGTGGTAGTTTCCAAATTGGTCAGCAAGCGAATTTGTTCGAGCACCGGTACTTTGAGTAACTGGGCCTCATCAATCAATAACACCGTCTTGCGACCTTTGCGATGGTTGTCGAGCAAAAACTGGTTTAAGGCATCGGTTAGCACTTTGACGGTCAATTCATCAGCGATATACCCCACCCCCAACTCATCGCATATCGTGGAAAGTAATTCAGGCGCGCTGGCCATGGGGTTGAGGATAATGGCGATATCGGTATTAACCGGCAATTGCTCCAGCAAGCACCGGATAATGGTGGTTTTGCCCGTTCCCACCTCTCCGGTGAGCATCACAAAACCACCGTTTTGAATCCCATAGAGCAGATGCGCCAACGCCTCTCTATGCTGGTCGCTCATAAAGAGATAGCGCGGATTTACGGCGATGGAAAAAGCAGGCTCTTTTAAACCAAAAAATTCGTGGTACATAAATTCAGGTCAGTGAAATACTTATTGTCGTAAGGCTCCAGCCCGGAGCGGGCCCTGTGCTGCCGAATCATATCAGGCCTGGGATGACGCCGTTACCTTTCTTGTCCAAGCGGGACCGGCACCATTAACAAAAAACAGGCATAAACCTGGCAAAATCGCATCCGTATATACCATTACCCGCCCCATTCGTTGATCAAACTGCGGCCTTTGTAGCTGGAATCCCGCAGAATAACCAGCCTTAAAATGTGAACGGCGTCGGTTTGATTGCCCGGAAAGCCACGAATTGGTACCATTGCCGCCTTTTTAAACAGGTGCTTCGCGCCCTGCTGTCTCCCGCCTTTTTTGATTATTTTCCAATCTATAGAGAGCTTCTATGTCAGTTGATTTTCGCTCAGCTTCCCTATCTTCTTTGGCTTATAGCGACGAGTTTGTTCAGCGTCACATCGGCCCGAGCGCCCCACAAACTGCCACAATGCTGGCAACCCTGGGCGTTAGCTCAGTTAAGGAACTGATCGATAAAACCGTACCGGAAGCGATTCGCCTCAAAGGTGAATTGAATCTGGGCAATGCCGTAACCGAGGCCGACGCACTGGCCCAGCTCAAAGCCATTGCCAGCAAAAATAAGATTTTCAAAAACTATATCGGTATGGGTTATCACGATACCCATGTGCCTAACGTGGTATTGCGCAACGTATTGGAAAACCCCGGTTGGTATACCGCTTACACACCATACCAACCCGAAATTGCCCAGGGGCGTTTGGAAGCGTTGCTGAATTACCAGCAAATGATTATCGACCTGACCGGTATGGAAATGGCAAACGCCTCTATGCTGGATGAGGGCACGGCAGCCGCTGAAGCCATGGCAATGTGCAAACGCCAGAATAAAAAGAGCAAATCCGACGTCTTTTTTGTAGATGCCGATACCCACCCGCAAACCATCGCTGTGGTAAAGACCCGCGCCGAACACTTTGGTTTTGAAGTTATTGTTGCTCCCCTTGAACAATTGGCCATGGGCGATTACTTTGGCGCCCTGCTCTCTTACCCGGGCTCCAGCGGCCAGGTTCGCGACCTGGCTGATGTTATTGAAACCGCCCATAACAATAATGTTCTGGTCACCGTTGCCTCGGATTTAATGGCATTGATGTTATTGAAATCCCCGGGATCAATGGGCGCCGATGTTGTCGTGGGAACCAACCAACGTTTCGGTGTGCCCATGGGGTTTGGCGGCCCGCACGCCGGTTTCTTCGCGTTTCGCGATGCCTACAAACGCTCTGCTCCGGGTCGTATTATCGGTGTGTCAATTGACGCGCGCGGTAAACAGGCATTGCGTATGGCTATGCAGACCCGCGAGCAGCATATCCGTCGCGAAAAAGCCAACTCCAACATCTGTACTTCGCAAGTATTGCTCGCGGTAATGAGCGTTTTTTATGCGATCTATCACGGTCCGGAAGGCTTGAAGCGTATCGCCAACCGCATTCATCGCATGACCGCTATTGCAGCCGCCGCGTTAAAGTCCAAGGGTTTCGCCATCAGCAACACCAATTTCTTTGACACGCTTACAGTCAACGTCGGCGACAACCAAAAAGCAATTTACCAGACCGCATTGAATGCGGAAATCAACCTGCGCCTGGTGGGTAATGACTCACTCGGCATCAGCCTGAATGAAACCACGAGTGCAACCGACCTGGAACATTTACTCGCGGTATTTGGCGTGACGGGGATTGAGCTTTCATCACTGGATGCACAAATCCGTGATGGAAAAAATATCACCGCCAACAATGCAATCCCCGCCGACTTGCTACGTAGCGATGCGGTATTGACCCACCCGATATTCAATTCCTATCACAGCGAAACCGAAATGTTGCGCTATTTAAAGCGCCTGGAATCCAGGGATATCGCCCTCAACAACGCTATGATTCCCCTCGGCTCCTGCACGATGAAATTAAATGCAACTGCGGAAATGATTCCCGTCACCTGGCCGGAATTCGGCAAGTTACATCCGTTTGCACCCATCGACCAGGCGCAAGGTTACCAGGAATTATTTGAAGAATTGCAAGAGATGCTCAAAGCCTGCACCGGTTACGATGCGATCAGCTTGCAACCTAACGCCGGTTCACAAGGTGAATACGCCGGCCTCGTTGCCATCAAGAAATATTTTGAAAGTAAAGGCGAAACACAGCGCGATATTTGTTTGATCCCGGCTTCCGCCCATGGCACAAACCCTGCCTCCGCCCAGATGGTGAGTTATAAAGTGGTGGTTGTGGCTTGCGACAATAAAGGCAATGTCGATCTGAATGACCTACGCGAAAAAATTGCCACTTACGGTAATCAAATCGCGTGCATTATGTGTACTTACCCATCTACACACGGAGTGTTTGAAGAAGGTATTACCGAACTGTGTGACATGATCCACGCGATCGGCGGCCAGGTGTATATCGATGGCGCCAACATGAATGCGCTCGTTGGTGTTGCCGCGCCGGGCAAATTCGGCGGCGATGTATCCCACCTCAATTTGCACAAAACCTTTTGTATTCCGCACGGCGGTGGCGGCCCCGGCATGGGCCCGATCGGTGTCGGCAAACATTTGGAACCTTTCCTTGCTGCGCATCCGGTACAGGCAGTTCCCGGTACCGAGGTTGATAACGGTACGATTTCGGCAGCGCCCTGGGGTTCTGCAAGTATTCTCCCGATCAGTTGGATGTATATCAAAATGATGGGGGCCGCCGGTATGCGCCAGGCTACTGAATACGCGATGCTGAATGCAAACTACGTGGCGAAAAAACTCGAAGCGGCCTATCCGATCCTATATAAAGGCAGCAATGGTTTTGTTGCGCATGAATGTTTACTGGATTTGCGTCCGTTAAAGGAAGCCAGCGGCATCAGTGAAGAAGATATTGCAAAGCGCTTGATGGATTTCGGCTTCCATGCACCAACCATGTCGTTCCCGGTCGCAGGAACTTTAATGATCGAACCCACCGAATCCGAATCCAAAGTCGAACTGGATAAGTTCATTGAAGCCATGCTGATCATTCGCAAGGAAATTGACCAGGTTATTAATGGTGAAATTAGCGTGGAAGCAAGTGCTTTACACAACGCACCGCATACGCAAGATGATGTGCTGGAAGAAAACTGGGCCCGTGCCTATTCAAGGGAAGTTGCCGGCCGCCCGGCAGCCTGGTTGAAAAACCACAAGGTTTGGCCAAGTGTGAACCGCATCGATAACGTGTATGGTGATCGCAATTTGGTTTGTTCATGCCCGAGCATTGAAAATTATATCGATTAAGTTTCAGAAGCTCCCTAGGTGATTCGACAACGGAGGCCGGCGCGCCTCCCCCGCAATATTCAGAAGTCGATCAGTGAGTAAATAGATTGTCCAAATAAAAACGGCGCTAATGCGCCGTTTTTATTGGGAAAAAAATATTCCTTCAATCTACTCCGCAATATAGTTAATAACCTCTGTATCATTTACCCAACCATAGGTTTCTTCGCAACGGCTGGTACTTGAATTATCGTCGACACAACTGGTGTATCCACTGGGCCTGTAAGCCGGGTCGTGATACACGAGTTCGTTGGTAACGGAATCCCAGGAAACGTTGGTACCATCCACAAACAATGCAATCTCATCCGGCAATTCATAAATCGTATTTAAACCTGTAAATGAAGCCGGGAAATCTACACGATATTCAGCTTCGCTATCGGTAAGGCGATAGAGATGGTAGCCATTACTGGCAGGCGTGTAGATAGGATCCGAGGAATTCACACGATATTGGATACGGAAAATAAAGTGTGAATTCGCACTATCTTCACGCACTTTCGCCAAGCGGTACTGGACTGCTTTGTCCGATTGCACAAACAGCCAATTATCCTTCCAATCGAGTACCGGGTCCGGTTCCTCACCCCCTGGGTCCGGGTTAGTGGACAAAGTCCAGGGGCCAACTTCCTTCTTCACTACCACGCTGTTTTGGCTATCGGAGTCAACGGACTCAAATGCGGTGAAAACATTGCCCGCCGCATCCACTTCAAGATCACCACCGAACACTACCCCACCTGGTATTCCCACAACCTTAATACCTTCCATATCACCTTCAGGTTGGTATTTGACGAGGAAAGAGTCGTACTCCCCTACGCCCGGTATATCCATCACGCCGTCGCTAGTATCGCCCACAATATAGATATTGCCCTCAGGATCTGTATCTACCGCCCTGGCAACAGTCATTGCACTCCCGCCGCCGTTGGGTATCCCAAACTGCCTGGCGTACTGCAATTTCCCCTGATCGTCGTAATGGACTAACAAGAAATCCTGGTAACTACCAGAACGGACCTGGTCAGCGATGGAACCAACGATGCCGCCAACAACGGAAATATCGCCTGCTTCGTCAACAGCGACATCTGTCGGATTCATTTGGGAACCGCCACTACCAAACTGCCGCGTATATAGCTTGGTACCCTGATTGTCGAATTTCGCTACAAAACCATCGCGAAAATAAGTGCCACCGGTACCATCGCCAGCTGACAGGTAACCCCCGATATAAGTATTGTTATCCAGTCCACCATAGGTGATGCCTGCCACATACGCATTGCCATCTGCGTCGAGGGTTAGGCTGACCGCCTGGACATTCTCCAGGTCGCTGGTGTAGTGATTAAAAAACAATCGCTGGCCCAGCGAATCATATTTCGCCAGGAAGTAGTGGCGGCCATTGCCATCCTTTAACCAGCAATCACCAGCCACAAACAGGTTTCCTTGCGCATCTATGGCAAGGTCAACCGCGAATACAACCGTAGTGGAACCATCATTGAAAAGGTCAGCAGTCGGGCAGACCGCCAGTGAAAAGTGTTCGAGTTCTTCCCCTTCGGGACTGAACTTATGCACGATCGGAATTTGCTGTTCCACAGGCCCTGAGTTAACTGCCATCCTCAACAGATACAGGTTCCCATCACCATCAGTTGCAAGCCCTTCAATATTGGTCACTGTAGTATTGGTCACAGTAGTCGGAGCCAGCGCCGGGAATTGCTTAAGATAAAGCGGTATCCCGAGGGCCGTATATTTCGCTACATAATAATGGCGTTCCGATTCCCCATAAGTGCCATCCAAATCGGCGGAGGTAACACCAGCTAAATAGATATTGCCGGCTGCATCCATGGCGACCTCCCGGGCACTGGTACCACCTGATTCCCCGGTCGCATCAAACGAATGGGACCAACCTTCTTCCTGGCCCGGTCCCTCCATAACAAAGTTGGCCACGAGGGAACGATTGGCTTCGGCCTTGAAGGTGTAGGTAGCACTAGTTGACACCACTACACCGGACTCCTTCCAATTGACGAACAGGAAGTTCTCAGCGGGTATCGCAGTCACTTCCACATCTGACCCCGCCGCATATTCACCGGCACCATTTACCGTACCGCCGGATACGGGAGCTGCAATTAAGGCGATCTGGTGATTAGCTTGGGCACTACTGCCGGCACTGCTGGTATTGGCCGTACTACCGAGAATACTGCTGGCACTGGTATTTGCGATGCTACTGGAATTGTTAGCACTACTG
This sequence comes from uncultured Cellvibrionaceae bacterium, assembly GCA_965650515.1. Taxonomy (GTDB): domain Bacteria; phylum Pseudomonadota; class Gammaproteobacteria; order Pseudomonadales; family Cellvibrionaceae; genus Cellvibrio. The sequence continues at coordinate 54,393 of CBFGOY010000011.1, read as the reverse complement.
CTGGCTGTGCTACTGATGACATTGGTGCTGCTTGCGACGCTACTGGTGTTATTAGTGCTGCTTACGACATTGTTACTGCTGTTATTGCCACCGCTATTGCCCGATCCACCACCTCCACCACCACCACAGGCAGCCAGGAACGCTATCGTCAGTAGAGCGAATATTCTGAAAATCATTGCAGGAGCCCTTGTTTTTAATAGGTATAGGTTTTTGTGACACAAATACCAAACGGTTATATGAATAGATCACAAAATCATCATAAAATGTATATACCCTAATTACAAAAGGCAATATCCCGGGACAGCTATTTTTAAATGCCAAAAGGCGCGGATCTAACCAAGGTCGCCAGTAACGCAACAGTAATAAGGAATAACTCTTTCCAAAATCTGACCCAAACCGGAAAACAATGCCTGCGGCCTGCTTTTCTTGAGGCATTTTTATATAACTTCCTGTATATTACGCCGCTATTTTCTAACCCCCGGCTTTTTCTAACCTTGCATTAACACATTAAGAGAGTCCTATGGCTGACTTATCCCTTTACAGAAACATCGGTATCTTCGCCCACGTGGACGCCGGTAAAACCACTACCACTGAGCGTATCCTTAAACTCACTGGCCGTATCCACAAAATCGGTGAAGTACACGAAGGTGAATCCACTACCGACTTCATGGTGCAAGAAGCCGAGCGCGGCATCACCATCCAGTCCGCAGCGGTAAGCTGTTTCTGGAAAGGCCACCGCTTCAACGTTATCGATACTCCCGGACACGTTGACTTCACCGTGGAAGTGTATCGTTCGTTGAAAGTATTGGACGGCGGCATCGGCGTATTCTGTGGTTCCGGCGGCGTAGAACCGCAATCCGAAACCAACTGGCGCTATGCGAACGACTCCAAAGTTGCCCGTTTGATCTTCGTAAACAAGCTGGACCGTATCGGCGCTGACTTCCTGCGCGTTACCGACCAGGTGAAAAAAGTATTGGGCGCGAAACCACTGATCATGACCCTGCCGATCGGCCGCGAAGACACTTTCGTAGGTGTGGTAGACCTGCTGAATCGCCAAGCCTACGTATGGGACGACTCTGGCCAACCGGAAAACTACAAAATCGTCGATATCCCGGCTGATATGGTTGACGATGTTGAAATGTACCGTGACCAAATGGTTGAAAATGCGGTAGAAATGGATGACGAGCTGATGATGGCTTACATGGAAGGCGAACAACCTTCTGTCGAAGATATCAAGCGCTGCATCCGTAAAGGTACGCGCGAATTGGCGTTCTTCCCGACTTTCTGTGGCTCTGCCTTTAAAAACAAAGGCATGCAACTGTTGTTGGATGCGGTAGTGGATTACCTGCCAAACCCGACCGAAGTGAACCCACAACCTTTGACTGACGAAGAAGGTAACGAGAACGGCCAATACGCTATCGTTTCTGCCGATGAGCCTTTCCGTGCATTGGCATTTAAAATTATGGATGACCGTTTCGGCGCCCTGACATTCGTTCGCATTTATTCGGGTGTATTGAACAAAGGCGACACCATCCTTAACTCCTATACCGGTAAAACCGAACGTGTCGGCCGTATGGTGGAAATGCAGGCAAATGACCGTACCGACCTGACAACTGCCCAAGCCGGTGACATTATCGCCATCGTAGGTATGAAGAACGTGCAAACCGGTCATACCCTGTGTGATCCGAAATACCCATGTACCCTTGAACCCATGATCTTCCCTGAGCCAGTAATTTCCATTGCTGTAACTCCGAAAGACAAGAGCATGATCGAGAAGATGGCAACCGCTATCGGCAAACTGGTATCGGAAGACCCAACCTTCCGTGTTGAGACCGACCAGGATTCTGGTGAGACCATCCTGAAAGGGATGGGTGAATTGCACCTGGATATCAAGGTGGACATCATGAAGCGCACCTACGGTGTTGAGCTGAATGTTGGCCAACCACAAGTAGCCTACCGCGAAACCATTACCCGCGAAATTGAAGACAGCTACACCCACAAGAAGCAATCCGGTGGTTCCGGTCAATACGGTAAGATCGATTACCGTATTCGTCCAGGCGCGGCAAACACGGGCTTCAAGTTCCTTACCACTGTGGTAGGCGGTAGCGTTCCGAAAGAATTCTATCCGGCAATTGAAAAAGGTTTCGCATCCATGATGGCAACCGGCCCATTGGCTGGCTTCCCGGTATTGGATGTTGAAATTGAATTATTCGACGGTGCGTTCCACGCAGTTGACTCCTCTGCAATCGCGTTTGAAATCGCTGCGAAAGGCGCATTCCGCCAATCCATGCCAAAAGCTGGTCCACAACTGCTTGAACCAATCATGAAAGTGGACGTGTTCACCCCGGAAGATCACGTGGGTGACGTAATCGGCGACTTGAACCGTCGCCGCGGCATGATCAATGGCCAGGAAGCTGGCGTAACCGGCGTGCGCATCAAGGCTGAAGTTCCGCTGTCAGAAATGTTCGGATACATCAGTACCCTGCGTACCATGACCTCCGGTCGTGGCCAGTTCTCTATGGAATTCGCACATTACTCCCCATGTCCTGCAAACGTAGCTGAAGCAGTGATTGCGAAAGAGAAAGAAAAGAAAGCGGCCGCCAATAAGTAATTGTTTTAGCCGCGCTCAAAAAAGCCCTGCCCGTGAAAACTGGCGGGGCTTTTTATTAAATTCAGAATTGAAATTGCACAGGATTTATTTTTCTTTAGTGGGGTAATAGCCGAATTCACGGCATTGGTCTCTCCTGTTTTTTTATTATCAGGGATATTCCAACACTTGCTTTAGCTGATCTATATGGGCATTAACCCAGCCCTGGTCCACCGCCCCCCAATCAAGCACTTCGAAAGCGCCGTTATTGTTCCCCAGTTCGATGGCTAACTCGTGGATAGCAGCAAGGGTGTCTTGCGCGGTTCTGCGCGGCATACCCGTGGCCGTCACGATTTTAGGCACGGTATTAATTCCCCGCGTAATTAACCAGGCAACATAAATCCGGCGATAAAAACTGGTTTTGGTTTTGCTGTGGCTCATCAAAATTAATCCGCTTCTGCTATGTAGTTACAGACGAAACGGCTGGCAAAGGCTAAGCTAGATAAAACGCTCCAGATGATGCCGTCCGCTCCTGTAACAAACACTATAACCCACGCGGGGATTTTTACATGCTCATCAATTGTGTCGCTTACCAGGAAGGAAAAAAACTGTGCAGTATTCCCGCGGAGGATATTAGCGAATACCTGAAAATTGATGGCTGCTTTGTGTGGGTTGCCCTAAAGGATTCCAACCTTGAAGAACTCTCCCAAATGCAGCATGAGTTCAATTTACACGAATTGGCGGTGGAGGATGCACAAACCGGCCACCAGCGCCCGAAAATCGAAGAATATGGGGATTCATTATTTGCGGTAATGCATACCGTGGAAATGATCGATGGGGAAATCAATATCGGCGAAGTGGATGTATTTGTAGGAGAAAATTATGTGCTCTCCATTCGTAACCGCACCCGCGCCGATTTCCTTGGGGTGCGCGCCCGCTGCGAACGAGAACCGCACCATTTAAAGCAAGGCCCCGCTTTTGTATTTTATGCATTGATGGATGCCGTTGTGGACCGTTATTTCCCGGTGCTGGTTGCCCTTGAAACTGAATTGGAAATTATTGAAGATCAAATTTTTACCAAAGGTTCACAACGTGCCAATATCGAGCGCTTATACGAATTAAAACGCAAAGTTACCACCTTGAAGCATGCCGTTGGTCCATTAATGGAAGCTGTCGGAAAATTGGATGGCGGTCGTGTGCCTCCTATTGTTGCCAATACCAAGGATTATTTCCGCGATGTGCATGATCACCTTTACCGAATCAACGCCACCATTGATTCCATTCGCGACACCATCAGCACGGCCATACAAGTGAATTTATCCGTGGTAAGCATCGATGAAAGTGAAGTCAATAAACGATTGGCGGCCTGGGCGGCTATCTTCGCTGTGGCAACTGCGTTTGTAGGCATTTGGGGAATGAATTTTGAGCACATGCCGGAACTGGAATGGAAATATGGCTATCCGGTTTCAATCGGTGTGATTGCGGTTGTGTGTTCCTACCTGTATTACCGCTTCAAAAAATCGGGATGGTTGTAACGCAGCGCTGGCCAGCAACTGCGTTAAGTTTCAGAGCATACTTTCGGAAATCAGGCAAAAGCTTCCTGCAAATTCCTGGAGGCTTCCACAGCAAAGCATTCAATAAAATCACCCTGTTCGATATTGCCAATGGCTTTTTTCAGGGGCACACGGCGTGGGGTAAATTGGAATAAATCGCTACGCTGTGCATAGTGGCGCACCTTGTGGCTCACCAATACCTCCCCGGCTTCCGCCGCTGCCTCCATGCGCGCCGCCATGCTGACTGCAACACCTTCCAGATCGGGAATATCGGTTACTTCATTATGAACCACCGCCACTTCCCCTAACTCCATGCCGATGCGCAATTCAAATCCGGCGGCGCGCAATACATTGCGAATCATGCACGCGCAGGATACGCCCGCGGTGGCGTTTTTAAAGGTAACGCGCAATGAATCACCTTCCATATTCGGATGGCCGGCGGAAAATTTTTTTAATATAGGTTTTACCAAACCGCGAAATAACGAAAGTTTTTCTGATAATTCGTCCTCCGACCACTTGGAAAAACCTTTTAGATCCATAAACAAAATAGTGAGGTTGCGCACCTGCTCTTTTTCGTGATCCGCAGCTAACTCCAGCAAACGCGGCCAAAACTCTTCGCGGATTGCACCGATTTTTTCTTTCAATTGCGTGTGCAATTGGGTGTTGGTACGCAACATTAATTGTGCCAACTGGATTCGCTCTGCCTCGGATTGCAACAGCACTTTTAACTCGCTGGGATTATGTACCCCTACCTCCTCCACAACAAACTTCACCAACGCGCCGCCCGCTACATCGCTAATCGATTTCAACCGAATGATCGTTCCCCAATGTACCGCGGCAAGATGCTCGATAAAAATCGGCAGGGTTGCCAATTCGTGGTCCGCAAGGCGATAGGGATAACGCAATTCAATGGTAATGGCTTCGGCAAAAATACGTTCAAACTCATGGGCGCGATAAAGTGTTTTTTCTTTCCCGGCTTTATCCCAAAAAGCATAACTACATTCAACGCTGGAAATGGCCCAGCCGGCGGTAGTTAATTTCCAAAGTTTGGCACCGGTGAGGTTGGCCCCCGTCAGTTTTGACTTGCTGAGGTTAGCCGAACGCAAATCGCAGTGGGATAAATTTGCGCCGGTGAAATCGGTTTTGGAGAGATCCAGATTACTTAAGTCCACGCCGCTGAGGTTTGCACCTTTAAATAAGGCTCCGCTCAGGATCGCACCGCGTAAATCGGCATTGGTGAGGTTAGCGTGATTAAACAGGGTGCCAGTCAGGTCCGCGCCTTGTAAATTGGCGCCTTCAAGGTCAGAGTTGGACAAATCCACTCGCGCCAGTTGCTGGCCTTCCAGGTTACAGCCCGCCAGTGACACATCGCGCAGCATTAGCCCGCTGATGTCGTGCCCGCGAAAATCGATATTTTCCAAACGTGCATTGCGCGTGCTGGCTGTCAGCATGTTGGTCATGAACAAGATGGAGCCGCTCATATCGGTATTGCATAGATTAGCGGCGATGAGTTTGGCATTGCTGAAATCATTATTTTGTAAAAACGAATATTGCAAATTGGTTTGGATTAAATCCGCGCCTTTAAAACTGCAATGGGTAATATTGGCGTTGCGCAACGACACTTTGGAAAGATCATATTCATCCAGGTTAACACCGGTCAGTTCAATGCCATCCAGGTTAATTTCACCTACCGCGCAACGTTTGCGCCACAGGTTCCAGGATTTCACGCCCTTATCGAGTTCCTGCAGGATCGATGCTTTGTCCATGTTGATACTTCTCTCTAATTTCTGGTATTCATTTCTTTGCGCCCGTTCATCAGGCGTAACCGTTTGCGTCATTGTTGGTTTGGATTGCCACGGGATTTTTATAAATGGAGCGCAAATTCGGCGGTATTGGTGGGCGATTAATATAACGCCTCATTAATAGGAATTTCGAGCATTTCTTATCGCTTTTTGAGGCTTTCAATGACATTCCAGGCAAATAGGATCTGCCAAGGGAGGATTATGAAACGGCAAGTGAATTTGCAAGGGCAACAGGGTCAAAACAGGTTCCCCTATCCCGGGAGATTGCAGGGTTTCTCCGGCTAATACTTTCGCTCACCAACAGCTTTCTTTATAGTACGCCCGCAAATTTATTCCTGTCATTGGCGATTTTATGTTCGCCCCAATCGCCACACCGCGAGGTTAAGCCCCATGGCTCAGTACGTTTATACCATGCATCGCTTGGGCAAAATTGTGCCGCCCAAGCGCGAGATCCTAAAAGATATTTCACTATCCTTTTTCCCCGGCGCCAAGATCGGTGTGCTGGGCTTGAACGGCTCCGGTAAATCAACCCTGCTTAAAATCATGGCGGGCGTGGACCAGGACTTTAATGGCGAAGCACGCCCCATGCCCGGCATTAAAGTGGGCTACCTGCCGCAAGAACCACAACTCGATCCCACCAAAGACGTACGCGGCAATGTGGAAGACGGTGTGCGCGAAGCAGTGGATGCGCTGGCCGAACTGAACCGTATTTATGCCGCTTATGCCGAGCCGGATGCAGACTTCGACGACCTCGCCCGTAAGCAGGCCCTGTGTGAAGATATTATCCAGGCTTGGGATGCCCACAACCTGGACCATACCCTGGAAGTTGCGGCTGATGCATTGCGATTGCCACCCTGGGATGCCGATGTCACCAAGCTCTCGGGAGGCGAGAAGCGTCGTGTAGCCCTGTGCCGCTTGTTGCTTTCACGCCCGGATATGCTATTGCTCGACGAGCCCACCAACCATTTGGATGCTGAATCCGTGTTTTGGCTGGAGCAATTCCTGCAAAAATTCACCGGTACAGTAGTCGCCATTACCCATGATCGTTACTTCCTGGATAATGCCGCAGGCTGGATCCTGGAACTGGACCGGGGCCATGGCATCCCCTATGAGGGTAACTATTCCAGTTGGCTGGAGCAAAAAGAAGCCCGCCTTGCGCAGGAACAACGCGCTGAAGCCGCTCACCAAAAAGCCTTGAAACAGGAACTGGAATGGGTCCGCCAAAACCCCAAAGGCCGCCAGGCCAAGAGCAAGGCGCGCCTCGCCCGCTTTGATGAATTGCAATCGCAGGAATTCCAGGCCCGCAACGAAACCAACGAGATTTACATTCCGCCCGGTGACCGCCTGGGTGATAAGGTTATCGAGTTCCATAATGTCTCCAAAGGTTATGGCGATCGCTTATTAATCGATAACCTGAGCTTCACCGTGCCAAAAGGCGCAGTGGTGGGAATTATCGGTGGTAACGGCGCCGGTAAATCTACCCTTTTCCGTATGATTGCCGGGGTTGAGAAACCTGATTCCGGCGAAGTGATTATCGGGGATACAGTCAAGGTTGCATTCGTTGACCAAAGCCGCGATAACCTTGAGAACAATAAAACCGTGTGGGAGGCCGTATCTGACGGTGCCGATATTTTAAAAATCGGCAACTATGAAGTTTCCTCGCGCTCCTATATCGGCCGCTTTAACTTCAAAGGCTCCGACCAGCAAAAACGTGTGGGCGAACTCTCCGGTGGTGAGCGCGGCCGTTTGCATTTGGCCAACACCCTGAAGCAAGGCGCTAACGTATTGTTACTCGACGAACCATCAAACGATTTGGATGTGGAAACCCTGCGCGCCCTTGAGGATGCAATTCTCGCCTTCCCCGGCTGCGCACTGGTTATTTCGCATGATCGCTGGTTCCTCGACCGCATTGCGACCCATATCCTTGCATATGAAGGCGATTCGGACATTGTTTTCTTTGAAGGCAACTACACCGAATACCACGAAGACCTGATCAAACGTAAAGGTCAAAATGCCCAACCACAGCGCATGAAGTACAAGCCGCTCAAAGGGTAAAAAATCGAAAAGGCAGCCAGTAATAGCTGCCTTTTTCGTTTCCGCACTCCACAATCACCCGTTCATGTAGCTACAAATAATTTGGAGAACACAGGGGTATCCATGTTCAAAACATCGCTTTTGTTCCTATTCGCATTTCTATTGTTTCCCTTCGCTGCATTGGCCGCCAGCCCTGGTGAGGCAATTAATTTAACCAACACTACTGCTGGCTGGTTTTGCGTGGGCTTGTTCATTATTGCTTACGCGTTTGTGATGCTGGAGGAAAAATTACACTTGCGGAAATCCAAACCGGTATTGGCGGCGGCGGGAATTATCTGGGTTATTATTGGCTGGATTTACACGCAGCACGAGCAATCCGTGCTCGCCGAACAGGCCTTCCGCCACACATTGCTGGAATTTGCGGAATTGATGTTATTCCTGTTGGTGGCGATGACTTATATCAACGCCATGGATGAACGCGGTTTATTTAATGCGTTACGCGGCTGGATGATTAAAAAAGGTTTCAGCTATCGCCAATTATTCTGGATCACCGGCTTCCTCGCCTTTTTTATTTCCCCTATTGCCGACAACTTGACGACCGCGCTATTGATGTGTGCTGTAGTGTTAAAAATCGCTGAAGGTGAAAAAGCCTTTATCAATATGTGCTGCGTCAACATTATCGTGGCTGCCAACAGCGGTGGGGCATTCAGCCCTTTTGGCGATATAACCACACTGATGGTATGGCAGGCAGGTAAAGTGGATTTTTTCACTTTCTTTAATTTATTTATTCCGTCACTGGTTAATTTTTTAATACCCGCCGCCATCATGAGCTTTTTTATTACCAATAAACTCCCTAACAAAGATGCCGAAGATTTATTCCTGGAAAACCTCACTTATAAAGAAGGCGCTTTTCCGATTTTATTTTTATTTTTGGCAACCATCGCCAGTGCCGTGCTCGGCCATGTGCTTATCCATATGCCACCGGTATTGGGCATGATGCTCGGCCTGGCCTATTTGAAAATCTACGGTTTTTATTTACGCAAGAAAGGTGTTGTGGATTTGAAAAAAGCCGAATTGGCCAGCCAGGATTTTATTGCCAGCAAAGAGGAAAATCCCATTACCCGGGTTCCCTTGCCATTCGACGTGTTCCAGCCGCTCGCGCGCCTCGAGTGGGACACACTATTGTTTTTCTACGGCGTCATTATGTGTGTAGGCGGCCTGGGCTTTATGGGTTACCTCACTCTGCTATCCGAAAGCTTGTACGGTAATTTCAGCGAAACATTTTCAAACGTGAGCCTGGGCCTGGTATCCGCAATCATTGATAACATTCCGGTGATGTATGCGGTATTGACCATGGCTCCGGATTTCTCCCAAGGTCAATGGTTGTTAATTACCCTTACCACTGGCGTAGGTGGCAGCATGTTGTCAATCGGTTCTGCTGCAGGTGTTGCATTGATGGGGCAAGCGCGCGGTTATTACACATTTATCGGGCATTTGAAATGGACACCGGTAGTTGCATTGGGATATATCGCGAGCGTGTACGCCCATTTGTGGCTTAATGCCAATATGATATAACCCCGTATTAATAAACAACGCAGCAGGGTGTATTTGAAGGGGGAAATAATCGTCGCTCGCCCGGATAAGGCTGCTACGCGGCAGCCTTATCCATTCGCGCCGAATGTTGATATGAATTCAGGCGTAAACGAATTCTCTACAACCCTGGCCAGACGCTCGATGGATTCTTCGCGCATTGAATCAATGGAAAATTCTTGCGCGATGTCCAATCCCGCCCACCGCAACAATGTTCCTAACCCGGCTGGCTGGTCAAAAATACCGTGGACGTAGGTCCCTAATATTTGCCCATCGTCACTCATCGCACCTTCTGGTAACGAGCTTCCAGCATGTTCTAAATAACAGGCGGGCTTGAGCAGTGCCTCCCCCTGGCTAATACCGCAATGGATTTCGTAACCGACGACCCTTGAATGGCCATCCCACAAATAACCCTGGCATTGGCGCAATTGCTTATCGGGCTTCAATTCCGTGTCCATCGCGAAATATCCCAATCCATCTGAACTACCCGGTGCTGATTCCACGCCCAGGGGATCGTGAATTTTTTCACCCAATATTTGAAAACCGCCGCAAAGGCCAATTAATTTTCCACCATATCGCAAGTGGGCTTTGATTTGGATATCCCATTCCTGGTTACGCAAAAATTGCACATCGGCACGCACATTTTTACTGCCGGGAATGATGAGCAAATCACAACCGGGAATTGGTTGGTGGGGGCCGACCCAACTGAAATCCACCTGCGGATGCATACGCAGGGCATCAAAATCTGTGTGATTGGAAATACGCGGTAACGCCAGCACCGCCACACGCAACTTTGCCCCGGGTTTGCGTGCGTGATTGGTAAGGGCATCTTCCGCATCCAGATACAATCCGTGCAGATATGGAATAACCGCCAGTACCGGCTTACCGGTTTTTTGTTCCAGCCAATCCAGGCCGGATTGCAATAAATTAATATCCCCGCGAAAACGATTTATCACAAAGCCAATAACGCGCGCACGTTCTGATTCGCTTAACAATTCCAGCGTACCGACCAAATGTGCAAACACCCCGCCGCGATCTATATCAGCAATTAAAATGACCGGGCAATCCACTGCTTCAGCGAACCCCATGTTAGCAATATCGCGCTCACGCAAATTTATTTCCGCGGGGCTGCCTGCACCTTCCACCACAATTAGGTCGTATTGCTGCTGCAAGCGTTGGTAGGAATCCAGCACAAACTCCATCGCGCGGGTTTTATAATCGTGGTACACCGCAGCATCCATATCGGTGATCGCTTTGCCCTGGATAATAATTTGTGCTTTGGTATCACTGGTAGGTTTGATCAGGATTGGGTTCATATCGGTATGCGGCTGTAAACCTGCCGCTTGTGCTTGCAAAGCTTGCGCGCGACCTATTTCACCACCATCCACTGTAACAGCCGAATTCAACGCCATATTTTGTGGTTTGAATGGAACTACCGAAACTCCGCGATTCCTCAGAATCCGGCAAAGCGCAGCCACCAACGTGGATTTTCCTGCATCGGAGGTGGTGCCCTGCACCATAAGCGTGTGGCAGTGCGGCATAATTAAAGGCTCATTGGAACGCTATTAAAACACGAAGCCCAGGATAAGCCGGTTACCACTCGATACCTTTCTGGGCTTTGACGCCTGCATTAAACGCATGCTTGATTGATTTTATTTCGCTGAAGGTATCCGCCAGGTCTTCAAGATATTTTTTTGCGCCCCGCCCCGTAATAATGACATTCTGGTTGCGCGGACGATTTTGAATCGCCTCAATAACCCTTTCCTTATCCAGATATTTGTAATTGAGCATATAGGTCAGCTCATCCAGCAATACGAGATGAATACCCGGATCGCGGAAAACATGTTCACATTCCGCCCAGACTTTTTCCGCAGCGGCGCGATCCTGCCCCGCATTTTGGGTTTCCCAAGTGAACCCCGTGCCCATGACAAAATATTCCAGGTTCGGGCCGGCTCCGCGAAAAACACTTTCCGTCAGAAAATTTTTCTCGCCGCACTCCCAGGTACCTTTAATAAATTGCACAATCGCCACCTTATAACCGTGCCCCAGGCAACGCAGGGCGGTACCAAAACCCGACGAACTTTTTCCTTTACCATCACCGGTTAACACAATCACCACGCCACGTTCTTCGTCAGCGCGCGCAATTGCCGCATCCACAATTTCTTTACGCTGTTGCATGCGTTCTTTATGGCGTTGGGCTTTGTCGCTAGTTAATAAATTTTCGTCGGTCATAGATTTACCTTGTGCGGGTCAGATTGTTATTATCCGACCCATAATTCTATTAATTAGACTTGAATGATCGATCTGGAATTACAAACCCCACTCGATGAAACTCATCGAGAGCACATTTAATTTGTGCTAACTGGCTGGAGTGAAATAAATCGTGACGCTGATTTGAACCCAGTGAGTTTTGCGCAGCATAAATACTACAAGCTGGCTGTCCAGATTGATCTACGGCAATATATTTATCAAAAGGACTATAGTATCTAAATCTATCCCTTGCTGGAGTAGTGGCAGGACCAGCAATAGCCAATGCACTTGTAGTTGGAACAAATGCAACCGCTTTATTAGGAGAGTGCTGATATAAGCTAAAAGAAGATGCACCCGCTTGAAGCTCTGATAAAGCTTCATCAAATTGATACAAATAGCCTCCGGGAACATTATCATAATAAGCTCCACCCCTCAATTTACTAACAAAGCTCGTCGTTATACTCCATGAAAACAGGTTGTTATCTGAAATATAAAACCTGAAATTCGCCACTTGTTCATTCAAAGTTACAGAAGGTGATTGCAACACACCGCCCACGCTCCCTGAAGTAACTGCAATTCTCGCCAAATTAACGGGAAAAGACGATGAGCTTGCCGGCCGATATGCAGGCCCCGCAATCAACATTTCTTGTGCAGCACGGCTATTATAGATATTACGAGCGCGCTTTAGAGAACTTGGAGTATACCCAAAAGCCTTACTATCGATCTCGCTGATAATTTTATCTACTGTCTCTTGTAAGGATAAGGGGGCATTGGCTCCCAAATGCGGCGCATCGTAAGAGATGAAGATTGATGTCTGATGATTGATACCTGCCAATTCCATATTTTTTAACGCCTTCCTCGCAACAATACCACCCATACTGTAACCAATCACGGCCGTAGGATGATTACCATTTTTTGCACCATTAATCTCTTGAATTATTTGCTGAAGTAACGCAGCATTTTCAGAAATGCTCTTATCATTACTATTTAAGTTAACAATAAACAAATCCCTTCCATTAATAACCAAACTACTAAAGCCATTTTGATAATAAGATCCAGGGGCTCGCTGATCAGCCGAATCATATCCTTCAACAAGGATTACTGGTTTATCCAATACCCCATCTGTGGAATAAGCTCTATAGCTTCCTCCCAAGGGACGATCAAGAAAGACATTTGAGGTAGATTGACGGCTAATCACAGGAAATAAACCATTTGCACCGACTAAATAACTAAAAACATATTTGCTTGTATCAAGCCATGCCGGACCATTAGGAACTCCGGTATATTTATCTATACTCGATGCAGCAACTCTCACTCCATCGCAAGTTAAAGTTCTCGTTAAAAACTGTCCTTGAATTAACTGTCCCAAAACACAACCAGCTTTAACATAATCATCTCTATAAACCAACTCTCCAGAAAACACACTTATCGATAACAACATAACAAATAGCGCACACAACTTCTTCATATTCCATTGCCTTTTAAAGTTTTATATCAGAGATCTTGAAAACGCCAAGATTTTTACATAAACCCTTCTAGATTATTGATTGTATATTTATTTAAATTGGATGTTGCTATCGCAATCCAAATCGCCATGCTTTAAAACGAATAATTAACTCTAAAATTATAATTACGCTCTGGTTGCGGGTATTGCCCCCAAGCCGCATGCAACCCGGCATAAAGCTCATTAGTCAGGTTGTTGATACGCCCACTAATCTCTAACTGTTTATAACTATAAACGGCGGCAAAATTAAAGACTACTAGCGATGGAAGTTTCGGGCTGCTGTTTGTATCATCATTAGACTTATAACGAGAACCAGTGTATGAACCTTCCAGTGAGAAACTCAATGCATCAACCGGAATAAATACAACACTAGTGGTACCTAAATTTTTAGCAACGAAAGGAACATATTTTCCATCATATAAACCGTTAACCACTTTCGCGTCGGTATAGGTGTAGTTAAAACGTAGCGCTAACTCTTTGCTTAACTGCTGATCTACCATCAACGAAAACCCGGATCGTTCGGAATCAGGTAGATTGACATTAGCACCAAAAGAGTCTTTATTATTTGCTACCGAATAGTCGTATGTAATTTCATCATTGATCTGCATTTGGTACAACGAATAAGAAACAGTTGCTGCTTTCCCTACCCAGTAGGCACCCAATTCAAATGACTCTCCTGTTTGTGAATCAAGGAAAATTACGTTTTTCGCAACAATATTATTTTCATCTGGATTAGCAAAACGAAAGCTCTCCGCATAACGACCAAATATTCGCCAGTCGTTACCAAAATCATAACTGAGGCCTAACTCACTTGCGTGAAGGTCATCATCCTGCGAAAGAGCTTTAAGATGGTTGTCATCATTTACTTGCGCAATACGTGTTCCTGTCGTGAAAGTTAATCTCTGGAACATTGGGTATATGACTTGCGCATAATAACTTTGCTGTAGCTGCTCGGAATTATGAGGAGAATAGAAATTGTCGCTTTCGTAAGCACTTTTTATGTCGTCATACCCAACGGTGACTATTGATTGCCCGTTGGTTGTAGGAAATTCACCGATAAGACGAGGTGTTAAACTTTTGACTCGCATGGATGAAGAAGTAAAACCCCAGGAGTAATAATCACTCTCTTCGTTGCGATCTGAATATTCAGTCAAGAGGCTCCAGGAAGAGTTCAAATCAAATCCGAACCCACCTCGGGCAATATCTGATTTTTGATTACTATAATCGTCGGGTGAATTTGTCATACGGCGGTCAATTAATGTTTCCAAATCCGTAATTGCGCCAGGTAAACGTAACTTATCATCAATCTTCTGTCCTTCAATAAATACAAATCCGTTGGCAAAATCATACCGCACATTAGCTAACGCATTTTCATAGGCACTTTGATTATTATCACGATAATTATCCGCATTGCGCTTTTGCGCAGAAAGGCTGTAACTCAAACCATTTTCAAAACCCTGGCTGACGCTAGCGGTGTAATCTTCCAGATTATCGCTGCCTGCGGTTGCACCTACAGAACCATCAATTTCACCAGCGGCAGCGCGACGAGTGATGATATTAATTACTCCACCGACAGCCTGGTCGCCATAAAGCACACCTGCACTGCCCTGCACAATTTCAATGCGCTCCACATCCTTTAACGCCACGGTATTTAATGCGGGCGCTGCGAGCGATGGATTGTTTAATTTCCTGCCGTCAACCAGTACCAACACATTGTTCGCACCGGATAAGCCGCGCATTGAAGCGGTTACATTGCGTGCTCCGCTGCCATCGGAATCCGTCAATTGGATACCTGCCTGGGTACGCAATACTTCGGATAATAATTTCGCTCCGCTCAATCGGATTTCTTCGGAAGAAATGATATTAATTTGGGTAGCAACCGGTAGCGGCGCGGTTTCACTGCGTGTCGCGCTGACATACACGGTTTCGAGTTTTTTACCATCATTTTTTTGCGTAGCCGCGAAAGTGGCCGGTGCATTGATAATGGCAGCACTCAAGGTACCAAGGATAAAAATTGCGGGCGTAAAGGCATTTGCTGGTTTAGCCATGGAGATTCCTCAATCCTGAATTAAGGGATGAGGGAGGGAAAGCGGAAAAAGATGTATGGGGAATCACCCCAAATAAACACATAGATTTCCACCGATGTTGCCCTCCGCGACATCGTGAATATTAAGGGCGGCGCCCTGTTATTGAGGCTGGTATCGGACTCATGCGCGACTAGACGCGGCATTTACCGTTGCGGGGGCAGTGTCGGGTTTGCTCCATATCAATATCGCGCACCGACTTCCCATTGACTCTGATCCTGATGCGTTAACTCGCGGGAGTTACGCATCCATCAGACACCTCGGGCGCGCAAGGTACGGCGGCGGTGCTGGCAAGTCAAGTAAATGTGTCGTCGGATAAAACACCGGGAATAATCTGGAAAGGTCCCTGGCAAAGCACTATAGTCATCGGGCAAGCATTTTTTAAAATCAAATAACGCAAAAGTTTCAGCAGCAAACAACTCAAGGATTCCCTATGAATAACCCCTATCAAGCCCCATCAGCCGAATTGGTCACTGGCGAGGAAGAACACTTATATGTTGGTTTCTGGCCTCGGCTGGGCGCACAAATTATTGATGGCATTATCGTCGCTATCATTACCTACCCGATTCTATTAATGGCTTATGGAACGGCTTATTTCACTAAAACGACATTAGTCGCCGGTCCATTGGACGTTGTGCTGAATTATCTCTTCCCCATTGTCTGGACACTCGGCTTCTGGACCTACCGTCAGGCGACACCGGGAAAAATGGTGGTTGGGGCTAAGATCATTAGTGCCAAAACCGGTGGCAAGCCAACAACCGGCCAATTTGTCGGCCGCTACTTTGCTTATATCCTGTCGGCATTACCCTTGCTTCTGGGCTTCCTCTGGGCCGCGTGGGACCCGAAAAAGCAGACATGGCATGATAAATTGGCGGGCACCTATGTCGTTCGCAATTGATGTAGTTCGCAATTAATTTTTAACAACGGGAGCCCAGGCTCCCGTTGTTCCTTATCCCGCCCCTTCCATCTGAGCATCCATCCCCGGCCGCCCTCCGCGGAATTACCCTTATCGACATTTTTAATAAAAATCGTTTAACTTGTTTTTGTTATAGTATAACATCTCATTAAATGAGATAAATTATGCTTGTTGGAAACGAGGTATACCGTGAACAAAACCCTGCTTTATACGGCGTTGTTTTTTGCCAGCCAAACAGCCGTAGCGCAAATCCAAGGCCAGGTACGCGATGAAACTGGCCAGCCGATCACCAATGCAACTATTGAAGTCGTTGGAACCAAACTCAGCACTCGCACTAACGAACGCGGAGAATTTACCCTGCCCGCCCAGCGCGATGGCCATGTTGAATTGCATGTACGTGCGCCGGATTACACCCACGAAACCCTGCATGTGCATAAAGATGACGGCCCGGTAAACCTGGTCCTGGCGAACACCACACTCGAAATTGTGAATGTGGTTGGCCTGCCCTGGCATGCATCCAATATGGAATCGGCGCAGCCAATAAACGTGTTAAGCGGTGAAACCCTGCGTGAGCGCCAGGCATCAACCCTGGGTGAAACGCTTAAGCATGAAGTGGGCGTCCATTCCAATTATTACGGGCCGGTGGCGAGCAGCCCGATCATCCGCGGCCTGGAAGGGCCCCGTGTGTTGATTACCCAAAATGGCTTGGATGCTGGCGATGCCTCGCGCGTCGGTCCGGACCACGCTGTCGCTACTGAGGCCTCGACGGCCCAGCAAATTGAAATCCTGCGCGGCCCGGCCACCCTTTTTTATGGCAGTGGTGCCATCGGCGGTGTAGTGAATATTGTCGATGACCGTGTACCGCGCGGCCTGGACACTTACGGCGAGTGGCGGCTGGAGCAAGATTCCGTGGCCGACGACAAACTTGTTTCCGCCAGTGGGAATACCTCGGTCGGCAACGTTGGAATCCACCTTGATGGTTTCTGGCGCGACGCCGGGGATTACAAAATTCCCGGTCCCGCTGAAATTGAAAACGCCGATGAACATGTTGAAGAAGGCCACAGGCATGAGGATCGACTCGCCAATTCCTTCACCGAAGCACAGGGGGTAAATATCGGTGGTGCTTTCGTTATGGACGAGGGTTTCGTGGGCCTTTCCTATGGCCACCTGGAGCGGCAATACGGCATTCCCGGCCATAGCCATGATGATGAAGCGGTAAATGTCTACGCCGATTTAAAACAAGACCGCATTCAATTCATTAGCGAATTATCCCTGGAACATGATTTTTTCAGTGCAACCAATACCCGTTTTGGTTTTACTGATTATGAGCACAGCGAACTTGAAAACGGTGAGATAGCGACAACCTTCCGTAACGAAACCGTCGAGGCTCGCTGGGAATTGTTCCATCATCCTGTCGCGGAATGGCGCGGCGCCTTGAGCTTGCATTACAAGCACAACAATTTTGAAGCAATAGGAGAAGAAGCCTTCACACCGCCCAGTGAAACGGGAACCCTTGCGTTCGGAATAATGGAAGAACGTCACTTCGGTGATTTACTGGTGCAACTTGGCGCGCGCGTTGAGCAAGTCAACATTTCCGCTGCAAACCTGCAACTCGATCTGAATGAACACGATCACGGCGATGAACCCAATCACAACGGTGAATTTATTCGCGTGTTTGATTTTGACCATGAATCTACACCTTTCAGCGCCTCCGCCGGTGCCGTCTGGGATTTCACGCCGGGTTACAACATCGGCCTCTCCTACACCCACGCCGAACGCACACCCTCTGCCGCTGAGCTACTCGCCTTCGGCCCGCATATAGGCTCAGGCTTGTATGAAGTCGGCGCTATATTACAGGTGGAAGAAAATGACGAAGGTGAATTCCATTTTGATCTGGCGCGCACCAACCTGGAATTGGAAACCTCTAATAACCTCGATTTATCGCTCCGCAAATTTGAAGGCGATTTGGGTTTTATTTTGAATGCCTTCTACAACCAGATTGATGATTACTATTACCTTTCCGAAACAAACGCTGTGTATGAAACCGAACATACAGATGGTGTTGGTGAAGATGCCCACGAACACGCCACAGAGTTACCGGTGTTTATTTACCAGGCGCGCGATGCAGAACTGTACGGGTTCGAAAGCGAGTTTATCTGGCAAACCACGGATGCTTTTACCTTGGGCCTGACTGGCGATTACACCCGTGCGACGCTGAAGGATGGTGGCGACTTGCCACGCATTCCTCCTTTACGTATCGGCGCGCGCGCGCAATATGAAATGGGTAACTGGCGCGCAGAATTAAGCGGCCAACACTATTTTGAGCAAGACAGGATCGCTACTCTCGAAACCTCCACCGGGGCTTACACGCTCCTTGATGCGCAAATCAGCTATGCGTTTAGCGAGGGTTTAAAAATTTACCTTAAAGGCAACAACCTCACCGACGAATACGCACGTGTCCATGCCTCTTTCCTCAAGGACAAAGCACCGCTACCCGCCCGCAGTTACGCAGTGGGCATTAGCGGTAGTTTCTAATAATTTTTTTAGTAAGGTAATGATGATGCTGCAAGATTTCTTTGAAAATCCATTAAAAATTTCACCTTTGCTGCTTGCCCTCACCATGCCCGTTGCATTCACAGGATGCGGTGGCGGTGATACCAACATTGTGGAGCGCGATCCAATCCCGATTGAGGATGACCATGATCACGATGAAGCCACCACACAGGGGCGCTTGTTGGTCGCCATTAAAGACCTACCGAAAGTCGGGGTTTGGGACATCACCGAGGCGGCCCTGTTGGAAGAGTACACCCTCACGGAACCCGCAAGCGGACTCTATGCAAGCCCGAGCTATCGTTATGGTTTTATCATCCAACGCACCGCTAACCTGGTGAATGTGATTGACAGCGGCTTATCGCAAGAAGACCACGGCGACCATAAGGACGATATTATTGAAGCGCCGCGCTGGCTGGCATTTGGCACCGATAACGTACGCCCGACCCACTTCACCACCACAGAAACACAATCCGTTATTTTTTATGACGGTAACCTGGATACCACAACACCGGCGGGAGTCGGCGTATTTACCGAAGCTGATATCAAAAACAACACCCCCGGTAATCGCCTTGAATACACGACCCCTATGCACGGTGCGGCCCAAGCGCGCGGCGATTATTTGCTGTCCACCATTCGCGATCCATTAACCACCAGCACCCTGCCGGACACGATTGGGCTTTATAAAGCGAACAACGGTATTTACAGCGAACAGCAAATATTCACAGAGACATGCCCGGGTGTGCATGGCAGCGCGCAAAATGAAACGCAAATTGCATTCGGTTGCACCGATGGTGTGCTGGTCATTACACAAACAGGCGATAGCTTCAGCGCGAAAAAAATTATGAATCCCGCAAGCTTTACCGGTAATACCCGTATCGGCACACTTTACGGCGATGAACATGTCGGCGGGTTTGTCGGTATTGCAAGCGGTCAATTTTTCCTAATCGACACAACAGCAGGAAACATCACACCGATCAATTGGGTAGATACCGGTACCACACCAACAGCGCTGGCCTATGGCTTTGCAGATGAAGGCGGTCTGTTTGTAATTCTGGATAATCAGGGTTGGTTACATTTGCTTAACACCCATAATTGGACAATCAGTACACGCATACAGGCAATCACCAGCAACATCAATGCATTACCGGCGGGCAGTCGTTTTGAATTGGCATTAACACCGGGGCATAAAATTTATGTCAGTGACCCTATCGCCAATCAAATAAAACAGGTTGATTTGGACGAAGCAAAAGTCAGCGACAGCCTGCAACTGAACGGCACACCGGCAAAAATTGCATGGATAGGTATTGCAGCGCCGGCGGGAAACGATCATCACTAAGGTTTTTATAAATACCGTAAATAACAAAGCCGCTAAAAAGCGGCTTTGTTATTCAGCAAGGTTTATTTCATCACTCGCGGCTCGGCGACAGGAACCAATTTTCCATCGCGCAATTGGATAATTTGTGAAGCCCCCATGCTTGGCCAGATTTTAACTTCGTGACCTTTTTGCTCCAGGGCTTTGCGCACCATGTCCGGCATGGCGGCTTCCACAAATAATAAATCCGGATTCCATTGCTCATGGATTCGCGGCTGCCGGATGGCTTCCTCAGCGGGTATATTAAACTCCAGCGTATACAATAAATTTTGCACCACTTGCGAAATAATAGTAGGCCCACCTGCGGCGCCCAAGGTCATAACGGGCTGGTTATTTTTAAAAACAATCGTTGGGCTCATGCTGGATAACGGACGTTTTTTCGCGGCAACTGCGTTCGCGTCCGACCCTACCAAACCAAACGCGTTGGCAGCGCCCACCTGTGCGGAAAAATCATCCATCTGGTTATTCATTACCACACCGGTGCCGGGAATTACCACTTTACTACCGAAACTGGTATTCACCGTTGTGGTAATTGCGACCCAATTTCCGTCAGTATCCGCCGCTGCAATATGGGTGGTGTGTTTATTCATTAAATGCGGGATGTCGATTCCAGGATCACCATGCACAACGCCGGGTGCCACCTTGTCCCTACTTATTTTCTGCGCAATATTTTTGGCATAGCGTTTATCAGTGAGGCTTAAAGGTACTTTCACAAAATCCGAATCACCGAGCCAGTAAGCCCGGTCCGCAAAGGCAAACTTCATCGCTTCCGCTACCAGGTGATAGCGTTCCGATGTAGTCGCTTTGTGAAGGTCAAAGTTTTCAAGGATATTCAAGATTTGCGTAACATGGATTCCCCCGGAACTGGGCGGCGGAAATCCATACAATGTGTAACCTTTGTAAGTGGAAACTATGGGTTCACGCAGCTTAACCTGGTAATTGGAAAAATCTTCACGGGTGACCAGGCCAGCATTTTTTTTCATCCAACCAGCCGTTTTCTTGGCAAATTCACCGCGGTAAAAATAATCCGGCCCGAGACGCGCCAATTCGCGATAGGTGCGCGCCAAATCCGGATTTTTAATCATGGTTCCGGCAGGGTAAGGTTGGCCGGATTTACCCAGGTAGATTGCTGCCGCTGCGGGAAACTTTTGTAAATCTTTCACGGTGGAGGCAATACGTCCGGCGGCGCTGGCCGATACTGCAAAACCATTTTCCGCCAGGCTTGCCGCCGGCAAAATAACATCGGCAAATGTTAACTTGCCCCCTTCGCGTTGCAATTTATCCAGAGCCATCACAGAACCCGGAACACCTATAGCCAGGGCACCCGTGCGGCTTAATTCCGGGTTTGCCTTGCCATTTTCCAAAAACATATCGCGATGCGCCGCAGCCGGCGCCATTTCACGGCCATCAATTGCCAGCACCCGTCCATCAGCCAGGCGAACCAAAATGAAACTTCCACCACCAATCCCCGAGTTATGGGCATCCACAACGCCTAACGCGAAAGCGACAGCAATAGCGGCATCCACCGCATTACCACCCCATTTCACCACATCCATGGCAATCCGGGTTGCATCCGGATTAACACTGGCAACTGCGACTTTCCCATCGGCGGAAATTTGCGCAAATCCATTCGCGGGATGATCCGCATAACTTAACGGAACAACGCAGATCAGTAAAAGCAGGATGACCTTTCTCATATTGGTTACCTAAATGGAGGAATATTAAATAAGGCGAAGTCTATTTGCATTTGATATGCAGCGCTACATAGTCGAACAATAACCTGTTTAAGCGACAACAATGTTGTGTGTCAGGATCCCCAAATAAATTTCTCTTTTAGGTCCAGGGCATCCGGCCTCGGCACATAGGCAACCCCTGGCATCTGGTTTACACTTCAACCACTTTACGTTTTAACAATCATTATCAGGAGTTTGCGTATGCGAAATGCAACACGGGCTTTTTTAATTGCCGGTGGATTGGTATTGGCCAATCCTTCATTGGCCGCCGAGGGAATGTGGACATTGGATAACCTACCCTACGCCGATCTGGAAAAAAACTACAAATTCAAGCCCACACAGGAATGGATTCAAAAATCCATGCGCAGTGCAGTGCGCCTTGCCGGTGGTTGCTCGGGTTCTTTTGTTTCAGCGGAAGGATTGGTATTAACCAACCACCATTGCGTTATCTCCTGCGTGGAAGATTTATCCAGCACGGAGCAAGATTTTGTTAACAAAGGGTTTCTCGCAAAATCCCGCAGTGAGGAAAAGCAATGCCCCGGCATGGAAGTCAATCGTTTGGAAAAGACTGAGGATGTTACCGAGCGAATGTTAACAGCGCTCGCCGGTTTAACAGGCAAAGCATTCAGCGATGCGAAAAAAGCCGAGCAGTCGCGCATTGAACAAGAATGCGTTGGTGATGCAGGTGACAAACGTCGTTGCGATATTGTCGAGCTTTATGGCGGCGGCCAATACCACGTATACCAATATAGCCGCTATCAAGATGTCCGCCTGGTGTTCGCACCGGAATACGCTGCGGGATTCTTTGGCGGAGACCCGGACAATTTCAATTTTCCGCGTTACAACCTGGATATGAGTTTGCTGCGTGTGTATGCCGACGGCCAACCTATCACTAATAATGACTGGTTTCCCATCAACCCCAAGGGCGCGAATGAAAATGAATTGGTGATGACCCTTGGCCACCCCGGTGCTACCCAACGTTTATTGACCATGGCAGAACTGGAAACACAACGCGATCTGGTTTTGCCCTTCCGCTTAATTTTCGCTTCGGAATATCGCGGCTTGCTCTTGCAATACTCGCGTCAGGGCGCGGAGCAAGCGCGTATCGCGCAAACTGAATTAACCATGGTTGAAAATGGCATTAAAGCACGTACAGGTATGTTCCAATCGCTCTTATCACCGGCGGTAATGCAACAAAAACGAAATGATGAAAACGCCTTTCGCAATTGGGTTGCCAGCGATGCCGCCCGTAAACAGCGATTTGGCGATCCATGGAAAACCTTGAGCGACACCCAGGTCGCATGGCGCAACCTTTACCTGGACTACGTAATGGTTGAATTGGGGATGGGTGCACTTTCGCAACAGGTAACCTGGGCAAAAACGCTGGTACGCGGCACAGCGGAAATGGAAAAGCCCGATGCGGAGCGCTTGCGTGAATTTTCACAAGCGGCATTGCCCGGTGTACAAGCGAGCCTGTTTGCAGAAACCCCGCTCTACCCTGAATTTGAAGAACTTAAGTTAAGCTGGTCGCTGAGTAAATTACGGGAACGTTTAGGTGTGGATAATCCCATTGTCAAAAGTATCCTTGGTAAAGAATCCCCGGAATCAATTGCCAAAAACATTGTTGCCAATAGCAAGCTGGCTGATTCCGCGCTTCGCAAACAACTCTGGGACGGTGGCACCGATGCGATACAGAAAAGTAACGATCCGGCCATCGTCCTCGCACGTTTACTCGATGAACATGGTCGCAAAATGCGCGAGCAATTCGACCACCAGATAGAGCCCGTCCAAAAAGCCGCTATTGAACAACTCGCCAAGGCGCGTTTTGCATTTAAAGGTACTGCAGTTTATCCGGATGCAACGTTTTCGTTGCGCCTTTCATACGGCGTCATTCGCGGTTGGAACGAACGCGGGACGCCGGTAAAACCCTTCACTGATTTTGCCGGTTTATTTGATCGCGCCACCGCTTACGATCCATTTAAATTAGCGGACACCTGGGTAGCAGCGCAAAAGAACCTGAATAAAAAAACCCGGTTCAATCAGGTATCAACCAATGACATTGTCGGTGGTAATTCGGGTAGTCCGTTGATTAACGCCAGGGGTGAATTGGTAGGCTTGATTTTCGATGGTAATATCCAGTCACTCGGCGGAAGCTATTTTTATGATGAATCCGTTAATCGCGCTGTGTCAGTACATTCAGCGGCAATTAGCGAAGCCTTGAAAAAAGTTTATAAGTCGGAGCATTTGGCGAAGGAATTAACATTACACTGAGGTTCACATTGATCGAATTGAAAGATGCCCGGCGATAATGCCGGGCATTTTTTTGGATGTGGCAGGTGCTTTTTCATACCACCCTAATTGGTGGCATTACAGTGACGGGTTTAGCGCGATAGAAAAGGACAAACCTCCATATCCATAACGGGGAAACAAGGAAAGGCTCGTTATAAGCTAGGAATATTTAATTCTTTTATAAAATTTTTTTGGTTATTTATGATGCGTGCCTGAATAGGTTTTAAGGCCAATGCTATGCCGCTCACTGAATTAATGAATTATTTTAACGATCAACTACAAACCCAGGCGCGATTGCACGACTTACCCAAAACCGGGTTTTACAAAGCCGACAATCAATATTGGGCGCGTTTTGGCAATTTAATCCTGGGCAGCCTGTTTGCAGAAATTTTGTCCGCAAAGGACGACCGGTTGATTGGCCATTACGCCGATTTATTTGTCCGTTCAAGTACAGGAAATGTATTAAATATCGATCACATAGTGAATGCACTCGAAGACAAGGAGCAGGTTGTTCATTTGGACCGCCTGGTCAGGACATTGCATTCGCTTAACTATCTGCAACAACACGACGGCTTTAAAGGCTTGCTGGCATTGCGAGTCCAATCACGCCACATACTGAGTGTTGCAAATGACCACGGAAAAACCTTCGAAAAAATTCTGGGGGATTGCGGCCTTGGACCAGAGCGAGTGATATTGCATACCAGGCTTGTAGACGCAAGGAGCCTGGAACATTTCCAACAAGCGCTAACCAGTTACCGCGCGCGCCAGTATCGTTTAGGCATCAGCCTGCATAACATTCCCGATTGGGAATTGTTGCAGCTATTCGATTTGCAACCAGATTATATTTTTTCCAATCCGATATTGCTTCAACAATTCATTGATCAACCGGTCTATTCTTTGGGCCCAACACCTATTGTGGTTGCCGCGACGCCAGATGTTAACCAATCCAAATCAATCCTATTAGGAAACAATAGCCGCTTTGAAGCTTATGTACGGTTACCAGGTGGTTATACGCAACATTCATTTAACGATACTGATTTACCGGCTGGTGATTCGCGACGGTTGGCCGGTTGACTGGCCAACATCCGCAACTATTGCTATGTGCCCGCTATGTGAATCACCGTGTTAAAACCTAATACCCCAGATCCAATACTACTTCGGGAGCAGTGACGATAACCCAGGCCAACAGGCCGGAAACCAGCACAACAAAAAATAACGCCAGCCAGATTTTGGAAGATTCAATCGCGCGCGCACCTTCAAAACCGCGTCGGGGCTTTTTACCGGTAATCATGGCTTTAATTAAATTTTCACGTTTAACAAATACGTAAAAAAACACTGCGGATACATGCAAGGCCACTGCGCCGAGAATCCAGTAAAACAACTCTTTATGGATGCTGGTCAATTTTAAACTCAGCTCATTGCTAACATACCCATATAAAGGGCCAGCATTAAATATTTCATCATTAGCAAATAAACCGGTAACTGCCTGGATTAGCATCACCGCAAGCAACACCACCACCATCCAGGCTCCCAAGGGGTTATGCCCTGCGTAAGACTCCACGTTCTTCCTTATTAGATTGGAAGCATAACGAAAACTTTCGCGCGGATGGCGAATAAAATTTGCGAACTGCGCGTGGTGGGTACCAAATAACCCCCACAATATTCGAAAACCCACCAGGACAATTACAAAATAACCCGACCACAAATGGTAGGAAAAATAACTCACCCCTAACCAATTGGTAACGTAAGCGGCGATAAAAGAGACTACTAATAACCAGTGAAATACACGCGTGGGTAAATCCCAAACATGCAAATGGGTATCGTCAGGGATAGCCGGATTGCCGGGTTCGCTATCCAGTGTGGAATCAACTAATGGATCAGACATAGGAAACAGGCGTAATAAGCGGAAGTAATGGGCATACACCGCAGGCACCATGCCAGCGGTGTATGCCTGCCGATAAATTATTTTTCCTTGTATTTGTCGTGGCAGCCCTTGCAGCCTTCTGCCACGGCTTTTGCCGCGTCTTTAAACGCATCAGATGCAGTCGATTCCCTGGTTGCAACATCAGCCAGTTTTTTTGAATTCGCAATAAATTCCTTCAGCAATTTATCAAAGTCTTCTTTTTTGGTGAATGCTTCTGCCTTGGTCTTGGTTTCCGGTGTACCCAGGTTGGAATCCGCAGGGAAAGTACCTTCAAGTAATTCACTTAAAAAAGCCACGCGCTGGGCACGCTTCACAACCTCAGCTTGGTTGTAAATAGCTTTCCCTTGTAATACATCACCAATAGGTTTGAAATTATTAGCAATTAAAACAAACGCAGCCTTGCGCACGGCGATGGCTTGTTTTGCCGGGGCCGGGCCTGTAGCCGGTGCGGCTTTTGCAGGCTTATCAGCCGCAAATGCGCCAGCGCTACCGGCAATCAAGCAAGCAGCTCCAAAAATTTTTAACGATGTTGCAACGAGGGCTACACGAGTCATTAACAGGTTTCTCCTAAGATCTATGTCTGTTGGTTATTCATAAGCTAAACGGTTCTGTATTTTAAGTAGCACACTCACTGCCTTATCCCATTATCAACATGGCCAATAAAAGTATGGCAATAAGTGCACTTACTAAAGTTTTTACAATACAGGTGGCGCATTCCCCGCACCGATTACTGCCCCACCACCAAACCCGCCATTGTTTTCAGTACAGATTTGTTCGTAGGGCTCCAAAATTAAATGCTTGCCGTTATGGTTTGCAATACCCAATTGGTTATTCCAACCATCCTCGGCAAAATTTTCGACACGGCGCGCAGGAATTTCCAAGGTCCATGGCCGCGTAAATACAGTTGGGTCAGTATAAGTGGCCGAGTATAAATAACGGCCCGCCTTGTAATCAAAAATAAAACGTTCCTTTACAATTGTTTCCGTGCCGGAGAACTCGCCGGTACGCCCGAAACGGGATTTGGAATTATTATTTTTCACCTCAACGTAAAGCGTATTGCCCTCCCAATAACCACGGGAGTCGCCGTTCCATAAACGAATTTTTTGATCGAGATGGGGCTTTTTATTTTTTTTGTTTTGTTTATCCCCTTTTTGATGGAGATGGATAATACGCGAACCCGAATCAAACAAGAACACCAGATAACCGGGAAATTGCCGGATTTCATAACCGTGCCACATAAAGGATTTGGAAGGCCCACCGGGGGCGCATCGTGCCAGGGGCTCAATATATTCAGGCTTTATTGGATCGTGGAAATTGTCCAGGTACTCCCGCTGCAATTCACGCGCCCAAGGCTGGTAGGGAACTTGCCCATCGGCCGGGTCCACTACCCTGCTGGGCGCGCGGGTTTCACGCGGACCAAGTGGTGTGCGAGGTTGTTCACCGGGGGTAGCCCCCTGCGGATCAGTAAAGTTGGTATGGTTGGATATGGTATTGGACCAATGACCTTGTACGTCCGGTTGGCCATCCGCCAATCTCGGCCCCGTCCATTTCCCGGGGTCCACGCGATATACCGTTTTTTCCCGTTCAAATTTCGGGAATTTTGCGCGCTCGGCTTCCCATTGCCCATAATCGGAAAAGGCTGGCATTGCCGTCACGCCAGCCATAACCATGATCGTTAATACCGGGAATAAATTTTTTTGCATGGCAACACCTGTTATTTCGCTTGCGCTTTCGGCGCACGCTCGGCGGGATAGGGATAATAGCGGTCGTAATCCAGCGTGAAGCGATAGTCTTCCACTAACTGGAAATTTTTTTCGCGATGACGGTGCAAAACCACACTGATATCCCAGGGGCGGCTAAATACCTTTTCATCCTGGATAGTCGCCCTGTATTCAATGGTATTGGCATCAACCAATTTCCAACGCTCAACGACATGCAGGGCATCGCTGTGATAATTTCCGGAACGATCCAGCCATGTTTCATCATTAAAATGTTTTACATCGACAACCAGGGTGTCGCCTTCCCATTTTCCACGGGAATCGCCCAACCACCAATCATTGGGATCTTTGGGATGGCCAGTGCTGTTGGTATGGATAGTGCGAACTGAATGGCCAAATTGATGGATTAATGTCAGGTCACGTGCGCGTTGGAAAATCTGGAACGGTTCCGGATAATAAATACCGCGCGGCACTCCCAAGGTCCAACCTTTCAGGCGAGGGTCAGCGTTAAAGCGGTTTTCAAAATTTTGTTTGCGCCTGGCCAAGGCTTCAGGCTTGTAAGGAATTGCTCCACCCTCCACAACACCTGGCGCAGGTGGTGCATCTATTCGCGCAGAGTGCGGTTCCAGGTCATAATCCGCTGCGCTGGTGGTTTGCCATATCCCGGAAAAATCCGGCCTGCCATCCAGGCGCGGAATTTTTTCTGCGGATTGCACCTGAACCGATAAGGTTAAAAATAAAAACATAAAAAATAATGTCGGGCTTGCCTTCACCCACTTGGGCGAATAAAGGGAAGGCGAAGGATTTCCCTTGATAAAATTACGCAAGAATTTATCTCCAAAAAAACGTCATTACAATTAATTGCTGGCGGAACGCGTTGCAGTGGGAGCATCCTGGGCTCCGCCCGTTTGGAATACGCGCCCGTCCGCCAGGGTGATACTGGTGGAGTAACCAAAACTCTGGCCGTCTTTGGCCAAATAACCTTTCACGGTGATCTCTGTTCCAATGGGTAAGGTAGCTTTGGTCAGGCCTTTTTGTTTCAGCGCAAAAGGCGAACCAAATTCAAACCCCCAATTGGTAACCTCACCATTCGTATTTTTCACCTCGACATAAATCCAACTGTGTGGATTCACCCATTTTCCTTTAGTCACCACCCCCTTTAATTCAAACGGTTTTTGCGCATCAAACTCCGCCGAAAATGCATGGTGCGCCACCGCGGGTAAAGCACCGAACAGGACTGCGATAGCAGCAGTCCCACGCATTAATGATTTTTTTGTAACAACTGACATATTGATTTCCCCAATAACCGATTTCTAACCCGTATTAATTGCTAGCGCGAAATGTCACCTGATGTTGCCAGGAGCAAACATCAGGCCAATGAGGGGCTATTAAATTTCGGATTTGGTAAAGTGAGGTAATTGTTAAAAATATCCAGGATTAATTAAAAATTTGGCTATAAATCGGGATGTGGCGAGTTCATTATTAAAGAACCAAAAGATTTACCTCCGCAGGAATTTGTTTTTTCAATAATTAAGCCTGGGGTATGAGCTGTATACAGTGTTTGTTTATAAACACTTTGTCTGGAAAAAATCATTGCAGTGATTAAATCCATGCAGCAGGATGGCAAAGAAACTCCACCGTTTGGTGCAATATGCCTGTGGTATCCTTTGTTGCAATGATCAGTAAGAATTATTCATGCCAACCCTTTAATTTGCGGATTTCAGAATGAGTGCTTTCAGTATTGTTCCCTACGAATTACTAAAACAGAAAATCCATGACCGTTTATCGGTAGCAGGTATTACATCTGGGCAGGCGTTGGTTGAAGCGGAAATAATGACCGAGGCTGACTTGCATGGTGTTGCCTCACACGGCGTACGTATGTTACCGGCGTTGCTGGCCGCACTTGCTGATGGCCGGGTGAATCAGCATCCGCAGTTTTCGTTACAACGGCAATTTGGCGCGATAGCGGTCATGGACTGCGATAACGGACCCGGACGTTATGCTGCCCAAAACGCAATGCAACATGCAATGGATTTGGCGGGAGCATTTGGCGTGGGTGTTTGCCTCGCTAAAAACACTACGCATTGGGGACGCGCCCATGCATACGCCAATCGCGCAGCGCAAGCCGGGTTTATCGGTATATGCACGACCAATGCAATTCCCACCATGGCAATTGGCGGGGCGACTAAAGCCGTTATCGGTAACAACCCTCTCGCTATCGGTATTCCGGGGGCTAACCCCGGTGAACCGATAATCCTGGACATGGCAATGAGCCAGGCCGCCGTGGGCAAAGTAGGTACCTGGTTACGCGAAGGGAAGGCATTACCGGGCAATTGGGGCCTGGATGCGGAAGGCAAGCCTTCAAACGATGCCAAAGCAATTTTGGAGGGTGCTGTGTTACCCATGGGCGAGCACAAAGGCGCGGGGTTGTCGGTGATGTTCGAGCTGTTAACCGCGGCCCTGGCAGGCGCAGCCTTTACCCAACAGATTCGTGGCGCCGACCCGAGCGGTATTGATCGTTATGCAAGTAAAATTTTTATAGCGCTTAACGTCCAATCATTTATAGATCCCACGGAATTCCAGCGGCACACCCTTGATTTTATCGATTATTTAAAAACGGAAGCAGCGCCCTTTGCTTACCCCGGCGAACGCGGCTGGCAAATCGCCAGGAAGCAAAAGGAAAGCGGTGTGGAATTGCACAACGAAATTATTACGCAATTGCAGGCGGTCGGCGTTTATTTTTAGTCCACCAGGGCCTGGCGCGCCGCCAATTCCTCCACCCGAGCCAAAGCCTGCTTCACGTTATCGGCGGGTGACAAACCGCTGATTGTTGCGGCAATTTTGCCATCGGGCGTGATGATAAATGTCGTGCGCTCGGCAAATCCATGATCAATTTCCTTGCCGCGGCTATCCAGTTTTCCGGGGGTAGCTTCGCGCACGTTCAATTCAAACGATTTAGCCACCTCGCCATCCGGGTCTGACGCAACGGCTACTTTGCCCGCGCAATATTCCGGATCTGCCGAGAAATCATTAAGGCGGTCAATACTGTCTAACGAAACACCGATAACAGTCGATCCCGCTTTGGCGAACTTTTCGCTATTCACAGAAAAATTGTGTGCCTGCATGTTACAACCATTGGTATAAGCTGAAGGATAGAAATAAACCACAACCGGGCCAGCCTTCAATTTTTCCTTCAACGAAAATTGGAAGGCCTTACCGGCGAGGGACGCCTGCAACGAAAAATCGGGCGCAACCTCGCCTGATTCTAACGCCGCCATTGCCGGCACAACCAATGGACCACCCACAACACCGGCTAGAAATAATTTGATGGATGAGAATTTCATTGTGATTTCCTTTAAAGGGAGTTGATAGTAACTTTTGCTATTTTACCCTGGATGCTAGCCTTCCCATTCGCTGGCCCAGTTCCACGCAACCGGCTGGACTGCATGCGTTAATCTTCTTTATAGAAGTTGTGGCAGGTTTTGCAAGTTCGCGCCAAATCCGTTGCAGTATTTGCCGCACTTTCAAAATCCTGTTGTTGCAAGGACTTAATTATTTCACCTGAAAATTTAACACTTTTCCTTGCGAGATCGCTCGCTTCGGCAACATCCTTACCAGTCGCCCGTTCCTTTTGATAATGCTCCGCGACTACTGCAAACAATTCATTCAATGTTTGCGCGTCTGCAATAGCAGATTCAACGTTCCCTAACGCGATATTGGAAGAAAGGTTATCATTGGCACTCTCAATGGTTTGCATTAAATCCATATCCATTTCTGTTTCTCCAGCAACCAACGGATAGGATACCAGAATAATCACGGCGGATAAAAACACAAAAAAATGGTGAACAACAAAGGTTTTACGCATAGGTTTCCAATAAATAACCAATAAAAACGAGGCAGCATTGCTGCCCCAAATCTCACCCTAACTAACCCCGGCCTTTTTCCAAAAAGTGTCAGGCCAAAATATCCTTGATGACTTTTCCGAACACTACCGTCGGACGCTCGGAGCGACCATTGTTAATGTACGTCGTTTTCAAATGATTCAATCCCAATAAATGTAAAACCGTTGCGTGTAAATCGTAGGTGTCTACCGCGGTATCTTTATCGGCCACTTGTACACCCAGTTCGTCCGTTGCGCCGTAAGTGAACCCCGCCTTTAAACCACCGCCTGCCAACCACTGGGTATAGCCCCAGGGATTGTGGTCGCGGCCGGTGCCACTTTCGCCCCAAGGTGTGCGTGCGAATTCGGACGTCCACACAACCAATGTTGTTTCCAGCAGGCCCAGCGCTTTCAAATCTTCGAGTAAACCGGCAATAGGTTTATCCACCATTTTTGCCATCACGCCGTGGTTTTTTTCCAAATCATCATGCGCATCCCAACTGGTAAATTCAGTTTCACCGTCCGGGGCACCGCTAACAACCTGGATGAAACGTACCCCACGTTCTACCAAACGACGCGCCCGCAAAAGCGTGGTTCCATAGCTGCTGCTAACCGGATCATCAATGCCATACAATTTTTTGGTTGCATCGCTTTCTTTATTCAGATCCACAGCTTCCGGTGCGGCAACTTGCATGCGATCCGCCAGTTCATAGGAGCGCAAGCGCGCTTTAAGCTCGGTATCCAGAGGGCGATCACTTGCACCTATTTGATTGAGTTTATTTAATAGGTCCAGGGAGTTTCGTTGCTGCAATGCTGAACGTAATTCAGGTCGATCAAGATAATAAATTGGTGACGGTCCCGGACGAAACGCAGTGCCTTGGTAAACGGCCGGTAAAAAACCGGAATGCCAATTAACTGAACCCGCTCGCGGTTCAGAAGCACCGTTATACAACACCACATAGGGCGGCAAATCCGGATTGGCAGTACCTAATGCATAAGAAATCCATGCACCGAGAGATGGCCGGCCGGGGTTTAAATCGCCGGTATTTAATTTCAAAATTGAAATATCATGCGTTGCACCAATCGTTACACTCGATTTTATAAATGTTAATTTATCGGCGTGGTTGGCAAGGTTAGGCAACAAGTTGGAAAACCATGCACCGCTTTCACCATACTGTTTCCAGGTCCTTTGATTGGAGACGAATAATTCATTCACGCCCCCCTGTGTACTGGTTTTAATACCTTTTAAAAATGAATCGGGTACACCTTTACCTGCGTTTTTTACCAGCTCCGGTTTGTAGTCATAAAGGTCCAGGGTACTGGGCGCACCATTTTGATGTAACCAAATCACCGATTTGATTTTTGCCGGAAAATGCGATTGCCTGGGTGCCAGGGGATCAGCAGGATCAACCAGGTCCGCAGCGCGTGCTGCAGAAACCGTTAATCCGGGAATTGCACCTGCCAGGGTCGCACTACCTACTCCCAGGCCAGCATGCTTTATAAAGTCGCGACGTGATTTATTATCCATTACAGTAATCTCTTTCTTTAAAATTTTAAAAGTTAAAACCCGGTTTTCGATTTGCGTATCAGAAGCGATACGCAAAATCGTTGGAGTTAGCCACTGCGTGCACCAGGTCCACAAAAGCGGCCGCCTTGAACGGGTCCAGGTTCTTGGTGTCTTTCAAACCGGTTGGCACGGCCACTTCAA
This sequence comes from uncultured Cellvibrionaceae bacterium, assembly GCA_965650515.1. Classification (GTDB taxonomy): domain Bacteria; phylum Pseudomonadota; class Gammaproteobacteria; order Pseudomonadales; family Cellvibrionaceae; genus Cellvibrio. The sequence goes on along the minus strand of CBFGOY010000011.1, from coordinate 20,896 downwards.
ACTTGTCCGTCCAGGTTTTGTTTTGTACCAGCTTCTGCTGTTCTTTAAGGAAACCTTTAAGTGCCGTCTTTTCCTTATTCGTCGGTTTACGCGAAAAAAGGATTTCATACAGGGTTTCTATTTGCGCGTTTTCATTTGCACCCGCTTCGGAAATAACACGGCCCGCAAGCGCCTGGGACCAACCGAAAACCACATCGCTGTTAAACAATGTCAGCGCTTGCAAGGGCGTTGTTGTTACGTCGCGTTTGTGATGCGGTTTGGATGGGTCCGCCGGATCAAAGGAAGCCGTTAATGGATAAGGCAGGCTACGGCGTACAAATGTATAAATACTGCGGCGCTTGTGATCGTTCGGATCTTTTGCATCTTCCCAAAGTGCACCGCCCTGCCCGTTGTTTAATACATTACCTGCAACCAAGCTGGCGGGCACTTTCGGAAATACTGCCGGACCGCCAATGGTTTCATCCAATTCACCGGATGCATAAAGCAACGAATCACGCAGCTCTTCCGCCTCCAAACGTTTGCGTGGATAAGTCGCTAACAATTTATTATGCGGATCCACTTTCAAGGCATCGGCACGCTCATCGGACGACTGGCGATACACAGCTGACAATACGATTTCACGCTGCAATTGCTTTACGTTCCAACCATTTTTCACAAAGTTTCCGGCAAGGTAATCCAGCAATTCCGGATGCGTCGGTTTTTCACCGGCACGGCCAAAATCTTCCACAATACCGGCAATACCCTTGCTAAATAATTGTGCCCATACACGGTTCACATAGACACGAGGGGTCAATGGGTTTTCGGGGCTGGCAAGCCAATTAGCCAATGCAGTACGACGGCCAGTGGAATTAGCGGTCGGCGTTATTTGCAAATTGACATTCGCCGCCCAAAGCCTTGGTAACGCAGGTTCGACCGCGTCCAGTGGCCGCTCATGGATACCGTTAAAACGAATGCGGGTTTCCGGCGCTTCTGCTCCCAACTCGCCCAATGCGGTATAGGTTTTTGAACCACGGCGCGGGCGGAGGTGATCAAACTTTTTTAATTCTTCCGCTAAACGTTGATATTCCGTCCATAGCGCCACATTAGCTTCCAGATATTGTGGATGATCTCTATTGGCGGTGGTTTCACGCAAATAAGCAACAATATCGCGCTCAGATGCGACCGCATTCAATCGAAAATTGATCCACTTATCCAACGGCGTCCATTGGTCCCTCGGTTTGAAGATTGCTTCGCGGCTATCCGTCAAATAGCGTTCATTGTGATACTGGCGCCCTTTTTCCCGCACCTTATCCAAAATAGCTTTTTGCTGATCGGTAATGGATTTAATTGCCGCTTGATAAACAGCTTGCGCCGTAACAAAATCAATATCCCATTGCGTCTCCGTACCCTTCGCCAACTCAATACGCTCATTCACAATGGTGTTCGCAAAAAATGCCTGGAGCTGGAAATATTCCTTTTGACTGATTTTGTCGATTTTATGGTTGTGGCACCGCGCGCAACCAATGGTTGAAGCCAGGAAAGTTTCGCCAACCAAATCAGTCATATCAGTAGAAATTTGATAATGGCGTTGCACCAGGTCGCGTGAATTAAAATTATCCGGATAACCTGCGAGGAAACCCGTAGCAATTTTTGCCTCCTGGCTCCCGGGCCATAACTCATCACCCGCAATTTGCTCACGAATAAATTGGTCGAATGGCTTGCCTTCATTGAATGACTTGATAACGTAATCGCGATAGCGCCAATTATTTGGACGTGTTTGGTCATTCTGGAAACCGGCGCTATCCGCATAGCGAGCCAAATCCAGCCAACGACGGGCCTGGCGCTCACCGAAATGCGGTGACGCGAGTAAACGATCGACAAGTTTTTCGTAAGCATCTGGCGATTTGTCTTGTTCAAATGCTTCCACTTCGGCTGGCGTTGGCAATAAGCCAATAAGGTCTAGCGTTACACGGCGAATATAAGTAGCACGGTCTGCCTCCCCAGCGGGCTTTAAGCCATGCTCATTTAAACGCGCCAAAATAAAATTATCGATAGGCGTACGAACCCATTCGCGGTTACCGACGTCAGGGACCGCAATACTGGAACTAATAGGTTCGTAAGCCCAATCCCTGGACGCGTTACTGGTGATGGGTTTAATTTTTTCCATCTTTACAGCGGTGGCTTGTTTTGTCGCTGCGCCTGCCTTTACATCAGCCGCTTGGGCCTGTCCCAACCCGTACACCGAAACCGATAATCCCAGCAATGCCGCCAGGTATATTTTCTTTTTGTTCATTAACTCACTCCTACACAAATAATGTGCTGCCTGGGTAATCGCTTGGCAATCAATGATCTTTTGATTTAGCAACAGCTTGCTTAAGCTCTATTCGGTAATAGCAACTAGCGAGCCATATTTATGCAGGGCAGTTAACAATGCGTTGGTATATATCGCTATCTTTTTGATTGGAAAAAGAATTTATTATTCCAGGAAATAGAAAATCACTAAAATTTAAATCGGTAAATTAAATATTTCCACGCGATCTTAGTGATGCGTTAAAAGCAATCAACAAACCGGTTGCTATGCAACCAACACTAATGGCAATCGGCCCACAAAAAATAAAACATTAAATATTGTCTGCTGTATTTTAAACAGCAAAAAAACCATAAAAGGATTTAATAATTATCTTTATGATTATTTTTGAAATAAAAAGGGCTAATCAAACCCTTGTATTAAAAGGAGTTTACAAGCTAGTTAATAGCCAGAAATGCTTTTTTTATTTTTAATGGCATATTAATTGCCAAATCACTCCTGACAGGTGAATTCATTGAGTAGGAGTTATTGAATGTCGTTAACCAAGAAAAAATCCATCGTGGGGAAAAATGTTATTTTTGCAGCAACCGGGAATACCTTTGCGTCAAAACCCCTGGCAATTTTTATTGCGCTTGCCGCGCTACCACCAGTAACTGTTGCGCAAGTAACAAACTCTTCCGACAATGTAAGTGCGCAAAACACCGCTATAGAAAGCAAGGTTGCTGCAAACACCACATCAGCAAGCGCCAGTGCAAAAGGCAAACCCTTGGTATTAGGTGTTGTGACTGTACGAAGCCGTAATCGCATTGAGAAATTGCAGGATGTGCCACTCTCGGTATCTGTCGTTCAGGGAAAAGAATTGGAGCGTCTAAATGCCACAGACATCAGCTCACTCACACAACGACTGGCAAATATTTCCTGGAACCAGGGCAACCAGCGCACCAGTAGCCTTGCAATTCGCGGAATAGGCAAGCAAGGTCAAACGGAAGCGCAAGATCCGGCGGTGGGATTAATTGTGGATGGCGTGAACTATGCCTATAACGCGTTATCATCCAGCTTTGACTTTACGGATATAGAAACTGTTGAGGTTGCGCGCGGACCGCAAGGCACTTTACTCGGCAAAAATAGCAGCATTGGCGCTATCAACGTAACCACCAAACGCCCTTCCTTTGATCCGGATTTTTCCTATTCCCTAACATTTGGAGAGTGGGATACCGTTCAGGGCCGCTTTGCCGGTGGCGGAGCCGTAATTGAAAACTTATTGGCATGGCGCGGTACCCTCAGCGTATCCAAAGGCCAGGGGGATATCAGAAATGCCTATAACCACGATGAAACAATTTCCAATAAGGAACGTGTGTCAGGGCGTGTGCAACTTTTGTTAACACCTAATGAGATTTTCACCGCACACCTGGCTGTTGATGTGCAACCACGTTCCGGTGAGCGTACTAACGGCCGTACCATCTACACCCCGACACCGGATACCTATTCCGATGGAAGCCCCAATCCAAATAATGCGGATGCAAGCAAACGCCTGGCGCGTCGCTGGTTTACGCAAAGTCCTAATTATTCCTACGCGGGCGATTACCTGCACGGCGGCGGCGAAAATGAATACAACGCCGATGGTCGCCGCCCCTTAATCACTGGCAGTAACGGCGCCACTGCCGATTTAAACTGGAGACTGGATACACACACAATCACTTCCATAACCGCATATAAGGATTACCATTTCAATGCTGTAAATGATGAAGGCACACCCTTTGACATCCAACGCAATTCTGGTGGATTTTTTAACGATTACAAACAAGTCAGCCAGGAAATTCGTTTAAGTTCACAACAAGGCGGATTTGTTGATTACCAAACGGGGTTGTTTTATTTGGATGTACGCAATGTTGCCGAGTATCAACGCTTATGGGGCAATGATGCGGGTGCCTGGTTTGCCAGCAATTCGCAATACAACACCCTGGATCAAGATGCCGCGGGGCGCTACCTTCTCATAAATTCACTGTCCGGTTTGGATATGGCATGGAACAGTCCCGCCGGGTTCCAGGACATTAACAACGAAAGTATTGCCGCCTTTGCACAAGCCAACTGGAATTTTACTGAACAATTTGTGCTAACTACCGGTCTGCGGTTTACGCGGGAAGAACGGGAAAACCGCACAGCGACTTATATAAAGGATGGCGGGTTTGGTAGTGAATTGAATCCGGCGGAAGTTAACGGCGTTAACCTCGGTGGATTTATTTCCAACAACACCGGAGCATTGGGTACGGGTAATACACTGGAACAATTATCCCTCGCTGACCTGGTTGCTAATAAATATTTCGGCGCGGTGATTACTGGTACACCCGGCACTGCTTATAACAATTTGAGCGATACACAAAAAGCGCAAGTCGGTGCAACAAAAGCGCTACGGCAATCGCAAATCGGCGTTGTATTTGACGAGATACAGGTTGAGCCTTTTGAGAAAACCCTACCCGCATTTGTAATCAGCCCTACCTATAGATGGGATGAGAATCTAACTACGTATTTTTCCTGGCAACACGGCGAGAAAGCGGGCATTGCACAAGCAACCAATGGTATTTCCAACCTTGTAACCGAAGAAAAAAATAACGCATTTGAATTGGGTTTGAAGTCGTTATTATTGGATAACACGTTGGTCTTTAACCTGGCCCTGTTTGAAATGAATATTAAGGATTACCAGCAAACCAGCCGTGTCTTTGACGAATACACAACGATGCTGAATCGCCAGGCTGATCCAAACGCAAACGATGTTTACACCAATGCCACAGCGAATATTCCTAAAGTACGCGCGCGCGGTATAGAAATTGATAGTGTTTATTCAGGAATCCCAAACACCTCTATACGTGTAGCCGGTGCGATCACCGATGCAGAATATGTTGAATTCATCCATTCGCCCCAACCTTCCGAAAACGGTTACGCAGGGGCACCGCAATACCAGGACGTAAGCGGTAAAACATTACCCGGTGCTTCCAAATATTCGTTCAATATCGGTGTGGATTACCGCTTGCCGGTCTGGGGAGGCAAAGAATTCCACACCAGTGTGAACGCACAATACAGCAGCAAATTTAACTCGGATAATTCGCTGTCGTCCTACGGTTGGGTTGGTGGTCGAACATTAGTGGATTTTGGTATCGGGCTGGGTAATAGCAACCAGACTTTCGATGTTAATCTGGTTGTGAAAAACCTGTTTGATGACGACACACCACTTAGCCGGACCTGGAACAGTTACACACCGGCACATCCACGCTGGATAGCCCTGACGTTTAGCGGCCGATTTTAATTGCGCTACGCCGGGTGCCGCTACCTACGCAACGACACCCGGCATTGTGCGAAGGAACCGTGCGACTCCATCACTTTGAATATGACTCGCCCGAAAATTCAATAAGGCAAAAACCATGGCCAAATGGATCAGAAAAAGTAATACATTTTGAACCACGCCATTCAATACAATCGCACTCACAAGTCGCACCGGCGTTTATGGCCCTCCCCTTGGCCTCGTCCAAATTCTCCACAACGAAATCGATGTGAACCGGCGTCCAGTGACGGGTATAGGCTCGAAAGCTCGTGGCAGTGCTAGCAAAGGAGGTGAATTCCTTTTTTTGCAGCAAATAGAATCTATCTTTATCCCTTCCCAATTCGGCGACATCCTCATCAACCAGCCGCAACAATTTCATGCCGATGGCGGCGCTATAAAACTCAATTCCCTTGGCGAGGTTAGGCACATCAATATTTACCAAAATAGCCATGGTTATCCTCTTGCCCGAAGCGCAATTGTAAATTGGATTTGCTAACTAATGGTGACTCATAGCCCTGTTGTTTTTAACGCCCAAATAATATCAATTAGTGAGCTACTCAACGTTTCCGGATCCTGCAACAGGCGTATGCTTTGCCGGCCAACAATAAGAAAAGTAAAGGTTAAACCCCAAATGGCATCCTTTGTTTTATTTCATTCCATTGGCATCCCTACCAATATCCCCCCAATCAGGAGACAGCTATGCGCGCCAATAAATCCCTGAGTCATTTTTTAAGCCTGCTTTTTTTATTGTTATTAACAAGCCACTTTTCCCATGCGGAATTTATTAATTTTGATGATATAGAGCGGATAAACGACCCCGATAATCCCTTTTGGGCTGATCAGCCGATTACCGACCATTACTCCACCAAAGGTTTATTAATTGATGGTGGTTACTTAAATAAATACTTCGATGGAGATATAGAAAGAACCGTGAGCGGCCCGAACTACCTCCAGGGCGGTCCGTATTTCAGCTTAACATTTATTGGGAAATTACCTGCGTATGTAAGCCTGATAGTTACTTCTTCCCACGAGGATGTAGTTTTCCTGGATGCTGCCTGCGGAGACGGATCGATACTTTCAGCCGAAACCCCCGGTTGGGCTGGCCCCGATAAACACTCCCCGTTTAAAGCCAAAAACCTGGTCACCTTCGCATCTGACTTCGGTATTTCCACCATCAATATTTCAGCCTTCTATTTCCTTAGAAACTCAGCCATGATTGATGATCTGAAATACCACTACGCCATTCCGGAACCCAAGCCGGTAGTGTTATTCAGTATCGGACTCCTTCTTTTAATCTTTATACGCATGAGCCGTACCCGTGATTGATTCCGCCGGGTTAAATACCCCAGTAATACCATTCTGTTACTGGAGTATTTAACTATCACAACCATTCTTATTTTAACGCTTCCAAAATTCCAAATCCGTAAGTAACCGCAGGGAAAAATCCTTTCGGAAATCTTTTAGCAATATAAAGCTATCTGCTTCTACATAAGTCGCAAATGCAGCGATCAGTTCACTTTTTTCATTTTTTATATAGCCCACATACCACCCTTCAAAGGCGCCATCATCGTTATGCGGATCTATTGGACCAGCTCCGGTCTTGGCATATAGTGATAAACCATGCGGGTAAAAATAACGTCAAGAAAAACAGCTTACTTATTCTCATTAAGGACTTCCTGTTAATTCGCGTAGTACGGTGGATATTACTACGCGAATTCTACCGAACTTGCCTCCTTATGCACAGCATGGCGTTTGCGCGGTAATTACGCCGCATTCCTGCGGGCATCGATTAATTCACATAATTCCCTGCCCTGGAAGTAGGTATAATCTTTATCTATTTCTGACACTATAGCGGCCTGCAATGATGCGTCGAGTAGATTACGTAATACGCCAAGGAACTCCGGACTTGCGGTTAACACCAGCTTTTTAAATAACCCTTGCTGATAGCTGCGCAGCAAAAAGCTGGCGATATTACGTGCAAATAATTCAGCATAGTGTTCCGCCGGTGGCTGGTTGGGCTGGTAACCGCTGGGTTGGGTAGGCTGCCCCACACTGTGTTTACTCTTGGATGCAGAATGCAATCCCAATTTATCCGTCTCGGTATCAATTGTTTGCAAACTTGCATTTGGATTTACCAATCTATTAATTTCCTCCAACGGAGGGTTGGAATTGGTAATTAAATAAAAATGCGCTTGTCCCGCGTTGGCGGTAAGTATCCAGGTAGTTTCCATCATTAATACCTCGCTTAAAAGTAACTATCACTATGTTTGATAAATCGCCATCGTTTAGTTCCTGTAATTACTAACTATCTAATACCATTTCGATTTTTCAAAAAAAACCTTCATCCAATTTGGTTATTTGGGCGATTGAACTTTTTAATCCGTTCAAAGCTCACAGTTTTTAGCTATTTACTCACAAATCATAAGGATTTTTGCGTCAAATGTTGGAGGCTAACCCTGAGCGTAAACCTATGGGAGTAAACCATGAAACTATCTACGTTCCTGATGACGTCCGGCTTCCTTATCGGGCTATTAATGGCCAGTTCAAGGTCACTCCCGTTGTCGCCCAAAAAGCAAGAAGAACTGCTCGCTAAACTCACCATAAGATGTATCGCTGCGCTTAAATCCAGCGAATCGGCAATTGAAAAATCAGCCGCATCCTATTTGCGCGAAACAGCTTCTAAATTTCATAATGATTTAAGGAAAGAGTTAAGCCATCTGCTTGAGTCGGAAAGCCAGGAAATAAATGAACAATTAGCAGAATTATTTAACCGGGCGGAGGAATTCCAATTTTTTTACGAATATAACGAAGCATTACCATTTGATGGCGAATATATAAAGCACCAGCTCCACGAATGTAGACATATCCTGGCCGCATTGCACCAACTTACCAGATCCACCGACAATACTATTAAAGAAGCAGCATTACGTAACCTTACGATATTCTCCGTTTATCAATCTGCATTAGACCACTTCCGGGAAAACTTCCTTTCGGTGGATGAACATCGCATTCGCGATTTTGCCCACCAAATATGGGAATCCGAAGGCAGGCCAGAGGGACAGGCTGCAAGGCATTGGGCAATGGCCATTGAATTGAGCAAAAAGCTAACCTCGGCGGAATTGCAACTTGCCTTTGAACAAAAACGCTCTGCCATAGAATTGCTTTCGACCACACGATTTGATCAAAATATCGCTCAGGAAACCATTCATTGACATAAATGGCGAACCTTATGTTGCCAGGTCGGTAATAAATTACCGGGCAATGCCCGGGCGCTCATCCCCTGGATACCAGAACTGCGAATGGCAACCTTCACAAGCGTGCTCAATGATGCCACCCGCTTCTTCCAACCTATCTACGTTTTTAACCTCTATCGCTTCGAGTGCCAAATCGACCGCATCCTGCAACACGTGCGCGTGCGCTACGAATACCGGCCATTGGGAACTAATCAAAATTTCAATAGCCTGCGCATCCAATTCGGTATGATGGCTGGACGTGCTCAGGTGTGGATGCGCTACCTTGCGACCCGGAATCACCAGCAGGTTCGCTGCTTCACGCAACGTAATTGCATGGTTACGCAGGATTTCCCAATCGGCATCCGTCCGGGGCCGGATTTCCACTATGCCGTCCGCGGAAATTTCCGTCGAAATCGAATTCCAGATCGGATCAATATTGGGATCAATCACAGATAACATAATATCTTGCACTGTCGCACCAGGTCTAAAATCAGATGCTACCTGAGTTATGGAAGCAACCGTGGCGTTAGGTATCGCCGCTACCTCCACTTGTTGATTACAAGCGGAGGTGGATACCAGCAGCGCAAGCGTTGCAACCAAAACCCATTTACGCTGCGTATATTTCATAGGATTATTAATTCAAATTATTTAAAAATCTGGAAATTAATTGGCGACAAAACAATAAAATAAACCTGCACCGCCGGTAGCGACCAAATTGTCCTGTCCGCAGCCACGGCTTGGGTGCGCAGAGTTCCACGAGGCGTTACCGCCACCGGTGCGATCAAAGTGGCCCACTTGCACAGAACCATCCGCAGCAGTGCTGGTATAGTTTTTACAGGTATGGTCAGCAGCATCACTAAACGCAGTACCATCGGTTTTTGAACCGGTAAGGATATCGTGCTGGTTTGGTGTGTCACCCGCACCGAGTACACGCTCACCTTTTTCATTCAATGCCTGGTTACGAGTGAGATTGCTACCCAACTGGGCTTGCGCCAGCGTATCACCGTGAAGGTGGCCAAGGTCATTTGCAATTAACGCGCCTTTTACGTTGTACCAAGGGCCTTTACCAATGCGGTCACGCGCATTGATTGCCGGTTTTCCATCGACGGCTTGCGTACTTATATAAGCACGCCAGGTTTTGCTGCCGGCACCGGCTGTTTTTGCAAGCGTTTGGCAATGGGCATCCGCACCCGCAAGGCCGCCCAGGTTCCCACCCTTGCCCACGCCAATACTGGTCACAAAAAAGCTAAATTTTTCCAACGCTTCTTCCGGGCTAATTTGCGGGCGCTGTTGCTGCGCTGGTACTGCCGTGGTGTTTTGTGCAGTTACTGATAAACTGGTAAAGGCAAATCCAGCAAAAAATAAACTACCACACAAGGTAAGGGATTTCAGTTTCATTTATATCCTCCAGGTTTTTAATTAACTATTTACTAATTGCAATTTTGTAATGCTTAAATTTAAATGCTTATTAACGCAGTGATAAATCACGCAGCAACGAATCCAATTGCCCTGCCCGCTAGCCCCACCGCGAACCACAATACCAGCGAAACGATGGCAGTGATGGCGGCAAGCCAGGGCGCAGGAGCCTCCACCGTGGTGATTCTTTTATAAACGGAATATTGAACTATTAACGCCGCAACCAATAATTTCATTTTTAACCAAAATGCCGGATTAGGTTCGTAAAGCGCAGCACTGGGAATCAGCATGAATAAACCGGATAACAATAAAAAAATTAACCCGGTAAACACAAATGGCCTGGTGTAATTCGCTAACTCCGGTGCAGAAAAATAGGTAAGCCCGACACCAAGCAAACGTAAATTAACCAACAGGATGGATGTGAGCAGCAGTACCAAACCTGCGATATGGAATAATTGCGCAAAAATACCAACTACCAAATGGGCCTGCCCCAATGCTACGGCAAGGCTGCTATTTTGAATCGCTTGAAAAATAATTTGTGTATTCATTGTCAATACCGAAGCTATCAGAAGCCCGAATCCAGATAGGGAATCAACCGTCCCAATATCACTACCGAACTCCAGCTAACTAACGAGATCCAACCCGCCATTCTCGCACCAGCAGGTAAAGCAGCAGTCCCCCATTGACTTGCGTATCGGCCAAAACGCCATTCAAACCACAGCGCATTTAATCCGGCAAGCAGAATAAAGAGCAGTTTCAGCGGGAATATCGGAGCGCCAACCAATCCGGGCCCCGCTGCAAACGTTAATAAAATTCCCGTTGTGAATGTGATGGCAAACCCGGCCACCAACCAGGGACGAAGTTGTTGTAACAGGAGATGCACCGGTAGGTTATTAAAAATAAATCCTGTCAAACGCAAATCTGTTAATACAATTAGCCCGAATGACAAGGACAGGCTTAACAGGTGGGCGCCCTCCACCAATGGGTACATATAAAGTGACTCCGCCAATGAAGTTCCCAACGGCGATTCATACATGGTTTGCAACAAGTCAGCAGCACTCATTTTTTCCAGGCTCATGCAGCAGCGTGTTAACTTTTGGGCGCGGGCGGAGCAACCTTCAACAAGCTGCCGCCTTCTGCTTCATAATCCTGTACGCCTGCGGCCCCGGCAACATTGAAGCCCTTTGCAGCGAGCACATCGGCACCGTGCAACGCACGACCGGCGTGGTTGGAAACGGTAATCACCCTGCGTTCTTTCGGGATAAATGCCAGGCTTTTTTCCAGATCGGCCAATTGGATACTGAGGTAGACGGGAAACCCGCCGATGCGGGTTAATTCATCGGGGCGACGCAAGTCGATGAAAATAATTTCACCAGGTTTTTCCAGCAATTTATCAATTTGCGCGCGATTTAATTTCTTGCTTTTGGCTTCGTATGTTGTCCCTGATGGTTGCGGGGCTTTTGCTGAATCCTGCGCAAATCCGAATGACGATAAAATGAATAAAGTTACTGCAACTATTTTTACAAAAAAACCACCCAACAGTTTCATGGCAAGGCTCTCGCGCTAGGTTATGGTGTTCATGAAGAACATCCCGGAAACATTTCCGGATACTTTGCTAGAGCAAGTGCCGTACCAGCATAAAAAATTTTTACGCCATGTCAAAATTTTATTATTATGTTTGATTAGCAATTTGATTTATAAGGACTTTTTATAAAGACAATAAATGCCATTTAATTGGCTTTAACGCATAAGGCGACTGCTTGGTTATATTTCAGCAATTATTATTTTTCCAGTGATTAAATTTCATCATCTGGTGGTGTTTTTTATCACTCCATAAAAATCCCGAGCCCCACAGGCCAGGCGGGACTATGTGAATTAAATACCGCAACAGTTAATACATAAAAAAAGGGCCGCAATGCGGCCCTTTTCAATACCCGTTTTTATTAACCGGCGTATTTGATTGAACAACCGTAGGGAGCAGTACTTGGGTTGGGAATTTTCTTCCCGGCAGCCAATGCCTCCAGCGCCTCTTTCACATAAGGTTTAGCTTTGGGGATATCCGCTTCATTCGCACTCTTGATGCTATCTACGCCACCTTTATAAACCAAGGTACCTTTAGGGTCGATGATAAAAAAATGCGGGCTGGTTTGGGCGTTATAGAGCTTGCCGATGGTGCCTTCCGGGTCCAGGATGGTATTGGTTGGTGTTGCGCCGCGCTTTTTATTCAAGCTGATAGCGGTTTCACCATCCACATTCCCTTGTTTGCCAGGTGCAGACGAAATTACTTGTAACCAAACTATGCCTTTTCCTGTGGCGTCTTTTTGCAACGCGGGAATATTGCCGCTCTTATCGTAATGTTTAACAACGTACGGGCAATCGTGATTGGTCCACTCCAAAACAACGGTCTTACCTTTCAGGTCATCCAAGTTGATGGTTGAACCATCGGCGGCCTTACCCGTAAACGTGGGCGCCGGTTTATTGATGACGGGTTCAGCAATTGCGTGGGAGGAAACAAATGCAAAGGCGAGGCTCGCCAAGGCAACTTTTGCAGATTGACGGAATGACATAATGACTCCTTATGATTACCTAGGTTAATGAATGGTTAAAGAAATTTTTATTCCTCCACAGCGGCAATAACAATATCCGGTGTGAGAATTTGTGGTAACTCAATGGGACTATCCGCCTGCCCGGCAGGATAGAACACATATAACGGTACGCCACTGCGATTGAATTTTTTCAGGATCGCCGTGATTTGCGGATCCCTATTGGTCCAATCCCCTTTTAAATAAACGATACCCTGTTGTTCAAAGTGCTTTTTTACTGTTTCGGTACCGAGTGCAACACGCTCGTTCACCAAACAACTGATACACCAGGATGCGGTGAAATTTAAAAATACCGGTTTGCCCTCTACTAACAGCGAATTCAAACGCTCATCGCTGTAGGCTTCCCAATTAACACCTGTCGATGCTGGTTTTTGCGTAGCGTCGACAGGTGAATTTACACTGGCGACCCCCATTCCAATAGCCAGCAAAACCAATGCCAGCGCAGAAATATTGCCAAGCCAGCGTCCCTTGCCGGGTGATGCGCGAGTGCTGTCATATGACCAGGCAGCAATTGCAATTAACAGCATGCCGCCCAGCGCAACAATTACGGCATTGACTCCGGCCTGTTGCACTAACACCCATACCAACCAGATAGCAGCCGCATACATGGGAAAGGCGAGGAATTGCTTGGCGCGTTCCATCCACAGTCCGGGACGCGGCAACCAGTGATGCAAACGCGGCCAGCAACTTAGCATTAAATAGGGCAACGCCAAGCCAAGTCCGAGGCTTAAAAATATCGCAAGTAATTTAAATGGCGGTTGTGCGACCGCATAACCTAACGCCGCTGCCATAAACGGTGCGGTGCAAGGCGTTGCAACAACAGTTGCCAACACGCCGGTAAAAAAACTGCCGCTGTAGCCCGGTTTTTCAGTAAAGGACGAACCAACACCCGCTACGGCCCCACCGATAAAAAATACGCCGGATAAACTCAAGCCAACTGCAAACAATAAATACGCCACTAATAAAACAAAAATAGGCGATTGGAATTGGAAGCCCCAACCAATCTGGCTGCCCCCCGCTTTTAATAGAATTAATGCCAATGCGAGCAATGCAAAACTCGCTAAAACCCCGAGTGTATATACATACCCCTGGCGACGGGTTTCCCGAGTGGAATAATGCGCGTGACTGGCCAGTGAAAGCGCTTTTATCGACAACACAGGAAATACACACGGCATTAAATTCAGGATCACACCACCGAGCAATGCCAATAAAAGCGCGCTGAAAAATCCGATAGCCACATCACCGCTACCCTGATTATTGGCAATGGGATGCACCGGTACACTAACGTCGTAACCACGCGTTATACCCTGCCGTTCCTGGATGACCAACACACCTGCCAGCGTGTCGCCAAGGGCTGCAGGCGCTTCGCCAGTAGGAATATCCAATTGCACAGCAGTATCCAGGTCTGTGCGTTGCTGGGGATCGCTTTGACGAATGCGGCCCCAATCGTAGGGATAAAACCAAATATCTTTTATCTGTGCGACTTGCTCCTTGGCCAAGCCAATTTGCAATTGCAATTTGCCCTGCCCCGTTTCGCCATCAATTGCACTTTGTTGCGCAGTTACAGGCCAGGGGCTTGCGACAGGAACCCGCGCCAAGGCTTCCGCAATTAACGGGCTGCCCCCGCCCACTTCACTAGCGGTGGCAACCACTGGCAGGGATAGGGCTAATTCCACCTGCTGCGGTATACATTCCTCCGCGCAAACCAACCAGTCCACTATGGCTCGTGCGGTAAAGCTATCGCCCGCCGCAAGGCTGGATGGCACTGAAACCTTGCTTAACAGCGTGACATTATTTTCATAGGCGTAATTGGTGATCGGCCCCATGGAAAAGCGACTGGGGGCAGGCCAAATAATATCGCTTGTTATAGCGCCGTCCGGCAATATCCAATTGATCGTAGTTGCGTTGCCGGAATCACCGGGGTTAACCCAATAGGTGTGCCAGTGCGGAATAATTTGCTGGTTAACACCCAGGTAAATTTCACTGCCCGGCACTATTGCGTCAACAGACGCAATTAATTGCGCCTGAACGTGCGGTGTAGCTGCCTTATCAGTGACCTTTAGAGTATCGTGCTGCGCATAGGCGCTAATACCTACCCATGCCAGTAACACGCAACTTGTACGTAATAATTTTCCGAATCCAAATGACATCCAGGCGCTCTTTATGCTGATTAAATGTAAATAAATGAATACTAATCATTTTTTTGTAAAAAATAATGGTAACGATTTTTCATAAATCGTCGCTGCCTAGCATTACCCTGTATTACACCAATTCACCAGAAAAAATTTCCGTTTTAACAAAAATTCACATTCTTTTAAAACACCATCTACCGGGACTGGGCCATCGATATACCAATCATTAAACCATAGGCATAAGGCCCATGGTTTAATGATTGCTGTTTAATAATTGGAGCGGAATACAACACTGACTGCGCGCCCATAACCCGGTTGCTCGGTAACTGCATTAGTTCCACTATAGGTATTGCCACCCGTTTTATAGGACTCATCAAAAATATTTTTAACGATCAATGAGAAGCGATACTTGCCGTTGGCATGATCCAGGGCAACACCTCCGTCAGTTAGGTTATAGGCTTTTTGCAGTGTGTATTCAGATTGGCTGGGTTGCAAATACGCATCTGAACGATACGCATTGGTGAGGAAAAAATTTAAACCGTAACCATTGCCCAGGGAATGGGTGTAATCCAGGCCATATGCCAGGGTAACTTTAGGCGCGCCGTGCAATTGCTTGCCGGAATAATCCGCCAGCCTGGTGACCGAAATATCTGGAACCGTGGTAAAGAATTCATCATAGGTCGCACGGTTGTATGCACCGGAAAAATTAAAGTTCAAACCAGGCGTTACAGCAAATGCCGTTTCAAATTCGATACCTTTTGCTGTTACACCCGGGATATTTCCAAGATAACTACGCAAACCACTGACCTGTGTTTCATCAATTACAGTGAGATTACTTTGATAGTCAGTTAGTTGGGTGTAATAAAGATTGGCATTAACCAGCAATCGGCGGCCTAGCAACAAACTCTTGAAACCCAGTTCCGCATTTTCCGCTTTTTCCGGTTTCACATTTAACGGCTGGCCATAATTCGCGCTGGAAGAATCGGTATCGAATTCCACCGCACCGGATTTTTCACCGGCAGATAAAGATGCGTATAGCAATACATCATTAGTCAATTGGTAGCTGGGACTAACCAGCCATGCAATGGAAGTATCGCTAATGGAATCGCCTTCAATCCAATCGTAAATTCCTTTGTCTCCGGCGCTGCCCGTGCCAATCGCGGAACGATACAGCGCTTTGGCTGCGTTCCAGGCTGCAAGATCAGGCGCATTAGTTAAATCCAGGCCGTAATTTGCAGCTTTGGAATTATCGCTACCGGCTGGATTCGTTAAACCGGTTCCTGCACGATCCAGCTCGCGCCGATTACGCCCTTCCTTGTGTTCATAAGTCTCGCGCAGCCCCAGGGTTAAGGTTGTTTTTTCTGTGAAATGCCAGTTCACTTGACCAAAAACGGCGTAACTTTCGGTGGTGGGATTTAATACATACGAGCGATAAACACCGCGTTGGGCATCCGTTAACAAACCGCGGTATTTGGGTGCCTGCAACGCGTTCCACTGGGCGTTGCTCGCATTAAACGCGGCAGCATCAGCACCAAAATACGTTGGGTCGTCACTGTATACTTCGGCATCCAGATAATATAAACCTACTTGGTAATCGTAATTTCTTTCGCCTTTGTAATTCAAACGAAATTCTTGTGAAGTTTGGTCATTCCATAATTGCTGCCCACCGTTACCAATATCGAAACGGGTGACACCGCCATTTTTTATATCAAAATGTTGTTCGCGATAGGCGGTGATAGACGTAAGGGTATATTCATCACCCAATAATTTTTTTAACTCGACTGAAACACCGCCCTGCTCGGTACGTTGCGGCCTTGCTTGTGAGTCTTCAATGTTATTGCCACCAAACACGGGAATATATTTGCTCCCATCCGGGTTATTAAAATAGTCCCGCTGTAAACGGCTGGAGAAAGTTGTGGTTCGTGGTTCACCATCCGCAAATGTTGCTGGGCCATCACTGGCCAGCAAGGATTTATTACCATTTTCTACTGATTGGATGCTGTCGAGAATAATACGCGCGGAAAGTGTTTCGTCTGGAGCCACTAAAAATTGCAAGCGCCCGCCCACACGATTGGTCTCGTTCCAGGTTTCCGGCCCGGACTGCCAGGCATTATCCAGTACGCCGTCCTTCTTGTTGAAAAACAGTGAGCCGCGATAGGCGAGCAAATTATCAATAATCGCACCTGTACCTGAAACCTTTCCTCCCAGCTCATTGTATTCTCCGTAACGCACTTCATAATTAGTGCCGGTTTTGAAGCTCGGGCCTTTAGTGACGATATTAACAACACCCAGGGTGGTATTTTTACCTAATAAAGTTCCCTGCGGGCCGCGAATGACTTCTATGCGGTCCAGGTCAATAAAATCATTCCACGATTGGCCAACGTAAGAACTCACCACCCCGTCAACAATCACCCCGACACTTGGCTCCATTGTGTCGTTAGCCGCATTCTTGCCAATACCTCGCAAGGAAATACTGGTTTGCCGCGGGTTACTGCCGAAAACACCCAGGTTCGGAACTTTCTTCACTAAATCATTGACTGCAACCACATGGTCGCGATCAAGGGTTCTACCACCGACTACAGATACTGGTAACGGAACTTTTTGCGCGATTTCTTCGCGGTTACGCGCGGTAACTACAACGGTATCCAACGAGAATGATTGCGTTGGTTGCGCTTGCGCAAGTACAAACCCGGGCAGCACAACACTCCCCATCAATACCCTTATTGCCAGGTTACCCAATAACTTTCTCTGGAACCTTGCAGGCTTTTTTAAGGCAAAAGAAAACAACTGCTGCGGTGCAGCATTAAACCTATTCATTAACAAACTCTCCGCTAGGAATTTTTTGGTGAAGGAAAACCAGAAGGCACTTAAGAAATTTAATCCAAGCAATGGCTTTTTAAGGTTTTAGCAACCGCTGTGCCAGCCCTATTACCGGCTGGATAACTCATGGCCAGGCCTCCACCAAACCAGTGCACATCACGCTTTATGAGTTTTATCGAAGGTTTTTCCAATGTGTTGGTAATTACAAAAAATCTGGATACGGTGTTGTTTATTAAACACCGCCATTTTTTCTGCTGCCAAATAACCAGAAAAAATCCGGTTAAGAGTTTATTTTTCAACAGCAGGGGAAAAGGGAGTGACGATATAAAAGCAAAGAGTCAATTTTTAAAGGAGCTAAAATAATTTATTTCATTGATTTTATTGGTGTTATTTTAACCAATTTAGATCAGGAGCAAGGTTACCTATGCTTATGCTTTTTGGTTTGTCACTTAAAACGAAGTGTTTCTATTGGTTCAGGGTCATTGATCACGCGCTGGCACAGATCTCGCTATATTCCAGCTAACGAAGGAACGGTTTACCGGTAATTCAAGCGCTGCTTATTAAAAGAGTAGGTTGTAAGGGTTACCGGCTCAATGTCTCTGTAACCCTTGGTTGCGAGCATCAGCGGGAATTGAAATTCCATCATGTTGTTAATGGCGGTGCCTTACAAAATTCGTGAAGCACCAAAAAAATCGAAAGACGAGGTTTTTTATGGGAACCCATCGTTTGGAAATTGCAAATAGCGTTGACGATGTTCTGGCCGAGATTAAACGCCAGCTTGTACAAATTCGTTACGGTTCGGTGGAAATACAAATCCACAACGGGCAAGTCGTGCAATTGGAAAGTCGCGAAAAAAAGCGCTGGGACAAAGGCGCTAATAGCCGTTAATTGCTTCCCGTGCTTTTTTCACCTGGGCGCTAAGGGAGCCACCGGATGTGACAGCCGAAGCCGGCTATAACCATCAGTCGCTCGTTATAAGCTAATAAAAAATCGGTATTTTTAGTTTTAATAACGCCTGCATAAGATGGCGCCGTAATTTGAACCTAAACCGCCGCAAGGCCTGAAATTCCAAATGAGGTATGCAATGGGAACTTACCGCACAGAGTCGGCAGCCCCCGCGGAAAACGCGGCGCAACAGGATTCACTTGCCAACGAAATTCTGGAGGAGATCAAACATCAACTTGCGCTTATCCAATACGGCTCATTGGAAATCCAGGTTCACAATGGCCAGGTGGTTCAAATAGAACGCCGCGAAAAAAAGCGTTGGGAAAAAGGTATCAACATCAACAGCAAATAACCCGGAAATTTTTTAACAAATAATTTAACAACTGTAATAAAAATCGACTGACCGGACCACCGGAGGTGATATGTAAATAATTGGAGATTAGCATGTCATTTCATTACGTGTGGTCAGTTTTGCGATCACAAGCAACCGTTTCAACCTTCAAACGCAGCGCATTGGCAACCATAACAGGCGCTGCACTTTCCACCCATGCGCTTGCGGGATTCCCGACGCTGTACGGGAAAATTTACGTAACCGCCAATCAATATGATTTGGAAAAAATTGATTTTGCACCCACCACCACGGGTTTTAACCACACAGGTGCGACAAATATCACTACCGAACTGGATACCCTTGCCCTGGAAAGCACAGGCTCACGCCTAGGTGTGCAAGGGGATTTTGATGCAACGTCCAACATACAAATTTTTTACCGCCTGGAATATGGTATTGACGTTGATAACGGAACCAACAGTAACGGGCGTGAATTAAGCCAACGGAATATCTTTGGTGGCCTGCGTGGCGAATGGGGCTCCCTGCTCGCCGGCAAAAATGATACGCCACTAAAAACATTGCAAACCAATACCGTGGTACGTTCCGACATCGATCGTTTTAACGATGCGCCACTTGGCGATATAGGAACATTCATTGTCGGCGAAAACCGTCCGGATAACGTTATTCAATATACCTCACCGATTTGGCTCGGCGGCCTCGAAGTCAATATCGCCGCCGTCCAGGCAGAAGAAACCGGTGTACCGGTAAGTGCGACCAACCCGCAGGACGATAATGGCTTTGCATCGGGCAAATCCGTTTCCGTAACTTACGGCAAAGCAAAATGGTTCCTGGGTGCCGCTTACGATTCGAATGTTGCAACCACAGATGCATTCCGTGCAGTGGGTGAAGTCACCTTGGGCACCGTAAAACTCGGTGCGATTTATCAAACAGCGGAAGCCCATGATGACGTTGACAGCCTCGGCGGTTTTTCAACATTCGTAGGTACCGGCGGCACTAGCCTGGGTGCACAAAATGGCCTGAACCCGCTTTCGGAATGGGATGGAGCCTCGGGTAACGCGTTTAAAGAACAAGACGGATATATCTTGAATGCGCAATGGAAAATCCTTGGCCCATGGGTCGCCAAAATCCAATACGCAAATTCCACCACGACACCCATCAACACCGCGTATAGCGATGTGGAACTGGACGGATTCGCAGTGGGACTTGACTACAACTTTAACCCCAATGTGCGCGTGTTTGGTTCTTATGGCCAGGTAGAAGCAAGCGGTGATGAACAAATCAGTACCGCCTCGGTTACGGATAGCACCGCCGCACTCGGTTTTGATTTCCGCTTTTAAATTATTTAAATATTCCACGGAGAAATGACATTATGAAATTTGCCGCTAAATCGATTGCCTTCATTGCGACCAGTTTGCTTGCAAGTAGCGTGTTTGCAAAAGACATTAACCTGCTAAACGTTTCCTACGATCCGACACGCGAACTTTATCGCGAATTCAACGCGGCATTTGCCAAACATTGGAAGGAAAAAACCGGTGATAACGTTCGGGTGGACCAATCCCATGGTGGCTCCGGTGCGCAATCCCGCGCTGTTATCGATGGGTTGAAAGCGGATGTGGTCACCCTGGCGCTTGCTGGCGATATAGATCCTATCGCCAGCATCGGTAAATTGTTGCCGAAAGACTGGGTTACCAAATTACCGGAAAATTCTGCCCCTTATACATCCACCATTGTATTTTTGGTGCGCAAAGGCAACCCCAAAAATATTAAGGATTGGGATGACCTGGCCAAAAAAGGT
>CBFGOY010000010.1:0-94084 GCA_965650515.1 uncultured Cellvibrionaceae bacterium | reverse complement strand
GGGTAAAACTGGCCAATTGCAATTGGTGCTGTTCGTTAAACTGGTAACGGGTTAAACCATACACTACGCCGTTAGGTAAAACCGCATTGACGTACATAAATTCATTGCCCTCGCGATTCCACATATTTTGCGGAGCTTTTTGTACACCGTTATAGCGTAGGAAATGACGACGGTTATCAGCCATTTGCTCAGTATAGGGCGCGACAAATTCCCCCACCGTCAAGGCAATAACAATAAATACCAACGTTGGTCGCAAGGCCATCCAGGCGATACGCTTTACCGACACACCGGCAGCACGGATAATTACCAATTCACTACTGCTCGCCAGCAAGCCCAAACCGGCAAGGCAACCGATCAGACATGAATAAGGGATATAGTCATACAGGCGCCTCGGCATAGTAAAAAGCATGTATTTGAAGGCTTCAAAGGCAGTGTACTGTTCAGTCACACTCTCCAATTGGCTAATCAAACCAAAAATAAAATCCAGCGCGAGGAATACCAGCAGTGTCAATGCAATGGCAGTGAAGACGGTGCGCGATACATAACGGGTTATTTTATCCATGGACTACCTTCTATATTTGCGCGAGCTTCGCCGGTTTATTACGTGCTTGTGCTATCCCCTGCCAATTCAACATCAACAATGCAATTGCCAAAAAAGGCACATGCACTATCCACAATCCCAAACCAGGCGACAAATCGCCTTCCGCCACCGCACCACGCGCATTAATTAAAAAGGCCAAATAAAAAATGTAGATGAGTATTGCCGGCAGCATTTTGAGATAACGTCCCTGGCGCGGATTGGTTTTGCTCAGCGGAACGGCCATCAGTGTTGCGATAAAGACCATCAACGGCATGGAGATGCGCCATTGCAAGGTTGCAAGGCTGTCCGTATCAGTTGCACCTAATAATTGGGCCGTGGTTTTTGCATCGGACTCGCGTTCAAATTCAGCAACGCTGGTGGTCGGTGGTAGATACCTGCCCCACTCCTCAAATTGTGTGACCTTGAATTCACGTGTACCCGGCCGCCCTTCATAGCGATAACCGTTATGCAATACCAGGTAACGCTGGCCGTATTCCTTGATATATGCCTGCTCACCCGTCTTTGCCACGACTACCGAGGATGTGGTATCCGATTCCCGCTGCGCCACGAATACCTCATCCAAACGCTGGTTATCATCACTTACATTGCCGACATATGTCATGATCTTGCCTTGGCCTATGGCTTGGAAGCGCCCTTCCTGCAAGCTTTCAAATTCACTGCGACTGCGCTGCTCGGCCAAGGTCCGCTCCGTCATTAACGCCCCGGCCGGGCTTAACCAAAAACTAAATACAGCAACAGCAACTGCTACAACCGCGGCAGGCACCAGGGTAATACGCAGCAATTGCCAATGGCTCATACCGCATGCTGAAAGGACTACCATCTCGCTCTCAATATACATACGTCCGTAAGCCAGCAGGATAGCGAGATAAAAACCCAACGGCAGAATCAATTCGAGTAAATAAGGCATCCGGAAGGCGACGACTTTAAACAGCACATCAACGGCGAGCTTGCCCTCTGCTGCATCATCAAGGTAACGACTAAAACTACTGGTGAGGAAAATTACCAGCAGGACCACGCTCACTGCCAGGCTGGTGAGCAATAAATCCCGTGAAAGATAACGAAAAATAATCAACGTGATATTCCTGCGGTTGATATGGAATAAAATCTGCCAGCGCACACTTGTGCAAAAGTTGTCCAGCAGCTGAAACATTGTCGCGGATCATCATCTACAATGGCTTTAATGACTGGCATTCAGCGACAGGGTTCCGTTTTTTAGCGGATTTTACCCGCCATAGGTGCCGAAAATTGTGGCATTATCACGCACAACGCCTGATTTGTCTTGAACGAATTATCCTTTGCTTACCATCAGGGACATCCTATGACTTCTGCTCCTGCAAAAAAAACTACCAAGAAAACCATCAATGCAAATACCATCGGCAAAAAATCAATTGCACCAAAGAATTCAAGCGCGACAATGCCCGCCAGTATTCAATTTTCCGCCAAGGTTATTGATCCAACCAAACATGTGACGCAATGCCTTGTGATTGCAGTTTATGAGGGACTTGCATTATCGCCGGCTGCCGGCAGCGTTGACGCAGCCGATGCGCACCAGTTGACTGCTTTATTGAAACGCGAAGGTTTCCAGGGCAAAGCCGGGCAAAGCCTGTTGTTGCTAAACCCTCACGGCATCGCGGCTGAACGTTTATTGGTGCTGGGTTTTGGCGGCCTTAAAGATGGCACCACCAGCGCAGAGAATTACCGCCGGGCGGTACAAAAAATCAGCGAAGCATTAAAGCCCACGCCTTGCAATGAAATCAGTGTTGCCCTGGGTGGGGTCAATGTCGCAGAGCAAAATACCGAATGGCAGGCCCGTCAAATCAGCGAGCTATTGGGCCAATTGGAATATCGCGCCGACACACTCAAAAGCAAGCCAGCCGAAATCACCCTGCAATTAAAAAAGGTAGTGCTGGGGGTAGATAAAAATAATCTTGCGCAAGCAACCAAAGGTTTGGCCTTGGGGCACGCAATTGCCAAAGGCGTCAACCTTGCCCGCAACCTGGGAGATTTGCCGGGTAATATCTGTACCCCAACCTACCTTGCCGAAACAGCCAAACAATTGGCGAAAGGCCAATCCCGACTTAACGTCAACGTACTCGAAGAAAAACAAATGAAAGAGCTCGGAATGGGCTCTTTCCTGTCAGTTGCGGCGGGCAGCGAACAACCGGCAAAGCTCATTGTGCTTGAGTACAAAGGCGGCAACAGGAAAGATGCGCCTATCGCCCTGGTTGGCAAGGGCATCACCTTTGATACCGGCGGCATCAGCCTGAAGCCGGGCCCGGCCATGGACGAAATGAAATATGACATGTGCGGTGCCGCGAGCGTCCTGGGCAGCCTATTGACATTGCTGGAACTGCAACTGCCCATCAACGTTGTGGGCATTATTGCTACCACTGAAAACATGCCCAGCGGCTCCGCAACCAAACCGGGCGATATTGTGACCTCCATGTCTGGCCTGACCATTGAAATCCTGAATACCGATGCCGAAGGCCGCTTGGTACTGTGCGATGCCCTTACCTATACCGAACGTTTCAAGCCCAAGGCGGTCGTCGATATAGCAACCCTGACTGGCGCTTGTGTGATTGCGCTGGGTAACCACGCCACCGGTTTGTTTAGCAATAATGATGATCTTGCGAAAGCGCTGCTGTTGGCCGGCGAAGAAAGTGCGGACCGCGCCTGGCAAATGCCGTTATGGGATGACTACCAAAAACAATTGGATAGCAACTTTGCCGATATAGCGAATATCGGTGGCCGTGAAGCTGGCAGCGTAACCGCCGCATGCTTCCTCTCCCGCTTCGCCAAAAAATTTGCATGGGCACATTTGGATATTGCGGGCACAGCCTGGCGCTCCGGGGGAACCAAAGGCGCAACCGGTCGCCCTGTTCCGTTACTTGTACAGTATTTACTAAACCAGGCGTGATTGTGACCCAAATCGATTTTTATGTGCTGCCGGAAACAACCAGCGAAGCCCGTTGGTTGTTTGCTTGCAAACTGGCGGAAAAAGTGCACCGCATGGGAATGCGCGTGCTCATAGCCCTGGACTCTGAGACCGAGGCGCGCCAATTGGATGATTTGCTCTGGACCTTTAAACCGGAAAGTTTTGTTCCGCATCAATTGATCAACGGCGGAAAGCCTGCGCCCGTTGAGATAACGTTTGACGACCAGGCTGGCGATCACCAGGGTTTATTGCTTAACTTGAGCAATAAAATCCCCACCTGGTTCAGTCGTTTTGAGCGAGTGAGCGAAGTCGTTATTCAGGAGCCAGGGATGCTGGCCACCAGCCGCGAGCGCTACAGTTTTTACAAGAGCCGTGGATACCCTATAGAAACCCGTAAACTCTAAATTGAAACTATAAAACCCAAACCTTAGACACTTGTAAATATCATGGCCAATACGAATAAAACCAAAGCCGAAATTTTGCAGGAGCTGGAATCCATTAAAGGACTGTTATTGGAAGAAGACGATATTCCCATTCTGCAAGACACTGAAATTATCCCCGAGGAGCCGACCGGCAAGTCGGCCTATACCTCCCATGAATCGGTATTACCGGGTCAAGGTTCGCTGTTTGATGAGTCTGTTACGCAAGTTGCTGTACCTGCCAATTACGCCACGCCCAATCCCCTCGCAAAAACATTCCCGGCACATCCGGATAGCGGGGCAAAACGGCAAGGACTCGCGCCGCACTTGAATACTTCCGGTCCGCAATATTCACGCCCCCAGCCAAAAGCAACAGGTGAAAACCCATTCCTCCCCCAACACATTCGCGAACGCCTGCATGGCAATAATCCCCCACCGCTTTTTGAATACGAAGCGGCAAAAAAAATTATCAACGCCACTAAAAATACTCCACCTCAATTCAGCAAACCGCGTAAGCATTTGGTAGACGAGGTTATCAAAAGTTTGATGCCGCAAATCGAAAGCGAATTGCGGCATCGTTTGTTTGCGATGAGTGTTGAGGAACTGGAAAAAATCCTCAACGACAATGAAGATTAAATAGCGATAATAGTCGAGTTAATATTCAGGCGACTGCCAACTCTCGCGAGGTTTTAACCTTGCCAAAAGCCCAGATCGCAATAAACACCAGCGCAATGTTCGCGAGGAATACCTGGTGATAACCGAAATAATCGGCGACGATGCCAACCATTAGGCTACTTAGCAAATTGCCGATATGCGTGGTGTTGGTGTAGAGGCCCGAAGCTGCCCCGGATCGACCGGGCATCAAATCCTGAATGACAGACACACCCAAACCTGCCAATACACCGATAAAAATGGCATTGAAAAGCTGCAATACAAATAAATGCCATAGCGCATTGGCGAAGTAGACACCCACATACAACACAAGTGCAGAAACACCCGCGCAACGAACCAAACTGATTAACCGGAAGCGGCTCGCGTAGTGTCCCGCCAATAACATGAAAGGAACCTCCAGCGCTGCCGTGGTACCCATTACCCACCCCATCCATTGGGCGTCAATATGCAAATTATCTTTAAGGTGAATGGGCAAGCTAATAAGGTAGGCATTGTTTACGCCCCAGAGTAAAGAAAAGCCGATTGCGCAAATCCATAACGATTGTTTTATTGTTGAGGGCATAGGCGTTGGTGGGATTTTTTTCTCACCCGTAGCATCCAACCGTTTTTGCTTTGTCGGTAAACGCGGCAATAATTTGAAACTGGCAACAGCCAACAGGATATAGAGCAAGGCGGCAACACCATAATTCACATCGAAACCGAAATGAGTTGCCAATAAAAACCCGGCAGGTGGTCCCGCAACCCAGGCAAATGCAATCTGCGCACGCATAATGGCATTGAACAGCGGAATCCTTTCCACCGGAATTTCAGCGTCCGCGTAGTCCAGGCTGTAGGCCATGATTTGCGAAAATGAAACCATTGAAAGGCTCAACAGGAAAATAGCGGTAAACGCCACCAGCCAATAATGCCGGGAAAACGCGAATACCAGGCAGGCCAGGCTTCCCAGCAGGCAACAAAAAGCGACCAGGGGGCGACGATCCGCCAGCTTGTCTGACCAATGGCCCAGCCAATGGTTATAGGCGATGCTCGCCAGGGCCACACCTGCAAAAGCCCCGCCTACCATCAATGGACGTACGCCGATTTCTTTCGCCAGGAATAAGCTGAGGGTCGGCAATACCAGGGCACCTACCAGTCCCACGGTAAAAAAAAGCACATAAATGCCTAACGCTAACGGACGAAATAACGGAGATGACACAATATTAACCATCAAAATTGAAGGGAACCAAGGCGCGCATCATAGCGGAAACTGGTTGTGTTCCATATCGCCGAAAAGACGTTAATTTTTCTTAATTCATCGATTAGGCAGCTTGCAGCAGCGTCATTGCGTATAATTCAAGGATTCCGCAAGCCAGTGAGATTTACCATGTACTGCATTAGCTTTCAAATCCAGCCCAAATTCGCCCGCGACTTTGATCGTTCCGAATTTTTGCGCCGGGCACGCCCGGTGCGCTCGCCCGAGGTAGATGCAATTGAAGAAAAAGGAAAATTATTTTTAAGCTTCAATTTCTTTACTGAATTTCCGGCGCAACTATGGCAAGACTTGCACCAATGCCTGTTTGGGGATAAGGATTACGCCCCACAGCTCGCCCCATATTGCCTGGTTATTTGTGAAGGTGAAACAGATGACCAGTGCCTGCTTCTCCATCACTTTGATCCCAGTGAAAAGCTGGATTCATTTTAATTATTGATCGATTTTTCCTGCCAGGTATTTCATGTCAACAATCAACTGGTTCCCCGGCCATATGCACAAAGCCCGCAAGGAAATTGCGGAAGTCATGCCCCATGTAGATGTGGTTATTGAAGTCATTGACGCACGCATTCCCTTTTCCAGCGAAAACCCGTTAGTACCCAGCCTGCGCGGCGATACGCCGTTGATTAAATTATTAAATAAGGCTGATTTGGCAGATCCAGCCACGACCGCATTATGGGTGGAAAAAATGGAATCGGAAAAAGGTGTTAGGGCAATGCCGGTTAGCCAGCAACGACCGGAGCAAATCCGTAATTTACTGAATGTATGCACCCATCTGGTCAGCGAACGCCAAAAGGAAATCCGCCCGGCACGTGCGATGATCATGGGAATTCCCAACGTCGGTAAATCCACCATTATTAACACCCTGGCGGGACGTGTAATCGCTAAAACCGGCAACGAAGCCGGGATTACCAAGGCACAACAAAAAATCAAGTTGGACAACGGGATTTTATTAACTGATACACCCGGATTTTTATGGCCAAAGTTATCGCCGCCCTCCTGCGGTTATCGCCTTGCAATCACCGGCGCGATAAAAGATACGGTTTTTGATTATGCGGATATCGCACTCTATGCCGCTGAATATTTATTGAAAGCCTATCCCGAAGCGGTAAAAACCCGTTATGGCTTGGCTGAACTCCCCGATACCGACCTTGAGCTGCTCGATGCAATCGGCATCAAACGCGGCTGTACGCGCAAAGGCGGCGGTGTGGAAATCCAGAAAGTATCTTCTTTGTTGATTACTGAATTACGCGCCGGCTTACTCGGGCCAATTAGTTGGGAAACACCGGACATGACACAAGCCGAAATTGCCCAGGCAAAGGCGGATGATGAGAAAAAACGCTTGGAAAAAGAAGAAGCAGACCGCATCCGCAAACTTAAAACCAAAAAAAATCGCCGTTAACCGGCGATTTCTTTATGGATCAACCTACAACAGGCTTCGCACATATTTGGCCAGCGCCTGGGGCTCCGGGTTAGTTGCCAGGCCTTCCGGCAATTTTTTCACATGCCAAATCACTGTCCACTCCAAATGTTCACCGGTATTCAAGGTTACCGATGCCCCCTGCTGTTTCATTTCGATAAAGATATGCTCTACGTGGGCAAATATTTCTATTTCACGCTCACCTTCCGAAATGGCCGAAGGCGGGTTATCAACAAATTCCTTCATCAATAAATAACCATTATCGATATAAGCAACCCATCCCTCTTTGCCATCTTGCATAATTTTATGATGATCAGTGCGAATTTTTTTTGCGTCATAGTCAAACCAGGTCAATTCACCTATGGTTTGCACATCAAGGGGATAAAAAATACCGCTGATAGGATCTGTGTCGCCGCGCGGAAAAAATAAAGTACCCGATGAAGGCAAGCGAGTTACCTCCAGGGGTGCCACACTTTTTTCATGTTGGGAGTGATTGAATATCCGGTAGGTGACGGCAATGCGGTCATCGCCCGCAGGCATATAGGTTTTGCTGAATTGATAACCGGTTTTGGGGTCCACATCGCTGGTCAGCGTAACGCGGTCACCT
The DNA here is from genome assembly GCA_965650515.1 of uncultured Cellvibrionaceae bacterium. GTDB lineage: Bacteria > Pseudomonadota > Gammaproteobacteria > Pseudomonadales > Cellvibrionaceae > Cellvibrio. The sequence continues at coordinate 86,181 of CBFGOY010000010.1, read as the reverse complement.
TTTACGCTAAGCCTGTAGGGTTTGTTATCCAGTATCGGGACCGGCGGCCATTGCCACTCAGATTGGGGACTGGACCAAAGCACCGTGCCCCAGTCAGTGTTCTTATCAAAATCCACAATAGGCACCAACAGCTCATGCCCGTCATATTTCAGTGATGACACCCTGCCCGCCACATCCGGCATGATTTCCATTTTTACGAGTCCCTGTTTGAGGTACAACTTACCTTTCTCCTGCTGGCAAAACGCAGGAAGATTGGATAAATCCTGATCATCTTTACCACACCCTACGAATGACAGGCAAAGGCTCAGGAGTACAACCAGGGAATAACATTTATACATTGTGGATCTTGGCCCTCTGGCACCAGTGCCACTCACAGACACCAGGAAAACTGACTTGCCCCAACGGCAATGGTTATAACAGGTAACTTACCTATTCATTAATTTATCCAAATTTACCCAGGCAGTGTAACGGCTTTTAGTTACACCGACCATTTAACACGGGGTAAAACCTAGTAAAGCAACGTAAATAACTTACGCTGGAATTCTATCGCCAGGGCATCACCCTTACCCAAGGTAGCCAGTATGGCATTGAAAGCCTTGCGAGCTTCACCGTCAGCGAAATTGCGATCCTTGCGAATAATATGTAGTAGATGCTCCAACGCCGGGCGGTACTGGGATTCCTGGTGATATTGCACGGCCAGGTCGTAACGTATTTGCAAATCATCGGGCGCGCCTAAATGCGCGGCTTCAAGCGCAGCCAAAGCAGGCGTTTTGGCCGCTTGCTTTAGCAATTCGATACGGGACTGCAATTGCTCATATAACGTATCCTGATCAGCCATTTTAATTGCGGAGAGAATCGTTTCCGCATTATCGATACGATTTAATTCGATGTAACACTGCGCTATCAACAAATTTATTGAAGCCAATTGCCCCGAGGATTCATAGGCTTGCCGCAATAAAGGCAACGCCTCGGAAAAATTATTCCCGGCCATCAGTTCCCGGGCTTGGGCTAAAGGTGCTTCCCATGGTTTGGGTAAATATTTAGCCAGGACTTCGCGCACTTGCACTTCAGGCAGGGCACCTGCAAAACCATCCACGGGTTGCCCGTCTTTCATAATCATTACGGTCGGGAGGCTACGCACCCCGAATTGGGCACCGATCATTTGGGTTTGCGGATCATCTGCGTTCACTTTTGCCAATAAAAACGCTCCGGCATGCTCATTGGCGAGTTTCTCCAGAATCGGCATCAGGTTTTTGCAAGGCGCACACCAGTCCGCCCAAAAATCAATAACCACCGGGCGTTGGAACGACTCATCAATTAAATATTGCTGGGCATTTTCCAGCGTGATATCAACAATAAAAGGTTGTTGGGCACTCATAATATTTACTCCATCCCATGCAAATGAATAGTGATACTTTCGTTTGCTGAGGAAATATAAGCAATGGTTTCAGTGATGGTGACTGTCAGGTTCATGGTTTTATCGGCCAAGGCAATGAGTTGCTGCAATTCTTCAGCCGCGAATGAACAAACTTCCACTTTGGGTAGCGCACGGATGGCGATTGCGTTATTTCGCCACCACACATCCATTCCCCTTCCGTAACTAAATACTTTCACTGCTTGCGCCTGGCTCGACGCTTTTTTTAAACGCTCCGGCGCGGGTTGGCCCACTTCAATCCATTCCAGAATGGTGCCGTTATCGTGTTTTAACCATAAATCCGGCTCTTCGGTGGAAGATAGCCCTTTGGTAAAAGTCAAATGCTCCGCAGCGCAGTAACAAAAGGCTAGAATGCGGACCATCATACGCTCGACGGTTTCAGAGGGATGCAGGGCGATGGTTAAATTAAAATCGCCATACACATTGCGATCCATATCCGACAGGGTCAGGTTCGCTTTATAAATCGTTGCTTTTTCGGCCACAAATGCCTCGCGCTAATGCTAGCCTTTCAAAATGGGATCGCAGTTTACCAAAATGCCAAGCACTTTTGATTTTACAACCGACACATCCAGCCAAACGGCGGTAGATTTCCTCGCGGAAAAAACGGGCCTATCCAAAGCGCGAATCAAGGACGCTATGAACAAAGGCGCGTGCTGGTGGGTACAAAAAGGCAAGCAGGTACGCTTGCGACGGGCGACAAAAGCGCTCCCCAAAGGGACTCGCGTCCAGCTTTATTATGATGAACAGGTTCTGGGCCGCGCTCCGCTTGCAGCACAATTGATTGCCGACCATAGCCGATACAGCATTTGGTACAAGCCCCACGGTATGCTGGCGCAAGGTTCCCAATGGGGCGATCATTGCAGTTTGTTACGCTGGGTCGAGATCGAACAAAAACGCGAATGCTTCCTGGTTCACCGCCTGGATGCGGACGCCGCCGGTTTGATGATGATCGCCCATGACTCCAATGCTGCCGCCCTGCTCTCCCAATTGTTTCAATCCCGCGATTTAAAGAAATGCTACCAGGCTCAGGTGGCCGGGGAATTAATTGCAGGGAACTTGCGGATTGACCAGCCCCTGGACGGCAAGGATTCGGTCAGCATCATTAACACCATCCAGGTTAACGATACACACACAACCACCAAAGTCGAGGTGCTGATTGAAACCGGACGCAAGCATCAAATCCGCAGGCATCTGGCGGGGATAGGCCATCCTATCATCGGCGACAGGCTTTACGGCAAGCCCGCCCCTGTCCCGTTGCAACTGCTGGCCTATCGATTGGCATTTCGCTGCCCGATACACAGGCAGGAAATCCATGTGGAATTACCCAAAGGGTTACATCTGTAACAAGACCTGCGCGTCCAAAATAGGTAGGCTGCGCTGAAACCGTTAAAGCGTTTGCTGCGTCCAATACAAAAATAAATAAACCTATTCACCGACCCAAAGGATTCTTTTATGAGCTTACCCTTCCCCACAGATTCAGAAAGGATTGTTACGCTGGATGTACTCAGGGGCTTTGCGCTTTTCGGCATCCTCTATGCGCACATGATTTTCTGGTATGCCGGAGGACCATTACCAGAGGAAACCTACCAGCTTTTTAAAAACCCGGGCAGTGGCATTGCCATAGTGATTTACATGATTTTTATCATTAGTAAATTCTTCGCTATTTTTTCATTTTTGTTCGGATTAAGTTTTTATATCCAAATCGACAAACTGGCAAAACGCCACCAGCCTGTCGTTTTAAAATTCGCCTGGCGCCTTGCGATATTAGGCGTGATAGGCGCGTTGCACCATATTTTCTGGCGGGCTGACATTTTATCAATTTATGTTCCCCTCGGATTCCTACTGCTGTTTTTCCGCAACCTGAGCAATAAAACCCTATTGATAATTGGGTCGCTATTTGTACTCAACCTTCCCACCAAAGGTGCAGAATTAATTTCCATTCTTTTGCGCGACCAATTAATGCTCATTCATGAGGATCACAAAACTGCCGGTGCGGCGTATTACGAGATCATTAAACACGGCAGCTTTACCCAAATGGTCCAACACAATATCCAGGCCGTAGGCGAAAAGCTCACTTATCAGGTTAATAGCGGCCGGGGCTTTATTACTTTCGGTTTCTTTTTATTGGGAATACTTGCCGGACGGATGCAATGGTTTGCCGATCTGGAAAAGCACCGGGGATTCATAAAAACAGTATTAACCCGAAGTAGCTGGACACTCGGAGCAGCCTTGCTTGCTGGAACAATACTCGGTGCAAGTGTTTTTATATTAAAAATTGATTTTCAAAACACACCGATTGCCGGATGGTTTAGCGGTTTAATCATGGAGTTTTTCAATACCAGCCTGGCGCTGGTTTATATAACGGGTATTAGCTTGTTAATGCTAAAACCCACATGGGAGATGCGATTAAAACCACTTGCCAATGTGGGAAAAATGGCGCTGAGCACTTACCTGAGCCAATCGATCATTGGGGTGTTTATATTTTTTAATATTGGCTTGGGGTTATTTACCGTTACCAGCCCGGCGCAAAACGCCCTCCTGTGTATGGTTATCTTTGCACTGCAAATAATTTTTTGTCGCTGGTGGTTGCATTATTTTAATTACGGCCCCGTAGAATGGCTGTGGCGCTGCGCAACGGATTTAAAATGGAGACCGTTTACCAGGCAAACGCTATCGACATCCAGGACTTATTAACTTCATAAAAAATGCCCGCCGATTTTCCCGACGGGCATTTTTTATTCATGGCAAGACGCCATTAATTACATTGATTATTCAAGGCGCATGCCCTGACACCGTTGGAGAAGGCATACCCTGTCAAATAATCCTCGTAGGTAGACCAAGCCATGATGCCACGTAGATCGGGATAAGTTTTGGCAGGTTTGTAACCACTACCACAATCACCGGAACGCAAACAACGGACGGCTGCTTTCACAATGGTGGGATTGGTATAACCGCTGCCCGCTGCTGTTGGCGATGTGGAAGCGGGCAAGCCGATAATAATCTTGCTCGCCGGCAAACCGGTGTAATTCACACCTGTGCTGCCAATCTGGAAACCTTCAATCAAGGCTTCGGTCCACGCAACCAGTCCATCCTGGGTGGCGGAGTTATAGAACTGGCCATTCTTGCCCGGCATTGAACCGGTATTGTAGTACTGCATTTGTACCCAACTGATTTCATCGCGCAATGCATTCATCAACGGCAAATAAACACCCCAGTTATATTGGCCCAACCAATTACCCGCCAGGTTTGCACCTATGGTATGCGCTGTTTCCGGTGCCATGGTTAGCAGAAAGCTCGAACCATAACGCGTTTTCAAACGCTTGATAGCACGTACCAGATAATCGGCTGAGTATTGTGGATTCGCCTGATTAATTTGTGCGTTTGGATTGGTGTGCAGCCCCTTTTCCGTATCAATATCGATACCGTCCAAACCATATTGATCTTTAATCGCAATGAAGGAATTTACAAAATTATCTTCCTGCGCCTGGTTGGTCAGGACAAAAGTCGCATTAGCACCGCCAATCGACAACAACACTTTTTTACCTTGTGCTTTGGCAGCAGCAATTTGCTGTGGCGTTGGGTTGTTTTGGTAACCGCCCTCATTACTGAGGAACAGGGAACCATCGGCATTAATACGTGGGAACGAAATATTCAGCACGGTGTAATTTGGAATTGAGGTCATTTCCTCCAATGGCCAATGCCAATTTTCCCAATATCCCACCAATTCGCGGCCCGCGGATGTTCCCACCGAACTGTTGCTGAAAGAAGAGGCACTCGAACGTGAGGAAGATGGGACGCTGCCGGGAACCGATGAACTGGAGCGCGATGTGGCAACACTGGAACCGCTACCCGCACAACTTCCACCCGCACTCCAGGCTTGCTGCCAATAGGTTCCTGTACCGGGCGCATATGCCCAGGTCGCGGTTGATCCGCACCAGCCGGGGACCTGGCAGGTATAAACACCGCCCGCATTAGTGACGACGGCGCCCTGGTTGTAACTGGTACCTGCGACATAAGCCGGGCAAGCTCCCGCACTTGAAGTCATGGATGAACTGGTTGGAGTACTGCTCGGTACCGACGAACTGGATCGGGACGAGCTTAGCGGCGCAACTGAACTGGGGACACTGGAACTTATACCGTCACAGGCGCCCTTGTCAGTCCAATGTTGCCAGGGCCCGGAATAGTTAACAGGATTATTACCTTGCGTCCAATAATTGGCAGTGTAACCGCGATTTAAATACTGCACGCTATTTCCCTGGGTATAAACACTGGTGCTATTCCATTGCGGCAGGCCAGTACAATTTACAGCCAACACTTCAGTTGATAACAGGGACACGCCAAGCAGCGCTCCCAGGGGAATTATTTTATTCATCGAATTTACCTTTTCATTATCGTTGGTTGAGGAACAGAACAGGCGAATTGCAGCAGACTCTCTCACCGTCGCTGGTTATTGCAAAAGGCCAAACCCTTAAAATTCGCCCGGTAACGATTGTCAACGTTGTCATTTGCAGGTATTAAAATCCCGGAGCCATTAACGCAGGTAATTCCAGGGAAATATTAAATACAGGCGGGAGGACAAACATACTTCAAGACAAACGACTGCCCAGAGAATAAGATCATCTTTTAATCAATGCAAGCTTTTTAATTCGCGGATGAGGAACCATCCGTCATTTTTATTTTGATCCATTAATCCGTTTCGCCAAATGGATTACAAAAAAATAGCGCCGCTTGGGCGCTATTTACGAGTTGGGATATACCTTATTCAGGCCTCATGTGCGGGAATAACAAGACGTCGCGAATGGAAGGGGCATTGGCAAACAACATAATCAATCGATCAATACCAATCCCCTCTCCCGCTGTGGGCGGCAAACCGTACTCCAACGCACGCACAAAATCGGCATCGTAATACATAGCTTCGTCATCACCCGCATCCTTGGCTTTTACCTGCTCAAGGAACCGCTCAGCCTGGTCTTCAGCGTCATTTAACTCCGAGAAACCGTTCGCCAACTCACGGCCGCCAATGAAAAACTCAAAGCGATCCGTCACTGCCGGGTTGGTATCGCTGCGACGCGCCAGGGGCGATACTTCGGTTGGATACTCGGTAATAAAGGTGGGCTGATCCAGTTTGTGCTCAACAGTTTCTTCAAAGATTTCGGTTTGCAATTTACCGAGCGGCGTACCTGGTTTCACTTTCAAGCCAAGTGATTCGGCAATTTTGGTGGCACCATCCAAGGTGCTTAGTTGTTCCGCGGTAATACCCGGGTTGTATTGCAATACCGAATCAAATACCGACAAGCGTGCAAATGGTTTACCAAAATCATATTCACTGTTTTGGTATTTCAATGTAGTGCCGCCAGTCACTTCGATACACAGTTTACGCAATAAATCCTCGGTTAAATCCATCAAGTCCTTATAGTCCGCGTAAGCCTGGTAAAACTCCATCATCGTGAATTCAGGGTTGTGGCGAGTTGAAACACCTTCGTTGCGGAAATTGCGGTTGATTTCAAACACACGTTCAAACCCGCCGACCACCAGGCGTTTCAAATACAATTCGGGGGCGATACGCAAGAACATATCCATATCCAGGGCATTATGGTGAGTCACGAATGGACGCGCCGAAGCACCGCCGGGAATGACGTGCAGCATCGGCGTTTCCACTTCCATAAAACCGCGTCCACTCATGTAATTGCGGATAAAACTGATGCAAGTGGAACGCAAACGAAAGGTCTCGCGAACCTCGGGATTTACCATCAAATCCACATAGCGTTGGCGATAGCGAATTTCCTGGTCGGCCAAACCGTGATATTTATCCGGCAACGGACGCAAGGATTTGGTGAGCAACTGGAACTCTTCCAGGTTCACATACAAATCACCTTTCCCGGATTTGTGCAGCGCGCCTTTAACACCGACGATATCGCCCATGTCCCAAACGCCCCACTTTTCCTTGATCACTTCCTGGGCCGCCTTGTCGGCATACAGCTGGATCGATCCTTCCCCATCCTGGAGGACCATAAACGGGCCACGTTTGGCCATGACACGACCGGCAACGCTAACAATATGGTTTAAGGCTTCCAATTCCTCCTTGGTTTTTCCACCAAACTGCGCCTGCAAATCCATGCTCTTGTCATTGCGACGAAAATCATTGGGAAATGCATTACCTTTCTCGCGGATAGCGGCCAGTTTTTGGCGACGTTCGGCGATGAGTTTGTTTTCGTCCTGCGCATGTATTGTTTGGTTTTCGTTACTCATAGTCTTCACTGATGTCTTTTTTAGAGGATGTATTTTGAAAAAGTCCGCAAAAAAGCGGCAATTACAAACCGGCCTTCAAACTTTCCACGATAAATTGGTCGAGGTCGCCATCCAATACCGCCTGGGTATTAGATGTTTGCACGCCGGTACGAAGGTCTTTTACGCGCGAATCATCAAGCACATAGGAACGGATTTGGCTGCCCCAGCCAATATCGGATTTGCTGTCTTCCAACGCTTGCTTTTCGGCATTGCGCTTGAGCATTTCCTGCTCATACATACGTGCGCGCAACATTTTGAAAGCCTTATCGCGGTTGGCATGTTGCGAGCGCTCGTTTTGGCACTGCACAACTACGCCGGTAGGAATATGGGTGATGCGGATTGCCGAATCGGTTTTGTTAACGTGCTGGCCGCCGGCACCGCTCGCGCGATAAGTATCGATACGCAAATCCGCCGGATTGATTTCAATTTCAATGTTGTCGTCAATCTCCGGCGATACAAACACTGAACAGAAGGATGTGTGGCGACGATTGCCGGAGTCGAATGGCGATTTACGCACCAGGCGATGTACACCGGTTTCGGTACGTAACCAGCCAAAGGCATATTCGCCTTCAAAATAAATCGTCGCACTTTTGATACCGGCTACTTCACCGGGGGACACTTCTTCCAACGTCACCTTAAAACCTTTGGCCTCGCCCCAACGCAAATACATGCGCAGCACCATCTCGGCCCAATCCTGGGCCTCGGTACCACCAGAGCCGGACTGGATATCAAGATAGGCATTATTGGGGTCGGTTTCGCCAGAAAACATACGACGGAATTCGAGTAACGCGAGCTGTTTTTCCAAGCGATCCACTTCAGCCTGCACATCGGCGACCATGGATTCATCGTTTTCTTCAACAGCCATATCCAGGAGTTCGCTGCTATCGGCAACACCGGAGTCCAGGTCATCTATCGTTTTCACCACGGCTTCAAGGGAGGATCGCTCACGGCCCAAGGCTTGGGCGCGCTCGGCATTTTCCCAGACGCTGGGTTCGGCTAACTCCAGCTCCACTTCCGCCAGGCGCTCTTTTTTCAGGTCGTAGTCAAAGATACCCCCTAAGCACATCGGTGCGCTCAGTCAGGTCTTTCAGGGCATTTAATAAAGGATTAATTTCCATAATGGATGCAATCTGGTTGGATAATGGCCTGAAACAGGCGGGAAAATCGAGGCGCGCATTCTACATGAGATGCACTCTCAGGCCAAATCGGCCCGAGAGGGATAAAGAAATAAAAAATACCTGATTCTTGATGCCACCCTGGACTGAAACCGGTTACACGCATAGAATGCAGTAACCGGTTACACCCCAAGTGTCCGGAGCCCTGAAAATATATCTTCCACATCAATAAACATAAAAAAGCGCGGAGTACCAATGAAGTATTTAAATCAACTGGCTATTGTTTTGGGAATTATCCTCACCGCTTGCGGTGGGGGCGGAGGTGACAGCAATACTCAACCAATAGCGACACCACCGGGTTCAAGCAACAGTTCCGTGGCAACCAGCAGTTCATCAAGCGTTGCCAGCTCCAAAGCCCCGGGTTCTACATCAAGCAACTCCAGCATGGCGATTGGCCAGAGTTGCCAGGTTGATGGCAAATCCTGGGCAATATGTACGCAGAACCAAAGTGGATGGGCCTACGAGGATGGCAAATATTGCATCGCAGCCGGTTTTTGCCCGATAAATCGCACCGCTTTACCCACGACTACCGGCCGTACGACGCCAGTGGACGCCGCTGCAACGGAAAAGACGAAAAGCATTTACACCTATTTGCACAGCATCCGGGGTCAAAAAACATTAACGGGACAGCAAGACCTCACCTGGAAGGATTCTATCGATATGGCCGAACGAGTCTTTAATGACACGGGTAAATACCCGGCGTTGATGGGTTTCGATTTCATGAACTACGGCATGACCGCAAGTTGGGTGGAAGGTGTCAAGCAAACGGAAGAGGCCATTGCCTTTGCCAATAAAGGCGGACTCGTAACCTTCGCCTGGCACTGGCGCGACCCTGCCCTGCTCAACACCGGTAAGGTCAATGAAGCCTACTTTTATGTTCCCTCCGCCAATGCCACAGAAAACACCGATTTCACTATCCCGATGGCCAATGGCGCATTGGACACGGCCAGCCCTGCCTATGCCCAAATCAATACGGGAATAGACCTAATCGCTGTCGAATTAAAAAAGCTGCGCGACGCGAATGTCACTGTGCTTTGGCGTCCCCTCCATGAAGCGTCGGGAAATAACGGTAGTGGCTGGTTCTGGTGGGGACGCACCCGCACTGATAATGCCCCACAAGCCTTTGCGCAAATATTGTTGTGGCGCCATATGTACGAACGCCTGGTGAACTACCATGGTTTACATAATTTATTGTGGGTTTGGAATGGGCAAAACGCAGCCTGGTACCCCGGCGATGATGTGGTCGATATCCTCAGCCACGATATTTATGACAGTACTGATAACAAAACTTATAAATCCCAAATCGCGATCTATACACAAGTTCGCAAATATTCCCCTGAAGCTAAACTGATTGCACTGAGTGAAAACAGTTTTATCCCGGACCCGGACAAGATTGCTGCTGATGGTGCCTGGTGGTTGTGGTTCATGACCTGGAACGACGGCAATTTCGATAACACAACACTTGCGTCGGGTACACATAAGGATAACTTTTGGAGCGGCGAGTTTTATAACACCAACAGCCATAAAATCCATGTCTATGGCCACAACAACATGATTACCCTGGACGAATTACCGGAGTTTTAAAACCAGGCAAAACGCTCATAAAAAAGCCCTCATTACGAGGGCTTTTTTATGCAACAGATAATGGATCAATCATCCGTGATTTCAATATCGGGAATATCGGCTTGTAATTTATGGATACCTACCTTCGCAATTAATTTGCGGGCGATCATCCGGTAGTGATGGCTGATTGCGGAATCCGGATTGGCGGCCACCGTGGGTTTACCTGCATCTGCGTCGGCCCGAATCGACAAATCCAACGGCAAGGAACCTAACAATTCGGTTTGATAATCCCGCGCAATGCGCTCTCCCCCGCCCTCACCAAAGATATGCTCTTCATGGCCGCAATTGGAACAAATATGAATTGCCATATTCTCCACCACGCCAAACACGGGGACGTTTACCTTGCGGAACATTTCGATGCCTTTTTTTGCATCAAGCAAGGCAATATCCTGCGGGGTGGTTACGATTACAGCTCCGGTGACCGGCACTTTTTGCGCAAGGGTAATTTGGATGTCGCCGGTGCCCGGAGGCATATCGATGATTAGATAATCCAGGTTATCCCAGCGGGTCTGCATTAATAATTGTTGCAACGCACCGGTGGCCATAGGGCCGCGCCATAACATCGGTGTTTCCTCGGTCACCAGATAGCCCATGGAAATTGATTGGATGCCATAAGCCTGTATTGGAATCATTTGTTGTTTACCGGGCTCACCGGCAATGTCCGGTCGGCGCTGACCTATACCGAGTAAATGCGGTTGGCTGGGACCATAAATATCCGCATCGAGAATGCCCACGCGCGCCCCTTCGGCCGCCAATGCCAATGCCAGATTTACCGCAGTGGTCGATTTACCCACCCCTCCCTTGCCCGATGCCACTGCAATTATATTTTTTACCTGGGGAATCGATTGGGGGGATACCGCACCTTGATTCATCGCCATACACAAAACCTCATACCCTGACAGCTCGTTTGTCTTGCAAAATTGGTTGCAACCCTAACAAAAAAGGGTGCCGACAGGCACCCTTTTTCAACAAACCGGAATTAACCCGCCTCGGCTAATTGTTCCAATGCTTCACGATCATGCTGGTGGTCCTTCGCCAACAGCATGTAAACCGATGGCAGGACAAACAAGGTAAAGAAGGTGCCTATCGTCATGCCCAGGACCAGTACTATACCTATAGAATTGCGCGCTTCAGCACCGGCTCCCGATGCAAAAATCAGCGGCGTATGACCGGCAATAGTCGCTACGCTGGTCATCATTACCGGACGCAAACGCAACGCCGAAGCCTCGCGAATCGCTTCAAGCTTGGCAATGCCCTGCTCTTGCAATTTATTGGCAAACTCCACCACCAGGATACCGTTACGCGCAATTAACCCCATCAGCGTAACCAAACCCACCTGGGAATAAATATTGAGCGTACTGGTGAACCCATCGGTGAAAAACGGGATCGGCATGGGTATTTTCCAGAAGGTAAACAATAAGGCGCCGAACATGGCCAAAGGAACAGAACCGGCAAGGATTACCAATGGATCACGGAAGCTATTGTATTGGGCTGCAAGTACCAGGAAGATCATTACAACCGCCATGATAAATGCCGGCAAGAAGGTGTTACCCTCGCGCTTCAATTGGCGCGACTCACCGGTGTAATCAATAGTGTAATTCTTTGGCAAGATCTTGCGCGCTTCACCTTCCAGGAACGCCAGGGCTTCGCCCAATGGTACACCGGGAACCCCGCTGATTTTTACTGCATTCAACTGTTGCATACGATTAATCGTACGCGGCTCGGTGCTGTGGGTAATACTTGCCACCTGGTCCAAACGAATCAAACCGCCATTCGGCCCCGTTACATATAGGTTTGATAAGTCATCCGCACTCAGGCGATCAACACGTTTAACTTGCGGAATCACTTTGTAGCTCTGACCCGCCATATTGAAACGGTTCACCCATCCACCACCAAGCAGGGTCCCTACATCATTGGTAACAGTTTGCAAATCCAGGCCAAGGTCTGCGACTTTTTCGCGATCAATGTTTAATTTGTAATCCGGCTGATCCACTTTTACGTCCAGCGTTTGGAAATAGAATTTGCCGGACTTCATCATAATGTCCTGGATTTTCAGCGCATAATCATAAATTTCCTTAACATCCGCTGTTGACGCCAGAACAAATTCCACCGGGAATTGCCCGCCACCAGGTAGCGCAGGAGGTGTAATCGGCAGGATTTTCACACCGGCGATGGCGGCAAGTTTTTGTTGTATTTCAGGCATGATTTGGAATACATCGCGATCGCGCTCTTCCCATGGTTTGGTCACCATGCCGGAGAAACCGCCCGTAGGCATTGTCAATTGGAAGGTAAAATCTGTCTCAGGCACGCTCATAAAAGCTTGATTGACTTGTTTACCGAAAAACGAAGATTGATCAACAGTTGAGTTTGACTGGGAATCGACAATACCAAAGATTACCCCTTGGTCTTCCACGGGGGCCAATTCCTTGGGGGATTGCATGTACAGCGGAATACACATCAGGGTAATCCCCACCCAGAAAATATAAACACCGAGACGACTTTGAAGGCTCACATCCAGTTTGAGTTTGTACCATTCGCGAAAACGCTCAAATGGTTTTTCCAAGGGAGCGTTCAATCCCTCATGCGCCTTCAACATGCGTGAACCCAGCATTGGCGACAGGGTGATCGCCACTATCGCTGAAATAGTCACCGCACCTGCCAGGGTGATCGCAAATTCCCTGAACAGGGAACCAATAAGGCCACCTTGTAAACCGATCGGGATATATACCGAAGCCAGGGTCACCGTCATTGCCAAAATCGGGCCTGCCAGTTCACGCGCAGACGTTATCGCCGCCTGGAATGGCTTCACACCGTCCTGGATGTGACGCTCGATGTTTTCCACCATCACAATCGCATCGTCCACCACCAGGCCTACGCAAAGCACGATGGAAAGTAGTGTAAGCAGGTTCAATGAGAATCCGCAGACTTGCATAATGAAAAGCGCCCCGACCAGTGAAAGCGGTATCGCTAATACGGGAATAATGACGGAACGACTGAAACCGAGGAACAGGAAAATTACGATCACGATGATCAGCAAGGTTTCCGTCAAGGTTTTAACAACTTCGTGAATAGCTGCATCAATATATTCGGTAGAGTCATAAGCCACCGTACCTGAGAGACCGGTCGGCAGCTCCGCCTTGATTGCTTCCATTTCCTTGTTCACTGCCTTCATCACATCGAGTGCATTAGCGTTAGGGGCAACCCAAACGCCCATAAATACCGCTGTATCGCCGGAATAGTTCACAACCGTGTCATAGTTTTCCGCGCCGAGTACAACATCTGCAATATCACTCAAACGAATAATGCCTTCCGGTGAATTGCGAACAATTAACTGCTTGAATTCATCGACACTTTTTAAATCAGTATCCGCACGTAAATTTACTTGCGTATAAGAGCCACGGGTTTGTCCCACAGCTGCCTGAACGTTATTGGCCTGCAATGCGGCCCGTACCTGCACCGGCGTTACATTTAATGCGGCCATGCGCTCGGGTTTTAACCAGATACGCATTGCAAAGGTCCTGCCACCAAGTACATCGGCTTTTTGCACGCCGTTAATGGCAATCAAACGTGGCTGGATCGAACGGGTAAGGAAATCCGTAATTTGGTTTTGCTCAAGAATTTCCGAACTGAAACTCAAATAAGCTGCAGCAAACTGTGAATCCGCCGACTCGATCCGAATAGATGGCACTTCCGCTTCGGGAGGCAATTCATTACGCACCTGATTCACTTTCGCCGAGATTTCAGTCATGGCTTTGAGCGGGTCGTAGTTCAGGCGCAAATGCGCCGTCACTGTGGACATACCCATAGCACTTTGTGATTCGATGTAGTCAATGCCTCCGGCGGATGCAATCGCGCGCTCAATAGGCGTAGTGATAAAACCACGCACCAACTCAGCATTGGCACCTACATATACGGTATTGATGATAATTACAGAAATGTCACTGCGGGGATATTGGCGAACGGTGAGGTTATTCCCGGCCTGAACCCCCAAAATTAAAATAAGCAGGCTCACTACAATGGAGAGAACCGGACGCCTGATAAAAATATCGGTAAATTTCATAAGTTATGGGCTCGTTGGCTTTTCGGCTTATGTGTAATTTGGTTGCTTCCTTGCCGCGTAAAAGCGACAAGGAGCATTGTTGATCAACTATCGGAAGGAGTTGGGTTTAATTGATATTCCGGTGTAGGCATAGCGCTCACGGTAACCGCCTGGCCATTCAATAATTTAAATGCCCCGGCGCTGGCAACCACATCGCCTGATTTCAAGCCATCAACAATTTCAATGAAATCGCCGCGCGCTTTACCCAACCGCACAAATTGCTGGCGCGCTTTGAAAGTGCCCTCTTTTTCACCCGGTTCTATAACAAATACAGTATCACCAAAGGGCGCATAAATTACCGCAGTTGCAGGAATTGCCAGTACCTCTTGCGGATCAGACAAGGTCACTTTGGTCTCAACCGCCATGCCGGGGATCAATTGGTTTTTGTCATTGTTCAAATAAGATTGAACGATAGCATTGCGGGTGGTTGTGCTTATTTCCGCACCTATGGCAGTAATCTGGCCTTTCATGGTTGAATCAGATCCATCACCAACATTTACTTCTACCGGCAACCCGCGATCCATTTGTACCAACCAGAATTGCGGAACTGGAAAATTGACCCGCACGCTATTGGTTGCTTGCAGGGATACAATTTCACTGCCTACTTGTAAATCTTCCCCCAGGTCAACCTGGCGAATGCCTAAACGACCATCGAATGGCGCGCGTACAAGTTTTTTCTCAAGGGTAGTTTTCAAGTCACCTACATCACCCAGCGCAGACTCCATTTGCTGGATGGCGGTATCCAATTCACTTTGGGACACGGTGTTGCGCTTACGTAGTTCAACCAGTCGTTCGTGGTTGGATTTGGCCAAACGTAACCTTGCTTCAGCAGCACTTAGCTGCGCTTGCTCATTACCGGACTCCTGGACCAGAATCACGGTTCCTTTTTTCACTTGCTCGCCGGATTTGAAACGAATTTCCTTAACCTTACCGGCGACTTCGGCGGTAATCATGATTCCCTCTGACGCTTCAACGGTTCCCATAGCCGTGTAAGTATTGGGCCAATGCTGGACTTCAGCGGTAAAAGTACTCACGGTTTCAGAGGGCGCGGGCGTGTTTTTCCCTGCCTCAATCATAGCCATGACCTGAGTCGCCTTAATTCCGGCAACCACTATAAAAACCCCAAACAAACTAGCGGCGGCAATAATTGAAGATTTCACCTTGCTCATATATGAAGAACCATTTCTGAAAAACTATTGAAAGGACGAGATGATTGAATGAATGGACCAAGCAGCACTATCGGCGGGGAGGATAAGGTGGAACGGTGTCCCGACCATAATTCCGGCCCCATCATGAATTACGAGCCGGAAAATTGTTGCATAGCCACCAACAAAACCAAAATCAACAAATGTCACAAAGTGTAATAAAGCATTAGTTAATCCGGTTATCAAAAAACCAGCCGACCATCTGGTCGGTTCGTGAATCATATTCCCTTTTCAGTGACAGTTCCAAGAAATTGTTTTGCTTAAAACAAATTTATGACATTCATCATCGGAATGGCCATTATCACCACACGCTTGCCAGGGAATGTCAGGAGAGCCCGTCACGAGCGATAAATTTATTAATTAAATATTCAGGCTCTGTTTCGCGGATGCCCAGACAGCCAACGTCAGCGACAATATCAACCGTGTATTTATCGCCCGTTATGCCTCCTAAAAACTCACATAGCCTGGCGCATTGTTTATTAGATGCGATAAATGCATCACCTTCGACAATCACCATATTTGTCCTGTCCAATAACAAGCCTCCACTGGTTACCCATTGACCAACAGCCTGGATATAAATACGGATAATGCCGTAGCGATAGCGCTGCAGGGTTTCGTTTTTGGGCAGATATTGCCGATAAACCGTACCGGCGGTGAATGCAGGCGATGCGTTGAAGCGGGAACCTATTATCCCAGTGGAAAACAAGCGCCGTTCAATAAGCTGGGTTTTATTAAATCCCACTAAAACTTCAGGATAAAAAACTAATGCAGCCTTATACATAAATGTCCCTATAAATAATCCATTGTTATGAAGCAGACGGAGACTAGCAAAGAAAAAATAAAACGGTCAATCCCGGCTACCCAATTACAATCTTAAATGTGTTGCAGCAACGTGGTTCCTGGCAACAATTAAATTACCGAAAAAATAGCAGGGTAATGAACGCGGCAATAACTATTGCAAATCAAAACCGCCCTTCCGACAATAACCATTTCACAGTTAACGGGATTACATATGAGCTGGGCACCGCACGTCACCGTCGCCACTATTATCGAACACAATAATCGCTATTTAATGGTTTACGAAGAATCTGATGGCAAAAAAGTATACAACCAACCCGCAGGTCATCTGGACCCCAATGAAACCTTGTGCGAAGCCGCAGTAAGGGAAACACTGGAAGAAACCGGCTGGACGATTCAGTTAACAGGAGTTGTGGGAGTAAATCTTTATACCGCCCCAAGTAATGGCATTACCTACTTACGCACAACATTTACTGCTGAAGCGGTGAGTCACGATGCCAATCACCCGCTGGATACAGGGATTATTGAGGCCGTCTGGTTAACTTACGAAGAATTGAAGGAACGCGAAGATCAACTGCGCAGCCCGATGACTTTGCAGGTTATTGAAGACTACCGCGCCGGACGGCGCTTTCCCCTGGCCGTTGTGAATTAAACCGTTAAGGTGGCAGTGACTGGCGCGGGCGGGTAAAATGCCAGCCTTCTTTCAAAACTGCTGCTATTCCCTATGACCCTATCCTCCAATCCTGTGGTTTCAGCCGGTACTCGCGTCATTGTTGGCATGTCCGGCGGTGTGGATTCCTCCGTTTCAGCGCTCTTACTTAAACAACAGGGATACCAGGTCGAAGGCCTGTTTATGAAAAACTGGGATGAGGATGACGGCACCGAATATTGCACCGCGAAAGCTGACCTGGCGGATGCGCAGATGGTTTGCGAGCGTATCGGTATTAGGTTGCATACCGCGAACTTTGCGGCTGAATATTGGGATAATGTGTTTGAGCATTTCCTGCAAGAATACAAAGCTGGCCGCACCCCGAACCCGGACATACTGTGCAACCGGGAGATCAAATTCAAGGTCTTCATGGAATACGCGCGTATGCTGGGCGGCGAGTTGATCGCCACCGGTCACTATGTGCGCCGCGCCGATCGCGATGGCCATACCTATTTGTTAAAGGGGTTGGACCCCAATAAAGACCAAAGCTACTTCCTGCATGCCGTGGGCGAGGATGAGTTTTCCCATTCCCTTTTTCCGGTTGGCGAACTGGAAAAACCGGAAGTGCGTCGCATAGCTGAAGAGCACGGATTGGTTACCCACAATAAAAAGGACAGTACTGGCATCTGCTTCATTGGTGAGCGCCGCTTTAAGGATTTTCTGCAACAATATTTGCCCGCCCAACCCGGCGAAATCCAGACGCCTGACGGCAAAGCTATAGGCGAACACACCGGATTGATGTACCACACCATCGGCCAGCGCCAGGGGTTGGGCATAGGTGGTGTTAAAGGTGCCAATGAAGAACCCTGGTTTGTGGCCCAAAAGGATCTGGCCCGCAACGTATTGGTGGTTGTACAAGGTACAGACCACCCGCTTCTATTTACCAATTACCTGCTCGCCCGGCAGTCCCATTGGATTAATGGTATTCCGCCCTCACATGACATGAGATGTACGGCCAAAACACGCTATCGCCAGCCAGATCAGGCGTGCACCGTTAAAACCCTTGCCGATGGCACCCTGGATGTCACTTTCGACCAACCCCAGCGCGCGGTTACCCCAGGGCAATCGGTAGTTTTTTACCAGGGGGATATTTGCCTTGGAGGCGCCGTCATCGAATCTGCCGGCAACCGTTAACAAGTGTCGCAACTCAATCAAACCCGGCCTAAGTAGAGAGATATCGCGTGAGCAAAAATTGGCAAGATATAACCCTCGCCCTTGCAGGCATTTTCCAGGGCGCGGCCCTGGTTGAACAAGTAGCCAAAACCGGCTACTTACAACCAGAGGCCTTCAAATGCAGTATCGAATCCATACTGGACCTTAATCCCCCAAGCACTATCGAGGTGTATGGCGGAAAAATTGAGCATTTACGCACCGGACTGGAAGTTATGCGCGAGCTGTTGAAGCCTAATTCACAGAAGTATCGCGAAACTTTGCGATATGGATTGGGCGTACTTCATTTGCAGAAAAAACTGGCCGGGCGCAGGGATATGTTGAATGTCATTGCCAGTCGCCTGGAACAGGTCAACCAGCAAGCGCAGCATTTTTCATCGACTCATGACAATGTGATAGCCAATTTAGGCACACTTTACACCGAAACCATCAGTACCTTTCGTTTTCGCATCCAGGTCAATGGCGACTACAATTACTTGCAACAACAACGTATTGCCAACCAGATTCGCGCGCTCCTGCTCGCCTCGATTCGCTCAGCTATTTTATGGCGGCAGGTAGGCGGCAACCGCTGGCAACTATTATTTAACCGCAAGGAAATCGCCCGCCAGGTGGATGATTTGTTGCGCCGTATCTAGAATTTTTATTTTCAATTCCTTTTACTTTTCATTTTTTGTCGGGAAACATAATGGACAACTCTTTTAGTACTCTTTCGGCCCTCAATGCTGTCTCCCCGGTCGATGGCCGTTATGGCAGTAGAACCATTGCCCTACGCAGCATTTTTAGTGAATTCGGCCTGGTCCGCTTTCGCGTGGAAGTTGAAGTCCGCTGGTTGCAGCAACTTAGCCGCCACCCAGGCATCCCGGAAGTACCCGCATTTAGCAACAGTACCAATGCCCTGCTCGACTCCATTATCAGTCATTTCAATGAAGCCGATGCGCAAGCAGTTAAAGATATCGAGCGCACCACCAATCACGATGTAAAAGCGGTCGAATATTTCTTAAAGAATAAATTCAAAGGCAATGCCGAACTGGAGGCTGTGCTGGAATTTGTCCATTTCGCCTGTACCTCGGAAGACATCAATAACCTTTCGCACGCGTTAATGTTACGTGAAGGCCGCAAGGTATTCATCAATGATGCCGAAGCGATCATCGACGGCATTGTAAAGCTCGCCCATGACTACGCGGCAGATTCAATGCTATCGCGTACCCACGGGCAAACCGCATCGCCAACAACCGTCGGCAAAGAAATGGCTAACGTGGCGGCGCGTTTACGTCGTCAATTAAAAGCCGTGAAAGAAGTGGACTTACTCGGCAAGATCAACGGTGCGGTGGGAAATTATAATGCGCACCTGTCAGCCTACCCGCAAGTAGATTGGCAAACCAACGCTAAAGAATTTGTCGAGAGCCTCGGTTTGGCCTGGAACCCCTACACAACTCAAATTGAACCGCACGATTACATTGCGGAATTGTTTGATGCGATTGCACGCTTTAACACCATCATTATCGATTTTGATCGCGACATTTGGGGTTATATTTCCCTCGGTTACTTCAAGCAAAAAACCATTGCCGGCGAAGTGGGTTCATCAACTATGCCACATAAAGTTAACCCGATTGATTTTGAAAACTCTGAAGGTAATTTGGGTATCGCCAATGCGATTTTTACGCACCTCGCGCAAAAACTGCCGATATCCCGCTGGCAACGTGACCTGACTGACTCTACTGTATTGCGCAATATGGGGGTCGGCTTTGGCTACAGTTTGATTGCCTACGCATCCACATTAAAAGGTATGGGAAAACTGGAAATCAACCGCGCGCGCCTGGCTGAGGATTTGAATAACTCATGGGAGGTACTGGCGGAGCCGATCCAAACCATTATGCGTCGGTACAATGTGCCCGAACCCTATGAAAAATTAAAAGCGCTAACACGTGGCCAGGCCATCACCCGTGAAGTATTGGCCGCGTTTGTAGAAACCCTGGATATTCCCGAACATGCCAAACAAACCATGCGTGATTTAACTCCGGCCAATTACATCGGTAATGCGATAGATCAAGCGAAAGCGATTTAAAACTGCAAACCAGGGGCTCGCGATGAGCCCTTAATTTTATTGGCGCCAGCTTAAATATCGCTAACTCGCCCAAACCTATAGATAACTTCGCAGGATAAAAATGACAGTTCCATTGACACACCTTGGCGATATGCCAATAGAAGAATTCTTGCGCGATTACTGGCAAAAAAAACCATTGCTAATTCGTAATGCATTCCCCGGTTTTGAGTCACCCATTACACCGGATGAACTTGCCGGCCTCGCGCTGGAAGAAGAAGTGGAATCGCGCATTGTGCTGGAAAACGGCGCTACGCCCTGGGAATTGCGCAACGGACCTTTTGACGAAAAAACATTTGAAAAGCTGCCGGAAACCCATTGGACGTTATTGGTTCAAGCGGTGGACCAATGGGTGCCCGAAGCAAATCAATTATTGGATTATTTCCGCTTTATCCCCAACTGGCGGCTGGATGATCTAATGATTAGTTACGCACCCGATAAGGGGGGTGTTGGCCCTCACTTTGATTACTACGATGTATTTTTATTGCAAGGCTTAGGTAAACGCCATTGGAAAATCGGTCAGATGTGTGACAGCAACTCACCGCGGGTTGAAGGCACCCGCCTTAAAATCCTGAATGAATTCCATACTTCGGAAGAATGGGTCCTGGAGCCTGGCGATATGCTTTATATTCCGCCCGGCATTGCCCATTGGGGCAATGCCCAGGGCGATGATTGCATGACTTATTCAATAGGTTTTCGCGCCCCCAGCCATGCCGATATCATTGCCGAAATCGGCCAGGAAATTGCGCTCTCCATTGAAGATGATTTACGGTACACGGACCCGGATTTAGCCTTGCAGGAAAATCCCGGCGAGATTAACACGAAAGCCATTGAGCAAGTGCGCAACATAGTTTTGCAACATCTCACCGGGGAAAATATTGCGCTCTGGTTTGGTAAATTTATGACCGAACGCAAATACCTGGAACAAACCCAGGAAGAGCCCCTGGAGATAGATGCCGATGAATGGCAATCTGCATTAGCGGATGGTGAGTTGCTATGGCGTCATCCCTCGGCGCGCCTCGCCTTCCACAGCGATGAAAAGGGGACGCTTTTATTTGCGGATGGAGAAGCCATTTGCTGCACGCGCGAACTGGCTGAATTGGTATGCAAAGAGGTAGAAATCAGTTGGCATGAAATCAAACCATTGGTACAAGACCCGGTTAATCGCGCAGCAATCACCCAATTAATTAACCAGGAAACCTTATTGGTCGATGAATAGTATTGATAATTAGCTCCTCAGGATGGGTAGTGCTGGCGGCGCTACCCTGTCGCAACCTGGTAACGGCAAAATGCAATGCACAAGATAATACTCACCTGTTGGCAAACGCACTCTACCTTTCTTTCGGAAATACGCACGCGAGTATTTATAGAAGAACAACAAGTACCGATTAAAGATGAATGGGATGGATGGGACGAAACAGCAACTCATTTCCTAATACAGCACCACGACCAGGCTATTGGCTGTGCCCGCCTGCTCGTCGAAGAACGGGACGGCAAAAAGTATTTCCATATAGGTCGCGTTGCCTTATTAAAGGCTTTTCGCACGCGCGGCCTCGGCCATCAAATGATGCAATTTATTCTGGATTATTGCCGGAACATCGCGCCTTATCCAATTTACCTACACGCCCAAACTCAACGTCGCGCTTTCTATGAGCGCCTGGGATTTGTTGCCCACGGCTATGAATTTATGGACGCAGGTATTCCTCACATCACCATGTATTGGCAACCAATGGAGCACCACCATGGCTGAACGAAGCAGCGCAAGCAACGATTTGTGGTTATTGGACGGCATTGACGATTTTCGCCATTACACACTTGAATTGATAAAACAAAACCGCCGTTCACTTGCCATCCTGACGCGAGACCTGGACGCATTGGTATATGGATCGGCTGAGTGTGTTGAGGCAGTGTCGGCCTTTACACGCTCCAGCCGCCACACACAGGTTCAAATCCTGATTAAAGACACCAAGCCCGCCATTGAGTCCAGTCATTTACTGATTCGCCTTGCGCAACGGCTCTCATCCAAAATCCTCGTGCGTAAAATGGTCGTCGAACCCAATAACAAAGAAATGGGATTTATGCTCGGAGATACCGACAAACTCCTGTTCAAAAATGACGATACAGTTTACCGCGGCTTTTTTAACAGCAATGCGGCACGGGAAATAAAACCATTGCGGGAAGAGTTTAATTATTTATGGCAGTACGCTGAACCCGAACCTGAATTTCAGTTATTACACATCTAATGCAAGCCAAGCGTGTAAAAAAGTGTTGCTAAAGGTCACAGCCTTAAAAAAAAGCGTTTTTTACGCTGAAAAACCACTATTCTTTGTTGCCGATTCGATTTTTATCCTATATATATAGCGTCAATCCGTATTCAGTGCTATTTAAGCCTGTAAATACAGGGGTTTGCGAATGCGGATCAGTAAGCACTGTTCGATATCAAAAGTATTGAAACCGGCCTGCTGGTTACGCGGATGTTTACCTTGAGCATCCAGGCTAGATAAATGTCTTACACGAGAGTCTTTTGTTTAAAAGATAACCTTAATCAACATTCAAGAATCACAAGGAATCTATTATGGCCGCTAAAAAACCTGCTGCCCCAAAAGCTGCTGCAAAAAAAGCCCCTGCCGCTAAAGCTGCTCCAAAAGCAGCTGCTAAAAAAGCCCCGGCAGCGAAAAAAGTCCCTGCTGCAAAAGCTGCTCCAGCCGTTGTTAAACCCATTGCTGAACGTCAAAACAAAACCCAAATGCTGCAACAAATTGCTGACGCTACCGAATTGAGCAAAAAACAAGTTCAGGCGGTATTGGATGAATTGGGCAATGTGATCGAAGGCCACATCAAAAAGAAAGGTGTAGGTGAATTCGTCCTGCCTGGCTTATTAAAAATTACCACCGTTAAAAAGCCCGCCACCAAAGCGCGTAAAGGTATCAACCCGTTTACTGGCGAAGAAGTAATGTTCAAAGCCAAGCCGGCCAGCACTTCAGTAAAAGTTCGCCCACTGAAAAAGCTGAAAGAAATGGCTCTCTAATAACCTTCGCTAGTTCCGGAAATGTAAAAAGCCCTGCATTTGCGGGGCTTTTTACATTGTATGTCGGACGATTTATTTGCAACACATCATAAAACCCTGAAGCCTTCGCCCACCAACGCGTTTTGCAACCGCTTAATTCGATCTGCAAAGTCGTCCGGTTCATATTCTTTCGCAGGTAGCTTTCCCCAAATAGGTTGGGGCCAGGCGGGATCATCCGTGAAGCGCGCTATATGGTGCACATGCAGTTGGCGCACAACGTTTCCGAGGGCTGCCACATTCATCTTATCGGCATCAAATAAGCTCGTCATAACCTCTGACAAGCGGCAGGACTCGCGTATCAACTGCATCTGTTCCTCTTCACTTAAATGATGGATTTCGTAGATATCTTCACGCTTGGGCACCAAAATACACCAAGGGTAATTGGCGTCGCGGCTAAGCAATAACAGCGAAAGATCGAACTCACCGATAACGACAGAATCCTGGGCGAGGCGTGGATGTAATTCAAACATAGTTGTTATCCTTCCAATTGACGCAAACATGCAGCTACTGAGACATAAAAACACCCCGGAAATTCATATCCGCGGCGCTATACCAATATTGCTAACCGCCGTAGAATAGGCGACTTTTAACCATTATAGTCTTCAAGAAGTCATTACTATGCGCTCCAGCCGATTTTTAATTGCCACCCTCAAGGAAACACCCGCCGACGCGGAAGTTATCAGCCATAAATTAATGCTGCGTGCCGGCATGATCCGCAAAATGGCATCAGGCTTGTATAACTGGTTGCCGTTGGGCTTGCGCGTGTTGCGTAAAGTAGAAACTATTGTACGTGAGGAAATGGATAAATCCGGTGCGCAGGAAGTGCTTATGCCAGTGGTGCAGCCCGCTGAATTGTGGGAGGAGTCCGGTCGCTGGCAGCAATATGGTCCTGAGCTGCTTCGTATTGCCGATCGCCATGATCGCCCTTTCTGCCTGGGGCCTACCCACGAAGAAGTCATTACTGATTTAATTCGCAACGAAATTAAAAGCTACAAGCAGTTACCTGCGAACTTCTACCAGATCCAAACCAAATTTCGCGATGAAATCCGCCCGCGTTTTGGGGTGATGCGCTCGCGCGAATTTATTATGAAGGATGCCTATTCCTTCCATACCAGCCATGAATCATTGCAACAAACCTACGATGTAATGCATGCGACCTATTGCAATATCTTTACCCGTTTGGGATTGCAGTTCCGCCCGGTATTGGCGGATACAGGTTCAATCGGCGGTGCTTTTTCCCATGAATTCCATGTACTTGCCGACAGCGGCGAAGACGATATTGCCTTCAGCAACAGCAGTGATTACGCTGCCAACATTGAAAAAGCGGAAGCGCTGCCACCAACGACGCCCCGTCCCACAGCCGGGCATGTAATGCAAGAAGTTGCCACTCCCGGCAAGCATGCTATTGGCGAGGTCGCTGAATACCTCAAGTTAAGCCCGCAACAAACGGTTAAGACACTGATTGTTCTGGGGGAAATACGCGAAGATAAAACCCAACCACTGGTCGCACTGGTGTTGCGCGGTGATCACGAATTGAACGAGATCAAAGCGGAAAAATTAACCGGTATCGCGTCACCAATTACTTTCGCACCCGAGGCGCGCATTAAAGCCGAGTTGGGGGTTAGTGTTGGTTCCATAGGGCCAGTCGGTTTGACCATTCCAGTCATTGTTGACCACGCCGCAGCGCACCTTGCTGATTTTACCTGCGGTGCCAATAAAGACGGATTCCATCTAACCGGTGTCAATTGGGGCCGCGATGCACAACTTACCCTGGTTGCCGATATCCGCAACGTAGTCACAGGTGATCCAAGCCCATGCGGTAAAGGTACACTGGAAATTAAACGCGGGATCGAAGTCGGACACATTTTCCAATTGGGCACAAAATATTCCGAAGCAATGAAAGCCAGGGTATTGGATGAAAACGGTAAAGAGCAAACCATGATTATGGGCTGCTATGGTATTGGCGTAACCCGTGTGGTTGCTTCAGCGATTGAACAAAATTTCGATGAGAATGGAATTATATGGCCAGATTCCATTGCGCCTTTCCACATTGCTATTGTTCCCATCAACATCAGCAAATCGGAAGCCGTTGCAGCCAAGAGCGAAGAACTTTACGCCGCGCTTACCGGCGCTGGTTTTGATGTGCTCTTCATGGATGATGAAAAAGCGCGACTGGGTGCGATGCTGGCCGACACTGACCTTATGGGCATTCCCCACCGTATTGTGATCGGTGAACGTGGTTTGGAAGCCGGCACCATTGAGTACAAAGGCCGTCGCGACGCGGAAAAACAGGAAATTGCTATTGATGAAATTATTCCCTTCCTAAGCCATTCCATCAAACGTTAATTATTTACAGGCAATTGCAGTGAGACATAGAACTGCAATTGCCGTATTTCCCTCCCCTATCCCTAGTTTGTTATCGCTAAAAACCGGGCAGGTTCCAGTGCTTGATGACTAATGCGCACTTTTGCGATATCCCCCTTATACCAATGCACTTGATTCATACGCGCACCAATGGATGTTTTCGCTGTCGGTGCTATCGGTAAAAAATCCACCTGGCCCGTTAATTCTTTTTTGCCATTGACATAGGAAATAAATTCACGATCTTTGTAGGTAATCGCAGCGTGGGCCCATTGATTAACAGGATGAACTTTGTTCGGATCAGTTAATGTAAGTTGAGACTGCTCTGACTTTATATAAGCGTCCAGGTACCATTGGTTTTTATTATTCAACCGCAGTTCGATGGTGACGCGGCGACTGGGATTATCCGCCGCTTCGATATGGAAAAACCGCGGCTCCGCATTTGCGGGAAAGGCCGCTGCGGGATTAAAAATAATTTCAATTGTAAATTCATGGGTATTGGCCAATGGATTTTTATCTACCAACAACCTGTCTCCTTCGCCATCAAAACGAACCGTTTTGCCCTGGGAAGAACCCACTATACGCGGGTTTCCCTGTACGCTAACCGCGGCACCGCCGATATTATGGAAAGAATTTATTAACCATGTTTCGGTGGTGGCATCATCTATCATTACAGGATGACACGCTGACAGACCAAAGCAGAACAATAACAGGTAATTTTTCATAAACATTCACCGGTGTTTAACAACCGCATCCTATCTTATAAATGGCCACAGAAATATTATGCCCTACCGACTGCTACCATTATTATGGAAATTTAAGCCAGTGGATTTCACTGGCTTAAACAAGACTAATCTTCTTCTCCTGAATACTGGGCTTGTTGCTGTATCAGGTTGCGCTCTACATCGCCTGGCGACCCAGTCTTACGGGCCAGCAAACTGTAAGCAACCGGCACCATGAATAATGTTAAAACCGTCGCCACTAGTACACCCGAAATAACAACTATGCCAATAACAAAGCGGGTTTCCGAGCCAGCGCCGGACGATACCACCAATGGAATTGCACCGGCGACAGCAGTAAGGCTTGTCATCAAAATCGGACGCAGCCTTGCTGAAGATGCCTCTAACAATGCTTCGGTAAATTCCACACCGCGATCACGCAATTGATTGGCAAATTCAACAATCAAAATGCCATTTTTTGCAGCCAACCCAATTAACATAATTAATCCGATTTGCGAATATAAATTGAAACTGCTGCCGGTAACATAGAGGCCGACCATACCGCCCAACATAGCCAGTGGCACAGTCAACATAATCACAAATGGGTGGATATAACTTTCAAATTGCGCAGCCAATACTAAAAATGTAATCAAAATCCCTAGCAGGAAAATGAACATTACCGAGCCACCTGCGGTTTGGAAATCCCGCGACAAACCTTTGTAATCAACCACCGCCGTTCCCGGTAAATGTTCACGTACCAATCCGTTCATATGATCCAAGGCTTCACCTAACGCAAGGCCATCGGCAAGGTTGGCCTCTATGGTGAGGGAACGCATTCGGTTGTAGCGATTCAAACGGCTCGCGTCGGCGATCTCTTTTAAGCTAACAAGGTTGGAAAGCGGTATTAACTCCCCACTGCGCGCGGAACGCACATACATATTTTGCAGACTGGTGGTGGTACGTTGCTCATCGCGTTCACCTTGCAGGATAATGTCGTATTCCTCGCCATCATCAATATAGGTTGTAGCGCGGCGCGAACCCAACATCGCTTCGAGTGTACGTCCAATATTATTCACACTAACACCCAGGTCCGCCGCACGATTGGTATCAATCATTACTTCAACTTGCGGTTTGGTTTCCTTGTAATCCCAATCAATCCCAATCAGGCCGGGATTATTTTGCTCCAATTTTGCCAGGAGTATATCCCGCCACTCGGCAAGCTCTTCATAAGTGCCTCCACCCAATACAAATTGCACGGGCTTTTGCGCTTGGGAACCGAACCCCTGACGCATCACAACGGCGGTCGTCACACCGGGCAAATCTTTTAAATCACTGCGAATATCATCCATTACTTCAAACGAGTTGCGACGCAGGCTCCAGTCATTCATCACTACAATTACCATGCCGCTATTAAAACTTTCCGTTGTGCCAAATGAACGTGGAGCACGAACCATCATGCGCGTAATTTCCTCATCATGGACATATTTCATAAGGCGATTTTCAATTTCGGTCATGTATTCTTCCATGTAGGCGTAGCTGGCACCTTCAGGTCCATTGACCATAACCATAAAATTACCACGGTCTTCCGGCGGAGCATATTCAGAGGGAATTTGTTGTGCGAGGAAAAAAGTACCCGATAACAAAACCACAAATAAAATAATTAATGTGTTGACCCGCCCCAAACACCAACGGATACCCCGCTTATAACGAAGGCGCAAGCGTCCCATTCCATGGTTTATTTTATCCAGGAATTTATTCCGGTCATTACTTTTTACCAATACCTTGGATGCCAGCATCGGCGATAGCGTCAAAGCAATGAGGGCCGAGAAACCTACAGCAGCTGCCATGGTGATTGCAAACTCGGAGAATAACCGTCCAATATCTCCTTTTAAAAATACGATAGGAACAAAAATCGCAATCAATACCAACGTAGTAGCAATTACCGCAAAACCAACTTCCCGCGTACCGTCATAAGCCGCTAATAATGGTTTTTTTCCTTTCTCTTCCATGTGGCGCATAATATTTTCCAGCACCACAATCGCATCATCCACCACTAGACCAATTGCTAATACCAGAGCCAGCAACGTCAACATATTTACCGAAAAATCCATCGCTGCCAGCACCGTAAAAGTTGCGATAATGGAAACGGGCACGGCCACCGCAGGTACCAACATGGCACGCACACTGCCGAGGAAGAAATAAATAACCAGCACCACCAGGACTATGGCTATGGAGAGGGTGATATAGACCTCATGGATCGCGCGCTCAACAAAAACGGAACTATCAAAACTGTCTTCCAGTTTCATCCCTTTT
Organism: uncultured Cellvibrionaceae bacterium; assembly: GCA_965650515.1. Taxonomy (GTDB): domain Bacteria; phylum Pseudomonadota; class Gammaproteobacteria; order Pseudomonadales; family Cellvibrionaceae; genus Cellvibrio. Next base: position 57,118 of record CBFGOY010000010.1, on the reverse strand, counting down.
GGCAGGATTTCATTAATTTTATCGCGCTCGGCTTTGGAACCACGGGCAACATCAATCGTATTGGCGGTTGATTGCTTTACGATGCCTATACCCACCTGGGTAATTCCGTTGCCGCGAAATAAATTGCGATCCTCTTCCGTTCCCCGTTCGACCTTCGCAATATCTCCCAGGCGAATTAAATGGCCGTCCGGCCCACGGCTTACCACCAACTGATTAAATTGGTCTACGGTGCGATAAGTTCTTGCCATACGCACGGTGAATTGACGTTCGAGGGATTCAATACTTCCCGCAGGTAATTCAACATTTTCAGCACGCAATGCAGTTTCAACGTCATTTACCGTCAAGTTGCGCGCGGCGAGTTCACGCCGGTCCAACCAAACCCGCATGGCATACCGTTGTTCACCGCCAATACGCACCCTTGCCACACCATCAATCACCGAGAAACGATCAACCAAATACCGTTGGGCATAATCCGTTAACTCAGGGATGGTCATATTTTCCCCGGTTAAATTAAACCAAAGAATAACGTCTTCATCAGAACTGACTTTTTGCACTTCCGGTGGATCAGCTTCGTCGGGCAAATTATCCAGCACACCGTTAACACGGTCACGGATATCATTCGCGGCGGAATCCATGTCATGACCGGTATCAAATTGCACAACAATATTGGAAACGCCGTTTTCCGCAGACGACTCGATAAAGCGGATTCCTTCCACGCCGGAAATCCGGTCTTCAATGACTTTGGTAATCCGGGTTTCGACAATGCTCGCCGCGGCACCGGGATAATTGGTGCGAATGGACACTACAGGTGGATCAATATTGGGATATTCACGCAAGGTTAATCGGTCAAAAGCGACAAGGCCAAACGCAATCAATAACAAGGAAATCACCGAGGCAAATACCGGTCGCTTGATGGAAATATCGGATAACTTCATAACACCCTGCCCTTATTTCTTTTTTTGCTTGGGCAGCAGGTCAGACAAATGCGTCGCTTCGCCAATATGCTCTGCAACCGGTTCTTCCTCAGCAAGAATTCTTACGCGTTGCCCTGCGCGGATTTTTTGCAATCCATGGGTAACCACTTTATCGCCGACGGTCAATCCACTTTTTACTTCCACCGCACCAGCAAGGCGTTCACCTATGCGTATTTGTGTGCGCTCTACAACAAATCCCTCCTGATCTTGTTTCAATAGAAATACAAAGTTATTACTGCCCAAAGGTACCAATGCTGCTTCGGAAATAAGGATCGCATCACGGGCACCGGCTTTTAAATCCACTTGCATCAGCATACCTTGTTTCAATTCATGGTTTTTATTATCCAGTAATGCGCGGACTTTTATCGCGCGAGTCACTTCATCTATCTGGTTATCGATACTGTAAACCTCACCCTGAAACACGCTATCACCAAGGTCGCGGCTTTTTGCAACAATTGGCAAACCCACCGACAAACTGCGCAGGTAAACACCGGGTATAGTGAAATCCAGTTTCATTTTTGAATCATCATTTAAAGTGGTTATTTGATCGCCGGGGGAAACAAGGGCACCGACACTGACTTCACGCAAACCGATCACACCGGAAAAAGGTGCGAGCAAGATCAAATCCTTTAATCGCGATTCGGTGGCGTTGTAACGCGCACGCGCGGCTTCGTATTCGCGGATACGCTGATCCAGCAGTGACTGGGATGCGGCACCACGTTTGGCCAACGCCTGGACACGATCCAATTGTTTTTTTGCTTCGTCTGCATTGAAGCGCGCTTCTTCCAATAATGCCGACTCTTCACGGCTGGTCATTTCCACCAACACCTGGCCTTTGGCAACACGCTCTCCATCTTCGAAATTTATGCGAGTAATTTTTTTTGTTTCATTTGAGGTCAGTGAAATAGATTCATTCGCACGCAAAGTGCCCAAAGCCTCGATGGTGGTTGTCAGGCTTTTAATACTGGCGGGCTGCACAATTACTTCAACTGATTTATCTGTCGGCGCTTGGGCTACAGCCGCGTATCCCGGCGACAGGACGGCAGTAACACAAAGCGCGCGTAAAAAAATACCGCAAGGCCCTGGACGCGGTAAAAGTTTCATATATGTCTCCCGAAGCATTGTGCATAACGGCACGTTGTTATTTTTAACCATGCCGATCATAGAAATGATATTGGTTTTGGACAAAAAATTACGCAGTGGATGCGCGTAAGGATAAGGTTTCGTCGATACAGAACAGGAAATTTAACACTTGTTTACAAAATCAAACGCATCAGATCAATTGTGTAAATATGTTAAAAACAAACCGGGCAAGCGAGCCCGGGGAAATGTTTATTTTTCATCAAGGAAATGTTTATTTTTCATCAAACTTGATAGAAGCGGAATTAATGCAATAGCGAAGCCCCGTAGGGGCCGGTCCATCGGTAAATACATGTCCCAAATGACAACCGCAATTACTGCATAAAACTTCTGTGCGATACATACCGTGGCTGGTATCCAATTGCTCATTGATCGCCGCCCTGGTCGCCGGGGCGTAAAAGCTGGGCCAGCCGCAACCTGCATCAAACTTGGTATCGCCTTGAAATAACAATTCACCGCAGCATCGGCAGCGGTACTCTCCCGGGCGGAATTCTTGCCAGTACTCACCGGTAAATGGGCGCTCGGTGCCTTTTTCACGGCAAATACGGTACTGCTCGGGCGTTAAAATCCCGCGCCAGTGGTTGTCGTTAAATTTTTCGTTGGCAGCCATAAGGATTTCCTTGACAGATCAACTAGTTAAGGTCGATTATTCGAGTGTTTTTCAACCGCAATCACGCGTTACCGAATCAAGGCATCTTACTGCAAATGAACCCGATTAAGAAATCCGACAAACTCAATGGAGTTTGCTACGACATTCGCGGCCCGGTATTGGAGCACGCTAACCGCCTCGAAGAAGAAGGCCATCGCATCCTGAAATTAAATATCGGCAACCCTGCCCCATTCGGCTTTTCGGCGCCGGATGAAATCATCCAGGATGTTATCCATAACCTCGCGGATGCGGAGGGTTACACCGCCTCGAAGGGTTTGTTTGCAGCGCGCAAAGCGATCATGCATGAATGCCAGCGCCTGGATATTCCTGGGGTTGAAATCGAAGATATCATTCTGGGCAACGGGGCCAGCGAACTCATTGTTATGGCGATGCAGGCACTATTGAACAATGGTGATGAAGTTCTGGTCCCGGCGCCCGATTACCCATTGTGGACAGCCGCGGTCAATCTTGCTGGCGGCAAAGCCCGTCATTATTTGTGCGATGAACAATCCGATTGGTTCCCGGACCTGGCCGATATCGAGAGCAAAATTACCGATAAGACCCGTGGCATTGTCGTTATTAATCCAAATAACCCAACCGGTGCGGTGTACAGCAAGGAAATGCTGGAGGCGATTGTGGAACTGGCCCGCCGCCATAACCTGATTATTTTCGCGGATGAAATTTACAGCAAGATCCTTTACGACGATGCGGAATTTATTCCCCTGGGCCGCCTCGCACAGGATGTACTTTGCGTAAGTTTTAATGGGCTCTCCAAAGCCTACCGCTTGGCGGGTTTCCGTTCCGGCTGGATGGTCATCAGCGGAGCCAAGCATCGCGCGCGCAGTTATATTGAAGGTTTGGAAATGCTGTCTTCCATGCGCCTATGCGCCAACGTGCCCGCCATGTACGCTGTGCAAACCGCATTGGGAGGCTACCAAAGTATTAATGAATTGATTATCCCTGGCGGGCGCCTGCGCGACCAACGCGATACCGCCATGAAAGCAATTTCAGAAATCCCCGGCTTATCCTGCATAAAACCGAAAGGCGCTTTGTACCTGTTCCCCAAACTGGATCTGAACATGTACAAAATAAAAGATGACCAACAAATGATTTTGGATTTTTTGCTACAGGAAAAAGTATTGCTGGTACAAGGCACCGCATTTAACTGGCCCAACCGCGATCACTTCCGTATTGTGTTTTTGCCACGCGAGGATGATTTGACCAAAGCTATCCAACGCTTCGGCAGCTTCCTGTCACGTTACTCGCAATAATTTTGTTGGTATAAAAAACCAGCGAATGCTGGTTTTTTATACCCGCTTCACATCCCCCGCAAACGATAAATTAATAATTTCAATTGTTGCGCGGGATCCACATCGGGGAAATCGTTATGTGGCGGTAAACGCTCTACAAATTCTGCAGAATCGCAGTGGTCGGCAAATTGTTGCTTTAAAAAGTCAATATCCAATTCGGGCGCATTTAAACATGCAAGCACAAGCCCCCCTGACGGCATTAGCTCCGGTAATCGGCGAATAACCTTGGCATAATCCTTTTCCGCTACGAAACTACCTTTTTGGTAAGACGGCGGGTCAATAACAACCAGGTCATATGGGCCACGCTTTTTAATCCGTCCCCATGATTTCAGAATGTTTTCAGCAAGGAACTCACTGCGGCTTTTATCCAATCCGTTTAGCAGGTGATTAGTGCGCCCTAAATTCAAGGCGGCGCTGCTCATATCCACATTAACAACCTTTTCTGCATTCGCCGCCACTGCAACCACGGAAAACGCGCAACTATAGGCGAATAGATTTAGGATCTTCTTGCCCGCCGCGTGCTGCTCCAGCCATTGCCGCCCCGGCTCCATATCCAGGAAAAAACCGGCATTTTGCTGTTGAGCGAGGTGGAGCAGGAATTTTAATTTTTTGCGTTGTGCGTAAACTTCGTCAGGCAATTCACCCCAAACCAGTTCGCTGGGTGCGCCAGCCAGATAACGATGTTGTACCAAGCAAGCCGTATCTGGTTTCTCGAGCAGCGGATGTGCAGCTGAGAGCAATTCTTCCAGCCAATTTTGCGGCGGCTCCGCAAATAAAGTAACCAGGATTACCGGCTGGAAGAAATCCACAGTTATAAATTCCAATCCGGGATAAGTTCGCCCACGTCCGTGAAAAATTCGGTAGCTATCAATAAGTTCTGCTGTGCGAATTTTTTCCGCAAGCGCAGCCATACCGTTAGTGATCTGTTTCATCAGTGGGTATCCGCAACCCCATACCCTACCGGGTACATAATCGATTCGTTATACCCGGTAATAACCCGCATATACCCGGAAAATGATTGATCAAGCGCCGGATCATTAGTATCCACCAGCAAAGGGCGCCCGTTTAGCGCAAGAATTTTTCCGCGCGCGGCGATGACGATAATATTTTCAATGCCCACGTGTTTAATAATCGCGGGTGTAAATTGTTGGTTACCCCGACCCAGAATATGGCCCTGCCCACCAATTGCAGTGACAATTATTTTTGCGGGGCCATTAAATTGATTAAGTTGGGAGATGATTTGCGAAGCTGTTACATCCACCGCAATTAACTGATTGTTAAGCAATATGTCCACACCCAATAAGCTGCCATCCAATCCCAGCTCTTGCAAAAACATGTGTGTAGTCGAGCCAGGCCCAACAAGGTATAAGGTATCTGGCCGGAGTTGCTGAATCATTTCCTGGGCAACATCCAGCTGCGCAAGTTCATCGCGTTCCGTACCAGCATTTTTTACCTGTTGCAGGAATTGCGAATCTTCCGGTACGAGTAACGTACCGTAAAAACGTGCGCGCACCTGGCCACTGCGGAAAGCATCTTCATCAATATCCTTTACATCGCGCTCTGCAATACTCACCAGTTGGCCGGTTAATAATTGTTTAATGATTTCGCCCGCCGCTTCCGGTGAAATCGCATAAACGCCGGAATGCATTTTTACTCCCGATGGTACGCCAAGCACAGGTTGCCTGGTGCCTACTACATCGGCAATCAAGCGTGCGGTTCCATCACCACCAGCGAATAAAATTAAATCTACCGATTCATCCATTAATGCCCGGGCGGCGGCGCAAGTGTCCGAGGCTTCACTTGGCTGATGGCCGGCAGCACCTACAATTCGAGTGGTAAATCCTAAAGCACGGGCCGTATCTTCACCCATCTCCCCGGCAAAACATATGATTTCAATGTGTGCCCGGAACCCCAACAGCAGTTGAAGCGCGCGGGCCATGCGTTGCGGCGCACGCATCTCCGCACCACGCGCTAATGCTTCTGTGCGAATAACTTCACCATCGGAACCTTTTAAACCGACACTGCCGCCCAACCCTGCATAAGGATTAATAATTAAGCCCAATTTAAACACAATGAAAACCCAGCACTTCCAACCACTGCTTGTTGGAATGATTTACCGATTCCAAATGGACTTGATAATTATGGAATTCGCGCCGCCTGGGATAATGCTTGCGCAAGCTATCAAAACTCTCACCGAACCTGGCTTCACCGGCAATTGCCTTGCGGGCAGCGTCACGCAAGCGCGCATCGTCCGCCGCTATGTCATAAACCTGCTTAATTAAAGATTGGGCAATTTGGAAAACACTTTTATTCGCTTCATCAACACGCAGTTGGTTATTTTCCAATGGGGGAACCAGGGCCGCCAGGGAGGCGTTTGGTGCTATATCGAAATGTTCGCACAATGCCCGGTAAACCAGCTCTGTGCCATTGAGCTTCCCATCGTAGCTATAGCCAGCGATATGTGGAGTACCGAGCATCACCTTGTCGAGCAACTCCAGGGATATATCAGGCTCGGGCTCCCATACATCCAGCACGACCCGCAAATCCGGCCGCAAACCTAATATTTCAAGCAGGGCCTGGTTATCAATTACCGGCCCCCTACCCGCATTAATTAATACCGCCCCGGGTTTTAACTGTTCGAGTTCTTTATAACCCAATAAATGGAGGCTGGGATGAGGCCCGGCTATCACCAGCGGGGTGTGCATGCTAATCACATCACATGACAATACATCTTCCAAGGTAGTGAGGTCCGGATTTTGATCCGGTACAAGGTTTGGATCATAGCAATAGACATCCACACCCTGGGCTTTCAATCGTCTATACAGCAGCCCACCGACATTGCCGCAACCGATAATGCCGAATTTAACCGGCAACCAATTGATATCGAGATGGCACAGTGCCGCATATACATATTCCACCACTGAATTCGCATTACAACCAGGTGCACTTGACCATTGCACACCATGGGCAACCAGATAATCCTGATCAAGGTGATCCACCCCAATCGTACAGGTTCCAACAAACGTAACCTTGCTATCCGCAAGCAATGCTTCATTTACCCTGGTTACGGAGCGGACTATCAGTGCATCGGCACTATCCACATCCTTTGCAGTCAAAGTACGACCCGGCAAGCAAGTTATGCTGCCCAAGCGACCAAAAAACTCATTTACCAGCGGGATATTTTCGTCCGCAACTATCTTCATAAAGGCTCGCTTACTCTTGGCGACAGGTTTGTATAGTTCCAAATCGGGGTAAAACCAGGCGACAGATAAATCCATGGAATAAAAAATTTACCCATAGCGGTTGTGCTTTGGATATTTACCATATACTTTATATAGTGATGGTGACGTTAAAACCATTGTTCGGCAGTTGATTTCGCGTGAGTCTCTGCCTCACTTAGGGGGTGGTATTATGAAGACCTCGAACACCGGCCACAACATGGATAATGTGGTTGACCTCTTCACCAGGAAAACCTATTCAGCCCTGCATGATGAGCGTTTTATCCGTCTTGCACCCGAGTTGGATGGGCTCGAAATGCTCTACTCCAACGATACCAGCTCCGAAAAACTTTACAGCCTTAAAATCCTTTGTTGGGGCCTGCGAGCCAACGGGGAAGTTGTGGGTTTGGTTCCCTGGTTGAATGACATAGTTCCCTGCCCCGATTTATGTGACCCGTTAAATGGCCATTGGGAAGGATATTACGATCCTGGCATTGATGAGCTGTTTTTCGAAGCGCCTATGCACAAGATCATAGAACTGGAAACCGCAGCAGAATACTACGAAGTACAATGCGACAGCGGTGATGATGTGATCCAGGAACTACCCGATACCATTGGCACCCACGCGGTATTAGCGGTTTCCGGCAACAAGCGTTTGTCACTGGTGGAAGTTGTCAGTTGGTGCCTGCATTACGATGGCAGTATTTATGCCATGATCAGCGACCCGGCAAAGGTGGTGAGCACACCGATTTTGCCCGGCGATGACTCCTTGTACGAGGCCCAAGCCAGTGAGCAGTTTCGCTACTTTTTCCAACACCAGATCGCCAACAAAATTAAAGCAGAAGATCCGGAAGCATTAGCTGCAATTTCCTTGCTGGTCGACGGCATGCAAACCTGATGAAAATATTGATACTTAGATGACGCCGCGCATGCGGCGTTTTTTGTCTTTAGGAAATAACGAATTATTTATTTTTACGAATGTAATAAAAAAACTGCGTCCCGTTTTCTTTCTGCTCCACCAAATCATGACCAAGAAATAAACAGAATTTCGGAATATCACGCTGTGTTGACGGATCCGTTGCAATCACCTCAATTAACTTGCCAATCGCCACTTCCTTGACAGCTTTATGGAGCAGCATCACCGGCTCCGGGCAAAGCAATCCGGAGGTATCCAAAGTTTTATCAATTTGATTGTTCATAGTTTCAAATCGTCTATAAAAATTCTAACAAATAGCAAAGTTATGACTAATCTTAAGCCATAGGAAAAACACGTCAGGAGATATTCACTACCGAGAACATTGCATAATGTCCCGGAAATTAATAAGCGATTATATGCCGTCTGATTTTTTTAGTCGCCAGACATTGGAGCTTACTTTTCGTCTGCTGCGCAATAACCATCCGTTGCTGGCTCATGCTGTAAAAAAAACCATCGACTCCACAACAACTGCCACCTATGAAGATTTGCAATCCGCATACACCGGTGAAATGCTCTTCAATAAAGAAGTGCTTGAATCACTTAAAGCACATACCATCGGCAAGATTGTTGCCGTGCTGACCGAAATAGGCGAAGAAGCACTTAAGCAACAAGATCTTCCTCCCAATCACATGACCTTGCTGCGTTCTTTGATCGAAGACTGGGTGTTGTTAACGGAATGGGTTTTGAAAAACACTACCGCCGATGCTAATGATCGTACAGCCTACCATTAAAGGATACGCAAATGCCCGGTCACCTCTTCGCGGTCATGGTATAACTGCTTGAATTGAACCTCGACATTAAAACCGGCTTTTCCCAACTCACTGCAAATCCGTTCCTCACATTTTTTGACTTCAGCGTAACGTTGTTTCATCGGTAATTTCAGATTAAACACAGCTTCGCGACAATATTTTTTACTAAACCACTTAATAATCATACTGGTTACGCGTGCCGGTTTATCGACGATATCGCAAACCAGCCAATCAACCGGTTTCCTGGGTTCATACAAAAAACCATCGCTTAAAAAATGTTGGACTTGTCCGGTCTCCATCAACTGCTTATCCATCGGGCCATTGTCCACCGCCTCCACGAACATCCCACGCTGAACTAATTGCCAGGTCCAGCCACCAGGTGCAGCCCCGAGGTCGACAGCGCGCATTCCCGCTGCCAAACGGCTATCCCAATCTTCTGCGGCAATAAAGTGATGCCAGGCCTCCTCCAGCTTCAAGGTGGCGCGACTGGGCGCCTCCCTGGGTAAACGCAGGCGGGTTATTCCCATAGGCCAGGGTGATGAGTTATTGATTGGGCTAAGCCCGAGATAAGCCTGGGTTCCCGATATAAATAAAAGATGCAAACGCATCGCACTTTTTGCCGACAACAGTGAAGCCGCACGCAACGCTTTTTCAAAGGGAGCCGTAAATTTTTTACTCAATCCTGAAAGTTCTTTACCACCATTGGTATCCACTGTTTCGATCACGAGTTCGCGCACTTCCGAAAAACCCTTCGCAACTGCAAGTAATGGAGTTACACGATCAACAACGGGCAAATTATCTATCAGGCCCGTACACGCAAACCATTGACGCACAAAAATAAATTTGCGAAAGCGTAACTTTTTTAACAAGTGGCTCGCACCATCCGGTTCGTGGGTAATAAATAACACATAGGCATCACCATCCCTGGTTTTGCTATAACCATAAATACCCACCTCGCCAGCAAGGTCTGTAATTTCGGCCGCACATTCTTTTTCGAAGCCTGGGCGACAATGTAAAAATAAATGATTCACTAATTTTCTCTTTTTTTAATTCGGTATGAGTGTGGAAAAATCAATCCTGCCCAAATAATTCCGCATCACGACGCGGCAGTATGCTGGCCGATTCGCTAGCCACATCGAACACTACAACTACTTCCCGTCGCTTTAGCAATTGCTTTATTTGTTCAACTTTTATATCCAGTGAGATCTCCTCTTCACCGTAATCCGTGCCCTCACGGGTAATAAATTCTTCAATCAATCCTTGCAAAGCATCACTTGATAATTGCTCGTAGGGAATAATCATTCAAAACTACCCATATTCATCTAATCTATCGACCCGGTGTAAACCCGAAATCCTGACTTGTTTGAGTAATACAAGCGGAGTAACCTTGGGCAATACATCTGATCAACTTAACAATAAGGAAGGCAACATGAACACGCAACTGATACTGACGGTTCTCTGCGATGATCGCCCCGGTGTAGTGGAACAATTAGCGCAGACCATCACCCAACACCACGGCAATTGGCTTGAAAGCCGGATGGCGCAATTAGCTGGCAAGTTTGCTGGAATATTGCAAGTTGCTGTTACCCTTGAGCATCAGGAGGAATTGCGCACCGCCCTGAATAACCTGAACAACAAAGGTTTTAAAATTGTTGTTGACAATGCAATTAGCACGACCAAGCCTGAATGCCGTGAGTTCAGCTTTAGCGTTGTGGGCAATGACCGGCCTGGCATTGTACGCGAAATTGCCCAGGCCTTTGCAGCACGCCATATTAACATGGGTGAACTGGAAACCGCTTGCTCCAGTATGCCCTGGTCAGGTGAACCTTTGTTTGAAGCAACCGGTTTAATTGAAGTCCCCAAAGCGGTGGATATGAATGAGTTATACGACTATTTGGACAAAATCGCTGATGAATTAGCCGTTGATATTCGACTGGAATCATCTACCGACCGTGGCAATTAATTTATTGTTTGTAACAAGGGCTGCATTGATGGCCCTTGTTGTCAATATACTCAATGTTGTGCTTGTTTAATTACCCGTCGAATTTCCAATTCGATATTGTCAGCTTTGATTAAACGGCAGTTGGTGTAAGGCCGCGCTAATAGAAAATTGCGGATAATTCAATGCGGATATGGTCATTTCATAACCATCTTTTTAATTAAATTTTTCTCTCCAATAAATTATACGGTCATGCCCACGGTAGCTGCCAAAACCAAAACGCGCCGCAGGTAAACTGGTATCGGAATAACTGCCGTCCTGGTTCCAATCAAATCGCAACCAGGGATAACTGCTTAAATCCACGTTCACATTAAACGATCCGGTAGCCGCACCGGTAGGCATTGAAAAGCGATGCAACGCATCCCCATTGGTAAAACCAATTTCGGTTGCGGTTGTAGTGGTTGAAAGATATTGCCCGGTAGTGCTTCCACCTGTGAGGGGTACAGTGAGGTTCGCGGGGTTCAAAATATTTCCGGCGGGATATGTGATAGCGCTACGCAATATCCTCGTGCAGCTGTCGTTGATATTTTTAGCCCAGTAACTACCCGTCCAATATTCCGTGTAAAACTTTACCGGTAAAAAAGTCGATTCCGGTCCAAAAGCGTCATCAAGGCGCAACCGTCCATAGCGCATATTTAACGGTGAACCTAAAGCAATTGCATTGCATCCCGTACCACTACAGGTACCTGTGGTTGTCGAATTCATATTGAGGCCCATGAGGTTGCGAGCGTCAAAAGCATCGGTGATGCCAACACCCAGTTGCAAGCTTGTATAGGGGCCATCAGGAGCTGTCGTTGCAACCTCCCTGCCGAAACTTGCAGCCGTAGTGTTAATAATCAGAATACCGTCATTCCAATTGGCAACAGGCAGGCTTACACGTGCGTTAAACGCAGTGTTACCATTGCCGCTATTCGAGTTTTCAGCCGAATACACCGGTGTAGCCATAACGGCTGAGTATGCCTGGGCTTGATCAGCATTGTCATAATTCGTAAGAACGATTCCTGCCGCAGTTCGAGCCAGTAATGAATAATTTATTGAAATCCGGGCATCCGCCATATAACTGAAAGATGAACAACTGTTGGTTACCACACCGCTGCTTGCCATAGCATAATGATCCGGATAAAAGCGGCCAGCCAAAATATTTCCGTCGCTGTAATTTGGAATATTGCCGCTACCCAGGTAATCATTGTCACCCAACGCAGGGCGGATCCTTATACTTCCAACCTGATTCCATTGCACATCGGAATTAACAAACGTACCCGCCGGAGTCGTTGCTGCAAAACTTCCAGTATTAGTTAACGCCGTTAAGGTTCCGCCGGTTGGGTAGGCCAACGCCGAAGCCGTTAGTACCATATTATTTTTTTCCGGGACGCTCTCGTTTCCAAAGTTTGGTGTAACAACCCCATTGGCATTCCTGGCTTGCACTAACACTTTGAATTTTTCGCCCGCCGCAATAAAACCTGAACCGGTATTGCTTGTGCCAGGCGTTGTTACATTGGATAAATTTGTAATGGCACTGGTAGTTAATGTATGTGGCTTTACCACAAAAGGGTCGCTGCTACCGACCAATGTAATTGCGGGATTATTACCCGTAGCGGCCAAGGCCAGGCGCCCCAACACCCGTACTTGACCAACATCAGAATAATTCAAGGTTAACGGCGCTTCACCACTGGAATTGAATGTTAAATTCACCGGCGTGTAACTAACCATCGCACCGTTATTATTGCCGATGATGGCGGAACTGTTTACTGTGAATGTTTGCCCTGCAATACAGGTCATTGGATTAATGCAACTATACGCCAACGATACCGACCTTGTGCCAGCACCGATTTGTGCTTCACATGCACCCGTAGTTGTATTTGTACGGATTGCACGAACCACTGCTGATCCGTTAACCCCCGCTATCTGCGCAGAAATTGGTGCCAGAGCCGTATTGGCGGCAATTTTTAATCCTGCATCAGTGAAGGTGATTGATGAAGACCCTGTCGCCGTTGCACTTGTTGCGGTGATGGCGAGAGCAGCCGGTGAGGTTTGCTGTAAGTATTTGGTAAAAAAAGATTCGCTTCCCGAAAAAGTGTAGGCGTTGCCCCCTACCCACACACCCGTGGCCGGGTTCGTTGAAAGCGTTACAACAGTTCCGCTAGCAGGAACAAATGCTTCACCGGATGCGTTCAATGCCGTGACGGTCACAGCTTCCGCTGCACAGGTTATACCGCTTGCATTATTTGAAATAGCGAAGCTCGCAGGAGTTGCCACGCATTCATATAAACCCGCATTAGCAGCCGGTGATGATCCCTTGGGAATCGCAACATACGATGCGCCCGCAGGTGTTTGCCATAATAATTGTGCTACCGCATAACCACCATTTTCATAAAACTCAAGTTTGATTGGATACGCATTGCCCGCCTCCAACACCACCACACTGCTTGTATGTGTAGTGACTGGATGATCGTTCCATTGATTAATTAATAATTCCCCGTTAACGGTCAACCGAATACCGTCATCAGAATTGGTTTGGAATCGATAGTTCCCTGATTGGGTAACACGTAAATACCCTTCCCAGTTAACGGAGAAATTGTTTGCATTCACCCCCGTCGGACCGGGTGCTCCCTGGCCCCAATCAAAGTTAATTGGGCCGTCTGACCGTGTCGCTACGACCGTCCCGGTCGCCAGCATATTGTTAAAATATTTACCGGTTATTCCGGCCGTTAGCGCGGTAGGGCAAGAACTTATCGGTGGTTTTGGAGCAGGACCGCATGCATTAGCCGGCGTTGAGCTTGGCAAACAGGTTCCAAAAACGCGTCCGCCATTAGTGACGTAAACGGTTGAATAATTCGGTGCAGTCAAATTTCCGTAAACTGTCGAATTATTCACTGTAATTTCGTTGCTGGTGCTATTTATAGAGATACTGGCACCAGAGGAACCCAATAGGCTCCCATTTTGGATGGTGACTGTGCTCGCTCCAGAGATAGTGCCGCTCGTCATAGTGACACCTGAGAAGGTAGCCGGGTTATTACTTGTCATCGTGAAGTTGCCGGAAATAGTTCCGCCAGTAATTGACATACCCGATTGCGCCCTGGCACCACCCGACAAGTTAGTGCCATTTGTCGTGATTATATTACCGATACTGGTTACAAGGCCCCCTACGCTTCCCCCCGTTAAATTGATATTCCCGTTGGCGGTAACTGCGCCCCCAATCGTGGTATTTGAGGTTGTAATACCGTTACTGGAACTGGTAACAGAACCAGTCACATTGCCACCCGTTAAATTAATGGTTGCAGGAGTGTTAATCGAACCATTAACCGTTGTGTTTACCAGAGTGACGTTTGCACTGCTATCCAGTGAACCATAAATTGTTGCCGGGCCGGCTGAAGTTATAGAATCAGATCCCAGGCTTAAATTAATATTTGCTGAAGCCGAGCCTATGGTGGTATTGCTTCCCAGGGTTAAACCGCGCGCAACAATTGTGGACGTTGAGCTGGCAATAATTATATCGTCCGCAGCCAAGGTTACATTGCCACTCCCTACGCATGTATAAGTTGTTCCACTAACATTCCAATTAGTCGTACATGGCGGGTAAAAACCGGTGCTCAAATTATAAGTAACAGCGGCAACTAGCTCACTGATGCCGGCAAAGATTAAAAAAATAATGCAGCGTATTAAGGCTGATTTTTTTTCTTTTCCAAAAGAATTAGGCATTCGCACTTATTCCTGATCCAAAAATGCACCAACTTGTATTGTTCGTACAGATCGAAATTGTTGCTCACCACAGGTTCCCTGGCTCGTAATCGTATAAAAACTTTTAGTAAGGCCAATAGCCGCCGCGGTCGAATAATTTGCCGCAACAGTGGAATTACATGTTGAATTATCACGGTAGCGGCAACTGCAAGTTACTTGCGCTGCGCAAATTTTCAACCCGTCAATAGCTGAAAAATCGGGACTAATCGACATCGCCGCACAAGACGCATCGGTAGCCTGGCGAGTGGTATTCGTGAGAAACAAGGCTTGCATCCCGCGTTGCGCCCCGCTTTCCGCCGCATAAAATGCCTGGATATTGGTGAACTCCTGGATGCCCGCCCACTGGGTTTGGACACTGGTGCGCGAAATAGTTAATGCAAGCGCACCCATCACCACCAGAATAAACAGGGCGAGCGGCAACAAAAATCCCTGCTGTCTTAAATACCTATGGTGATATATATTTTTAGGGAACATTGCGAATCAGCACATGTTGCACATAGGTTATACTTTCATTACCACTCGCAAACTTCAACGAGATGTTCAAACGAACATTCCGGTTTTCAGTACCATTTTGCAAACTAAAAGGTGTAGTCCCTGTTACATTTTTTGCAATGATATCGAAGGTTGCAGGTAACGAACTCAAATTATCGGCGATCCCCAGGTTGCTGTAAAAACGCAACTCATTACTCGCAACACAAAATGCCTGGGGGTTATCCAATAAATAATAACGTTTGCTAATGGAGTTACGTTGCCATTGTTTAGCGGCGGACAACACCAAAGCACCCGATGAATAACTACTATAAGTCGCGCGTGAAACCGCGCTGGCGCCATAGATTTCCGAATCCTGCATGGCACCAATGGTGACATGGCGAGGAGTACCGAAATCAATAGTCACCGGAGATGCCGGTATGCTATTTCCAGCGGGCGCACCATTTGCTGCATCCGGCACAGCAGAAAAATAATTTCCTCCCGCTGCAATGGGCATAAATTCAACACAATTACCATTATTTAAAATACGTACCGAATAAGGTAAAGCAATACGTAACTGTCGCGTGACTCGCTCCAACGCCTGTCGCGCAGTGTTCACCAGCAATGCGCGATTTTGTGTTTGCTGGTAAGACTCCATTGACCTCACCACAAACCCCATACCGATACTCGAAACAATGGCAAGAATAACGATAACCGCAATGAGCTCTACGAGGGTAAAACCCCGTTGTGAAAATTGCTGGGTAGTGATTGAAGGAACTCCAACCCGGTTATACGCGTCCATCAAAAATTCGCGCGCTCCGCCGCCAATAAAATAGTTTCGTTATTTGGGGTAGTCACACTTACCTGGATAATTTTTATATCGCCATTTCGAGTAACCCTGACATTACGTGTGTAACCCGGATAAGGAATATCGCTAAACCCGACATAATCATCCACGTCATTATAATCCGGCGTTGGGTTTGGATCCGGCACATTGGTACAAGGTTCCCCTGCCGGGGTACCACATGCCGGAATACCACCGGTCGGGGTTGCGCTGTCGTATTTCAGGGAAATGATTTCATCCAGTAATGATTGGGCTGATTCTAACGCGCGTACGCGTATAAGCGGGTCCGCGTTGCGAATAGTTGCCTGGTTGTACACGCCAATCAGCGCAAGGAGGGCGATACTGACAACCACAATAAACACAATCATTTCTATCAAGCTTACGCCTGACGAACATATTTTTCTTTGCGTTTGCAGTTTAATTTGCGAACGCATATCCACTTGCCTCCACCCTGACCCTTGCCGATACACCGCTGCTGTTACCGGAACCGGTGAGAGTGATATTAGCAGGGGTTGTCCTGCCCAGTTTATCGTAGTTAAGCGTTATCGGTGTCAGCGTAACTCCCGTGGCTACTCCCAGTGGATAATAGTTGCTTGTCACCTTAATAGGGAGGTTGTTTTCCTCTACGCTGATGGTATTGGTGGTGAGCACCAACTTGATATTGCTACGCATCATGGCCTGTTGCTGCGCAAAAAATAAAGCCGCGATGAGATCATCGCGGCTTGATTGGATGGGGGCGGTGCTTGAACTTCCAATTCTTGAAACTAATGCAACGGACATTACACCTAAAATTACTATGATCGACACCAGTTCAACCAGTGTAAATCCAATCGACCAGCGCCTGCCTGAAAACGTTAATCCCATATTTAAGGAGTGTCTCCAAACGCACTGAAGGTTTCAGTGAATTCACCGGCATCCAAAGTATCATCATTATCTTCATCAAGAAAAACGGTACATGTTGCTGTAGCACCATCAGCTATTGCCGTAGATGATATAAAATAATTTTCGGGCAACCCACCATCCAAAAGAGAGCCGACATCGGTACAATTTGCAACTGTTTGAGGCGCGGGAGTAGAAGCAGGCAAACCAGCATCTTTGGCTATAGTACTCGCATGGTTTAGCGCCGCTGCACTACCCAACGATCCTGCAACACCCTGGACAGCGGATTGTCTCGCTGCATCAGACAAGTCCAAAAATCTTGGCAATGCCGTAGCTGCCAAAATACCCAAAATTACAATGACCGCGATCAACTCAATTAACGTAAAACCAGATTGTTGTTTCATAGCAAAAAGCTCCAAGCCGAATAAATTTTGAGGGTTTAAAAGATTGCCTTAAAAACTAATTGAAAGAAGGCACATATACTTCCCTGACACTGGCAACCTGGCATAGGTTGCATAAAACTCATATTTAATCGAAATATAGCTAATACCTGAGTAATTGCCAGTTCCCGGTTATTTATATTTAAACGTCTATTCGTCAACAACTGAAAAGAGTACCCGGCCAGTTAACGGGAAATAATCAAAATAAGCCTCCCCCTTTACCATGGTGTAGCGACATCCTTTTGGTTGGGTGGATGCACGATATTTATGGAATTTGGATTCACGTTGGCCAAACGCTATTGGGGGCGGATTTTGTAAAAGAATTTTCCACAACTGATAACAATCCTTTTCCGTTGGTTGAAAGTTATCGGTCACCGGTGTACTGAAAGAGCCTGGCCACCCCTGATCAGACATATAAATAAATTTCCCCTCCACTAATAATCCCTTGTGGATTAAGGTTGACGATTTCGCGACCTGGGTGACTAAAAACTCAACGCGCAAATTTGCAGCACCGGTCATGAAGTGCTGCGATATAATTTGAAGGCGTAAAACCTGGGTATCTTTTGCCATTAAGGTATAACGATCCAGGGCGACAAGGGCAATAAGCGCAATAACAGTCGCTACTACGAAAAATTCAAACCTGCCCCGGCTGTAACGTTGAATAGCCCCTACCTCATTTTTGAATGTTGTACATATCCCACATGGGTAAGAAAATACCAAGCGCCAATACGGTGACGAAAGCAGCCATGATGATAATCATAAGCGGCTCAATTCGATCACTGAGTTGCTTTACGTCATACTCCACTTCGCTCTCATAAAACGCCGCCACCTCAGCGAGTAAGGCATCCACTTGGCCACTTTCCTCACCGACGGAAATCATCTGTAATACCAGTGGTGTAAACATACCACTGACAAGATGGGTTTGATAAAGCCCTTCGCCGCGCTCAATGCCAGCGCGAATCCCGCGAATTTTATCACCAAGATACGGGTTATCCAGCGCGCGTGCACTTAATTCCAATGCGGTATTTATAGGTAGCCCGGCATTTAACATTAAACCAAACGAGCGGGCGTAACGCGCCAGGGATGCGCGCTCAATGATGTCTCCGATGATAATCAGTTTTAATTTTTTCCGCCCCCAGGCACGGCTGCCTTCATAGGTATTGATGTAGTGATAAACCCAAGCAACAAGCCCCGCTATGGCCGCCAATAAATACAACCAGTAGTTAACGAAGAAATCTGAAATACCGATTAATATCCTGGTGGGCAATGGCAATTGGGCACCGAATTTCTCGAACATTCCGGCGAATGCCGGAATTACCTTAATATTGATAATCATTATGGCAATAGCAATGGCGATAAGCACAAAGGTGGGATATCTCAATGCCGTTTTAATGCTTTTAACAGTATTCAGGTCGCGCTCCATGTAATCGCTTAATTGCTTGAATACCAAATCGAGGCGACCCGAGTTCTCACCTACGTTGACCAGGCTGACAAATAAATTGTTAAAAATTTTGGGATGGGCGCGCATGGCTACGGATAACTCAACACCGGCCTCCAGTCGCTCGATAATATCGTTTAATGCCTGTTGAAAAGTATAATTGCGTAAGGATGCTGAGAGGCCGCGCAGGCCTTTGACCAAAGGAATGCCTGCGCGCGCGATGGTATGCATCTGGCGGCAAAACATAATCAATTCGGTACCTTCTACTTTTCCCCTGTTAGTTACTCGCGAAAACTTTTCCGAGAAACTCAGTTTCTCGACAAATGCTTTAAGCTCAACCGGCGTAATACCGCGCCCCAGCAACTGATTCGCCGCTGCATCCGGAGTGGAAGCATCCAGTTGGCCGGTAATCAAACGCCCTTCCGGGTTACGCCCTTTGAATTCAAAAATTGCCATACATATTCAGGTAAAAAATGGGTTACAGATCGTCAATTTGCGCCGAAATTGCCATGACTTCTTCCAGTGTTGTCATACCCTCAATTGCATATTCCAATGCAGTTTCACTTAGCGTGACGAAATTCGGTGTCGCATAGGCTGCATTGGTAAATCCATTGATATCATTAATACGCAAGGCTTCCGCCATTGGCTGGTTCAACTCCAGCATTTCAAATACCCCCACCCGGCCACGATAACCCGTGTTATGGCAATGGGGACATCCCGTACCTTGTTTAAAAATTATTTTGCTGAAATCCCGGCCTTTACCTATAGCCGCTAATAGTTGTTGTTCGTTGGTGTCAGGAGTGTGAGGCTGGATACAACTATTACAAATGCGCCGCACCAACCGTTGAGCAATAATGGCTTTTAACGCGGTAGCAACCAAATAACCATCCACCCCTATATCCATTAGCCGAAGCGCGGATGTTACCGCGTCGTTGGTATGTAATGTCGATAACACCATGTGGCCAGTCATGGATGCGCGCAACGCAATTTCCGCAGATTCCGCATCGCGTATTTCCCCTACCAATAAAATATCCGGATCCTGGCGCAGGGTTGCACGCAATACATTAGCAAAATTCAAACCGATCTTTTCATGTAACTGCACCTGGCTGATTCGCGGCAAGCGATATTCGACAGGGTCCTCTACAGTAATAATTTTTTTCTCCGGTTTATTTAATTCTGACAAAGCGCCATAAAGTGTTGTCGTTTTACCGCTGCCCGTTGGGCCGGTCACCAATACTAATCCGTGCGGACGGGTAATGACTTTGCGGAAACGATCAATTAAGTGGGGCGGCATACCGACACTTGCCAATGGCCTTACACCATCCGTTTGGTCAAGTAAACGCATTACTACCGATTCGCCAAATTGCACCGGCATGGTAGAGATACGTACATCGATATTGTGGTGTTTTACCTTGAGGTTGAAACGGCCATCTTGCGGCAAACGCTTTTCGGAAATATCCAGGCCCGACATGAGTTTCAAGCGCACGACCAACGCAGAGGCAATGCGTTTTTCGTTCATGACCTGCTCAAGTAAGACACCATCTATGCGGTTGCGGATACGGAGGACTTTTTCGTCCGGCTCGATATGGATATCTGACGCTTTGGTCGTAATTGCTTCTTCAAATATTTTTTGTAGCAGCTTAACAACAGGGGCCTCGGTATCAGTTGCACCTACCACGAAATCCGCCAAATCCACTGCAGATTCCTGTAACTCTTCATCCAACTCGCCGGCCAGCGTGGCAATTTCACTGGCGCGGGTGTAAGCGATATCCAGGATATCGAGTAACTCGGACTCACGCACTACCGCAGGCTTCAAATTCTTTTGCAAGATTCGCTGCAATTCATCCAAACCAAATATGTCGGTTGGATCGGCCATGCCCAGCAATAACCCATCAAAATCTTCACGTAACAGCATGACGCGATAACGACGCGCACTGGTTTCAGGAAGCCGTTGTACCAGCTCGCGATCAAAACGGAATTGTTTTAGTTCTACAAATGGAATATCCAACTGCGTTGAAAGCAAGCTGAGCAATGCATTTTCTTCCACATAACCCAGTTCAACCAGTGTCGCCCCGAGTTTACGCCCCGTCAGTTTTTGCTCCTGTAACGCATGTTGGAGCTGGGACTCGGAGATCATATTCTTTTCGACTAACAAGTCACCGATACGAATACGTTTTCGGGAAAAAGTGCTCATCATAAATACTCGTGGATTGCTACCGTAATGCAGCCAAACGCTGTTGAATATATTCCTGCACCTGGGGCTGTAAACCTGAATACTGTGCCAAACGCAAATAAGCTTGCTTTGCAGTTTGATTTTCGTTAAGGGAATCCTGTGCAAGCGCGAAGCCCAGCCAATAGGCTGGCTTTTCACCGAAACTGTCCAGCAATCGACGATACGACGTTGACGCCTCCAAATATTTTCCGGTGCGTTGATACAATCCCGCTAAAAGTGCACGATAACTTTCGTGATCCTCCGCCTCCAGGAGGTGCGCTTCCAATAAAGCTACGGCATACTCTTCACGGTTTTGAATAATCGCGGCTTTCGCTAAATAAAATTGCTGATCAAGGGTACCCAAATAGGGCGTCGTTTTTAACAGCGCCTCAATAGCGTCCGCGTTTTCCTGATAAGTTAAAATATCCAATAGCACCTTCACGGATTCGCGCGGCGTTTCAGCATTAAAAATAAATGACTTTAATTCAAGAATTGCCTCATTCACTTGACCCTGTGCAAATAAATACCTACCCCGCTCCGCTTTACGTTGATCCAGGAATTGCGGGTTGGGTGCAATAGCCAAATGGGCATCTGCCGGAATCGCATCCGGATTTTCCTGTTGGGAATTGCTCGCCTCCGCTGGCAGATCCGGTTCAAATGGATCACGGATGCTTACCGATACTTCTTGCCCGGGGTTAGTTGAAGCCTGACCTGCTGCCGCTAGATTTTCCGACTCCGTTGCCGATTCTTGGCGCTCCACCACCGTGGACAATTTGGTTATGGCCGTTTCTAATGCCGCCAAGCGTTCATTCAATTCAGCTGAAGCTTTTACTGTATGGATAGTGTCATCCATGTCTTCTTCAGGATTCGTATCCGGTGAATTATCAATTTCCGTTGTTTGCCGGATCGTTCCAAGTTCGGCAGGCGGGATTGGTGATTCGTTAATAGCGGGTTCGGCAAGCGAATCGCCGAAATTGTGTTTCCATACCAGCAAAGCCACTAAAACGACAACAAACGCCAACAAGCTGGGCATAAATATTTCACGCGCTGGCGTTGCTATGCTGGAATTCCTGATCAATTCATCCTGGCCATGGTCCGACACGTTTAACGATGCTGACCGGGACGCAGATTCATTTTTTTGCGTGTGGGATAAATCCCGCAACATATCATTGAGCAGGCTCATGACATGCCTCCCAGCAAACCGGGAGCTAACACAACCGCTGCCGCTGCACCCGCTGCCAATGTTGGCCACAACCAGTAATCGCGCCGTGCCAGCCAGCGCCCCAATGACCGGCTCTCGGCGGTATCCATAATCGCACGTACCATGTGCTGGCGATTTACACGCTCCGCCCCTTGTCCATAGGCAGCCAATAATGCTTTGTGGGCAATGACATTAATTAATCGCGGCACCCCGGCGGATGCTTTGTAGAGCAATTTAACAGCCGTCGGTGAAAATAATGAGGCGCCCCTATACCCTGCCGAATGTAAACGATAGGACAAATAATCAGCCAAACTGGTTTTGGGTATTGTTTGTAAATATTCCGCAAATACGATGCGCTGTTTTAATTGGCGAAGATCCGGTCGATCCAAAAGTTCATCCAACTCGGGTTGCCCGAATAATACAACCTGTAGCAATTTACTTTTTTCGGTCTCCAAATTCGTCAACAAACGCAGTGCTTCTATTGTTTCACGCGGCATGGCTTGCGCTTCATCCACTACCAATACCACCTGGCGTTTTTGTTGGGCCAACTCAACCAGGCGTAAATTGATATCTTTTAGTAATTGATACGATGGAACTTCAGGCGAATAGGCAATGCCAATTTCCTCTGCCAAAAACCATTTAAGTTCATCGGGGGTTAAATAGGGATTGGGAATATAAGCGGAAATAAAATTATCACCCAGGCTCGCAAGTAATTTGCGGCTTAGCAAGGTTTTGCCCGTACCGACCTCTCCCACTATTTTAATAAACCCCTCGCTATGGCGTAGCGCCAGGAGCAATGTGCTTAGCACCTCGCGATGGCTTTGGCTGTTAAAATAAAATTGGGTATCCGGGGTTAATGAAAAGGGATGCTCCTTCAAACCGAAATGTTGACGATACATGGGAAACCTCGCTACGGACTGGTGTGCCGCTATTTGTTTCTATAGGCCTCGCCCATACGTTGCATACTTTCGTGCACTTCACTGATCTGCGCGTCCCAGGTATTTTGATTGATCACTATCGGGCGCAATAAAATAACCAGTTCAGTTTTGGCTTTGGATTTATTTTTAGTACGGAACAACGCGTTTACACCGGGAATATCGCCCAATATAGGCCGCTTGCCATCCGTTACATTTGAAGATTCCGTCATCAATCCGCCCAATACAATCACTTGGCCGTTAGCCGCCTTTACAATGCTGTCGGACTCACGGACCCCACGCAACGCCAGGGGTAATGCAAATTCTTCATCACCAACAGTGAATACCTTTTGTTGGTCAGTCACTTCACTGACGACAGGGTGGATATGCAGGATAACCTCGCCGCTTTCAGATATTTGTGGAGTCACATCCAGCGAAATTCCGCTGAAGAAAGAAGACAATTCGATATTTGGAGTGCTGGTGATGGATGCGGCGTTGGAAGTGGTATTGCTTGAAATTCCGGTAACAAAATATTCATCCGAGCCGACACGGATGACGGCCTTCTGATTATTCACTGTCGATACGCGCGGGCTGGAGAGAACCTGTACAGTGCCCTGGGTTTCCAGAAATGAGAGCAGTTTTGTGATATCGGTTAATTGAATTAACCCCGCGACCGTCCCACCTACTTTTTCGCGGGCAGGAACCTGCACAGTCTGCAAATTTCCAGCACTGTCGGTATAGGTAAATGTACGCGTTAGCGATCTGAACTCATCCACAGGTGAAGCCCCATCGGTATTCAACAGGAATCCATCCTGGAGATTTTTGGCGGCGGTAATTTGCCCGCTTATAGCCCCCCAATTAATGCCCGCTTCAAAACCTTCGCTTAAACGTACTTCCAGGATTTTTGCTTCCAGGATTACCTGGCGCTTTACACTCAACTCAGAGCGTTCAAGGAATTCGCGCACCGCGTTTAATTCATTGGGCATGGCCTTTACCACAATCATTCCCGCTTGCGGAGTAACAATGACCGAACGATCCTCGTTTTCACCACCAATAATGGAGACAACAGTATTTTCCAGTGAAGACCAGAAATCGGTGCGGTTTAGCGTTTGTACCCGTGAACCCGGTGTCAAAGCAGACCCAGTGGCGCCACCCCCGTTGTTATTTTCGCCTTGGGTCGCATTTTGAATCATCGCCAGGAGGTTGGCGTTTTCATTAGCGGTATTGTTGCCACCGGAGTTTCCATTGGAATTATTTCCAGATGTTTGCGCTCGCCCGATTAAGACGCTGGTATCGGATACGCCGACACGTTGGACATCAAGATAATTGATTTGAAACACTTCGGTACGTAAAGCATTGGCATAAACGGAATAGATATTTCTATCCCGTTTAAATTCGTAACCATAGATATCACGCGTTACGCGCAATACTTCATCCACCGTAACATTTTTTAAATCAAGGGTTATGCTGCCATCCACTTCGGGATGAACAACCAGGTTAATCCCTGTGCCGTTTACCAACCCCAGAAAAAATGCCTTGGCGGGCACATTCCGAACCGACACATCAAAACGGTCACCAGTGTTTTTTAGAGAACCGCCCGAGGCGATTGCCTGGTTGTCCAGCAATGTCTTGCTAACGTCGGATGGCACAGATGCCGGTGATTTTTTTTGTTCCCCTTGCTGCGCTACCACCTTGTCCATCGCATCTTCAGTGAGTAATTTTTTGTTGGCATCACTGGAAGTACAGGCAACCAGGAGTGATGCGAAAAACACCGCAGCGATTTTTGTTATAGGGCGCTGGATTACACCGTTTTTCTGTTCAAGTCTGGTGAGCATTGTCACTGCCTCAATTAGATCCCGCATCAATTAATGTCTTTTAATCACATCAGGTGACAATGTGATTGACCAAATATTACCGCCCTGCTGCAAAATAACTCTTTGCGGCAGTATGCTCCGCACTTTTATCCCGCTACTGCCCGGTATCAGCTGGCCCTCACGCAGGCTATTGCCATTGATGATTGCCAATTTGCGGTGCGAACCAATAAGTACCGAATCCAGCTCAAAATTTTGCTCCGGCACATCCGCCAAATCGCGAGCGACATATCCCAACGGCGTTGTCGGATCACGAATTTCGTTACCGCTGTCAATTTCCGCGAAGGGTTTAATACTCGCGCAAATAAAAGTGACGCAAATTAACCATTTATACACCTAGCGACCCCTCCTCTGAGCTGAGCGTAAATACGCGGATATTGATGGTTGCATCGGGGTATTCAGTCACACGATAATCCAGCGATTCCCAATAAAACCGCCATGGCAAGGCTTCAATATCGGTCAGGAGTTGCAAAAGTTGTTGGTAACTCCCACTGACACGAATCAAAACCCCGTGCTTATACACGCCCGTTCCGCCTGTGTCTTTTGATGCAGGGGAATTGGCAATTTCACCTGATGCACTGTTAGTTAAACGCAACTCATCAACAGGCAAAGTGCGTACTTGCAGTACGTTTACCGCCGCTGTTTTTTGTAATACATCCTCCAATGCCTTGGGTAATTGGGCTACACCAATCAGCCCTTGCGACAAACCTGATAAGCGTGTTTCCACTTCCGTGATGCGCTGGTTTAGATGTGCAATTTCATTTTTACGCGCGATGGCAGGGTCATTGGCCAGGGCGAGTGTTAACTCCGTAACACGAGACTCAAGGGCTTTTTGTTCACTGCCGATTTGTTGCGCTTCGAGCACAAGGGCTTCCCGCTGCTTGTCAAAATGACCCTGTACCAGGAAATTCCACAATACGAAAACAACCGCGAGGAGGCTTAAAAAAATCAACACGCGCTCACGCATAACGCGGCTATCGATTTTTTCCATCAGTTGCTGAATCGCGTTCGACATCAATTTGGTCCTCGCGATTGGTTTTGATCTTCGGGCCCGGCATTCATCTCTATCAATGTTTGAACTGCCGTCCTGGAATCATCCTGCTTTATGGCACCAGTCTGTTTCGCTAACGAAAATTCGAAGATACCTGTTGATTTATCTTGCGGCTCGGCGTTCAACACGCCAAACCCGGATTGTGAAAACGCCGGATCCGAACGCAAGCGTTGGACGTACAAAGGCACCTGGTCAACCGAGTGGGTTTTCCCGGCAAATTCCAGGTAATTGCCACCCGCTAATAAGGAGAAGGCCTCAAGGCTTATTGTGTCCAGCGATTGGCGGCCGAGTGCACGCAGATGTGCAGAAAAACCGGTGTTATTGCCCAGATCCTTATTAACAATCACGTTATAAATTTGCTCGCGGCGCTGCAATTCTTCCGCAAGCTGTAGCGATTGCGCATCCAGCTCCGCCAGGTTGGCTGTAGGACGTTGCTGCTCCAACTGCGCAACGCGGGCTTTTAACTGCTCCAGTTGCAGGTGCTGCCGGGCCACATCATCAGTTCGCTGGCGATTGTGCTGCGCAGAAAAAAAACTGACGAGCATTAGCAACACAATAAAAGCGACAAGCCCCCACAGCATATGAATACTGCGTAACGGCTGTCGGTTCGGTTGGAATTCGGGTAAATATAAATTAATTTGCTGCATGGCCTACCCCACCTGGTCCTGGCGCAAAGCGGCACCAATCGCATGCAAGCATAAGGACAAGCTATGTTCGGGAATTGCATCGCTCAGCTGCAAACCATTTTCCAAATTGAGCAAATTGATGCTGACAGCCAGTGAATTGCGAATTTCCGGCGTGATTTTGTCGTTCGTAACGTTTTCACCGCACAGGTAAACATGGCTCGGCGGAACCTGGCGCATTTGCCTTTCGAAATAATCCAGCGAACGTTGCAATTCCAACACCAGCGCATCGCCGGGCAAATCATCGAGCAGGCCCGCGTTATAAGCGAGCGAAAACTGGCGGGCCAAATATAAATTGCCATCGCGAATAATTTGCAAGCTGCCGCCGCCCTGGTGCAATTTGACGATCGCCACACCGCGTTTGGTATCACAACAGGTCTCGGCTAAATTGCGCAAAACCAATTCGGGAATATCGATATTTTTTAACTCAAGGCCCGCCGTTTTCGCTGCACTGACTTGCGCTTCAATTTGCCTGCGTTGCGCCACTACCGCATAAGCCATTCGATTGCCGGCCCGCGCGCTGTCCTCCGGCAAAAAGAAACCATCTACAATCGCTTCCGCAAGGGGATATTGGATTAAGTCTTTCACGCGCCAACGCAAAGCCTCCGCCAATTCTTCCTGCGGAACTTTCGGCGCTTCGCCCAAAATAAGTTGGTAGTTACCGGTTCCCATCACCAGGTTACAAGGCACACGTTGCACGCCTATTTTTGCTAAACGGCCACGCAATAATTCAGCGGGTTCGACGCCTGCTTCCACTGGAATGAAATCACAATGGAGTAACAGTGGTTGTTGTGCAGCGGGACGTCGGATATGCGCAAAAGCAACGCCTTCGGGAGTAAAATCAACACCCACTATTTGGTTTTGGCGCTGGCTGCCGCGCAAAACCCTGGTTATTTTTTCCGCAATTGCGTTCAAGAGCTGATTCTCGCTTCCAAATACCCGGATAAAGAGTGTGAATAGCCAGCTGAAAAATTGTGCAAGGGAAATTAATAACACTTGCTTATAATTGACGCCGGAAACATAACGATTACCAAAAAACATAGACCATAAAGGGTAAAAACGCCAAATGTTGAACATAGTTCTTTTTGAGCCGGAAATTCCCCCCAACACGGGAAATATCATTCGATTAGCAGCTAACACCGGTTGCCAGCTTCACTTAATTGAGCCCTTGGGGTTCAGCCTGGATGAAAAGAGCGTTACGCGCGCCGGCATGGACTATGCGGAAACCCAGGATGTGCGGATCCACACCAACTGGAACGCATTTGTCAACGCCGAAAAACCGGCACGGATTTATGCGTTGAGCACCAAGGGCACCCGCTGCCACAGCGACCCGCAATTTCAACCGGGCGATTATTTACTGTTTGGCCCGGAATCACGCGGGTTGCCGGCGAGCATTCGCGAATCCCTACCCGTTGATCAGGTGTTGCGTATTCCCATGGTGGCTAACAGCAGGAGTATGAACTTATCAAACGCGGTTGCCGTTATGGTTTATGAAGCCTGGCGCCAGTTAGGGTATGCTGGCGCACTTCCGGTTTAAGGTGAAATGAGAAAAGCTGATGAGCAAAATCCAAATTTTTATCGGTAGTGTTTACGGGGCGGCGGAACAGGTCGGCGAATTGGTTGGCGATGAATTGCGCAACCTGGGCCATGAGGTGTCACTTAACACTTACGCCCGCGCGGAAGACCTGGCGCGTGACCCTGAAGAGATTATCCTGCTGTGCCACTCAAATACCGGTTCCGGGGATTTGCCGGATAACATCCAGCCACTGTATTTACACCTCACCCGGGATTACCCGCGCATCGCCGGGCGCCGTTACGGGGTAATCAGCCTGGGGGATAGCAGTTACACCACGTTTAACGAAGCGGGTAAAGCCCTGGATGCCGCCTTTGAAGACCTGGGTGCAATTCGTATTGGTGAGCCACTGGTAATTGACGCGAGCAGCGGTGACGACCCCGCCACCCTGGCACGCAATTGGATACAAGGCTGGGCGCAACTGATTTAAGTGAATGCTATGAGTGATACCAAAACCATCGGATTGTTTTACGGCAGTTCTACCTGTTACACCGAAATGGCAGGCGAAAAAATCCGCAAATGTATCGGTGAGGACCGGATAGATTTTTTTAATATCGCGGATACACCTATTATCCAAACCCAATTTTATGATTATCTCATTTTCGGCATTCCAACCTGGGACTACGGTGAGCTGCAAGAGGATTGGGAAGAAATTTGGGATGAGTTGGATTCTTTGGATCTGGGCGGAAAAAAAATTGCCATTTACGGTTTGGGTGACCAGGTCGGTTATCCCGAATGGTTTTTGGACGCGATGGGCTATTTACACAGCAAGCTCATTCATCGCGGTGCGATTCCCTGCGGTTATTGGCCGCGCGAAGGATATGAGTTCGAAGCATCCAAAGCCCTCACCCCTGACGGAAAATATTTTGTGGGTTTGGCACTGGATGAAGAAAATGAATTCCAATTAAGTGATGCGCGTATCCAGCAGTGGTGTGCGCAAGTTCTGCAAGAGTTTGCTTTGTGAGTGATGATCGGCAGGTTGAGTACGCCCGGTTAGATTGGGATGAGTATGGGCAACCCCTCTCCAATGTGTTTGGTGATGTGTATTTTTCCCGCGCCAACGGCCTGGACGAAACGCGCCATGTTTTTTTACAGCATAACCAACTGCAAGAGCGCTGGGGCCAACTCATCCCGGGCAATACATTCGTTATTGCTGAAACCGGCTTCGGCTCGGGCCTGAATTTTTTGGCGGCCTGGGATTTATGGCTAAAGGTTGCGCCAGTCACCTCGCAATTACATTTTGTCAGTGTGGAAAAATTCCCGCTCCGGAAAACCGATTTGATTCGCGCACTGGGGCTCTGGCCGGAATTAACATTTTTATCTGAACCATTAGTTGCTGCTTACCCCTGCATCGTTGGGCAAGGCTTTCACCGTTTGAGCTTTATGGATGGCAGGATTAAGTTAACATTAATTATTAACGATGCTGCCGAAGGGTTCGCGCAACTCCTGGCCAGCCCTGACCCGATCCATTCACTTCACTCCGTTAAAGTTGATGCCTGGTTCCTGGATGGTTTTGCCCCGGCTAAAAATCCGCAAAT
The DNA here is from genome assembly GCA_965650515.1 of uncultured Cellvibrionaceae bacterium. GTDB lineage: Bacteria > Pseudomonadota > Gammaproteobacteria > Pseudomonadales > Cellvibrionaceae > Cellvibrio. Next base: position 27,253 of record CBFGOY010000010.1, on the reverse strand, counting down.
GTGGAGCGAGGATTTATTTTCCCGCATCCGCCTATTAAGTAACGCTGGCACAACTGCCGCCACTTTCAGCGCAGCCGCCCCGGTAAAAAAAGGATTAAAATTCGCGGGTTTCGATATTAAAAAAGTCGCGGGCTTCGGTCGCAAGCGCGACATGTTGAAAGCGTCAATGCCGGCGGACAGCCGGGATTATCTCTACCCGCAACCCGCGTACAAAAGTTTTTCTGCATTTCCATCTCCCTGGACAATTGCGAGCAACCTGCAAAAACCCGGTGACCGGCACGCCTTGATCATCGGCGCGGGTCTTGCAGGTTGTACCAGTGCACGCGCACTTGCCGAACGCGGCTGGAGTATCACCCTGGTTGAACGCAGGTCGTCCATCGCGGCGGAAGCGTCCGGCAATCCGCAAGGTGTCCTTTATGCCAAGCTGTCCCACAAGGAGGAAGCCCAGGCGGAATTTAATGTAGCCAGCTTGCAATTCGCGCAATCGTTTTATGCCAACCGGTGGCCTGATATCGGCAATAAAACCGGTGTATTGCAATTAGCCTATTGCGATTCTGAACAATTATTACAAACGCAATTGCGCGAGAAATTTTCCACAGCCGATGAGCTGGTACAATTTGTTTCCGCTCGCCAGGCGAGTGAAATCGCCGGTATACCCCTGGCCCAGGACGCACTTTATTTTCCTGGCGCGGGCTGGATTAACCCTGCCCAACTTTGCCGCCATTTAGTGGATCACCCGCGTATCAATGTCATTACCGCAGTGGAGGTGTTGGAAATCCAGCGCAATGGGGAGAAATGGTGTGTCAATAATAATCCGGAATTACAAGCGCCCGTCGTAGTGATTGCCAATGCGCGTCACGCCCAGGGCTTTACCCAAACACAACACTTGCCTATTAAATCCATCCGCGGCCAAATTACTTATTTACCGGCAACATCGACGAGTGAAAAAATTAAAACTGTTGTCTGTAGTGAAGGTTACATAGCTCCCGCCACGAACGGCATACATTGCACGGGCGCAACGTTTAATTTGAAAAATGAAATAATGGATTTGCGCATTGAAGACCATCACACCAATCTGGAAAATTTGCGCACACCGTTGCAAGGTTTTATTGATGAATGGAAAAACCTTGATTTGGGATTATTAAACGGACGTGTCGCATTTCGTTGTACCTTGCCGGATTATCTGCCCGCAGTAGGACCGGTAGCTGACGAGAGCGCAATGCTGAAACACTTTGCGCCCTTGCGCAAAAACGCCAAGGCATTTATTCCCGATACTGGCAAATATCTGCCCGGTTTATATATCAATGTCGGCCACGGCTCACGCGGATTGGCTTATACACCGCTGTGTGCTGAAATACTTGCCGCCCATATCAATTGCGAGCCCCCACCTATTCCCCGCGAACTGTTAAATGCCCTGAACCCGGCGCGGTTTTTAATTCGGGATTTAATCAAGAATAAACGTTAGCAGCGTCTATACTCTTTGCATCCGTGAAAAATAGCCGAGAGAGGCAAAGCCCATGCTAACTAACCACCGGTATATTCTCGACGACGACGTGGATTTCCTGCATAACTATTACGAACGACTGGTAGTGCAAGAGGTATATGACCAAAGTGGACGGGTACAACAAGGCGACCGGGATTTCCTGGCCGATGTGGCTTGCGTTGCCCTGAATCGCTTGCCGCCGCGTTACATCCGCCACGATGTGGATATGACCTTTTTTATGTCGCCGCAGGATATGGCCGAAATTGAAAGCAAAGTCAGCAAAGCCGTAAGTGATGCGCTGAGTTATGTGGAAAGCCGCGAGCGCGGCGAGAATCCAAAGTTACCGCCCGTTGAGGTATCCCTCATTTCCACCCGCGCGGACAAACCAGCAAAAACCCTCACCAAAGATAAACCGGTAGTCCTTAAGGGGGATAAAGCAGGCACCAAACCGAAAACAAAAAAGAAGGCGGATTAACAAAAAACTATGGAGTGATAACAGGATGCGCAAAAGGCCGGTTACGGCCTTTTGTATTTCTTTATTACAGCCTGGCTTTCGGGAACTCGGATATAACCTGGGAGCCACTACCGCATGCGATCACAGTGCGCATTGCTTCTTCCACACTCACGTGCGGCAGCATATCCACACAGTCCGCCGATAAATGATAAACGAACCCGGATGTCGGAATCGGCGCGGTTGGGGCATAGACGGTGAAATCCCCATTGGCATGTTTGGCCGTGACAATCGCCGTCACTGATACACCGGCAGCGCGTCCCATGATATAAGCGCGACAGACGTCGCCTTTTAACAAGGAGGTGTTGCCCTCCCCGCCCAGCAGTTGGGTCACGACTTCCCGAATAGTTTTGTAACCCGGCGCAAGGCGGGTTAACCAGGCATCCATCTGGTCATGCACCCATTCACCCACGCTGGTTTTGATAAACAAACCAATCAGGAAACAACCCGTTAGCAATAACAAAACGCCCAGGATATCGGCCACATAATTAGTAAAGGTGGTTTGCTCGACCAACCACTGGCTAAGCGGTTGAACCAGCGCATGCACCAGGCCCAACAACCAATCCACCAGCCAGGCAAAGATCGCCATGGGCAAGATAACCAACAAACCACCTATCAGGGTGATACTGACAAACGACCGCAAACGCTTCATGATGTGCGCCTTTTCGTAATAAATGTTGCTAACCATAATGTTCAAAAAATCCATTTCCCGTTCGCTATTGTGCACTAGCCTGTTATTGTTTACGAACCTATGGGTTCCAACTGCCGTTGCTGCCGAAGAACTCTCCTATGAAATTGTTGCCGAGCGAACCCATAAGCCAATTTTATTTACCCAGGGTTTGCTGGTAGATGGCGATGACTTTTATGAAACCAGCGGGCTTTACAACCGATCCATGTTGGTGACCTACCCCATCAAGGAACCTGCGAGCACCTGGGCCAAAATCTCCGCTCCCTTCACCCAAAAACAAACCATCCCCGGCAATTATTTTGCCGAGGGAGTAGCGCTGCTGGACGGTAAGCTTTATGTGCTGACCTGGATGGAAAAAACCTTGCTGGTTTATGACAAACTCACCTTGAACTACGAAAAAAGCATGGGCTATGCCGGCGAAGGCTGGGGCCTGGCTACCGATGGCAAAACACTGATCCGCAGTGACGGCAGCGCGACCATTTATATCCATGATCCGAAGGACTTCAGTGTCATCAAGAGCCTCGTCGTTAAAGATGGCAATCGCGAAATTACCCAATTAAATGAGTTGGAATACGCCGACGGATTCCTGTGGGCAAATATCTGGCACGACGACCGGGTTGTGAAAATTGACCTGGATAGCGGCCAGGTGGTGGGGCAGCTCAACCTTGCCGCCCTTAAAACACGGGTGAAGCTGGACAACAGCGAACAAGTGCTTAATGGCATCGCCTGGGACCCGGCGCGTAAAGCATTCTGGATCACCGGTAAACAGTGGCCCGCAATGTTCCTTGTAAAAATCCGCTGACACCCGCCTCATCCATATATAAAACCCCGGCCTGAAAACCGGGGTTTTTTATTTGGAATCAAGATTATAAAAATTTGAACACTCGCACAAAAATGCCATATTTGGTAATTAAACTACCAAATATGGAATAGTATGCACCCTAACGATCAGTCAGGTGATTCACGCGAGGTATTCACAATGAAATATTCCCACATCTCTCCTTTATTACTGAGCCTGTTGTTAGCCGCCTGTGGCGGCAGCAGCGATAGCGCCGACAATCCCGGCCCTTCTGCTACCACTCCCCAAGCCGAACTCACCCAAGGTATGGTGACTGGCTTCGGCAGCGTGATTGTTAACGGTGTGCATTTTGATGTGAAAAATGCGGCCATCGAAATTGACGGCGAAAGCCTGGTGGAATCCGATTTGAAAATTGGCCAAATCGTGCGGATTACCGGTAAGGTAAATGGCGATGGCATCCACGGTACCGCCACTAAACTGGAAGGCGAATCCCAGTTGGTCGGTCCTATTTCCAGCATCGACCTCACCGCCGGTGTACTGGTGGCCCTCGGCCAAACCATTTTGATTACCGCCGATACTTTTTTTGACGATGACATGACCGCCGACCAGTTAAAGGTGGGCGATATCATTAAGGTCAGTAGCTACACCGATGCCGAGGGCAACCTTGTCGCTACCCGCGTGGATGTAAAAAATGCTTCACCGGCGGATAAATTCCAACTGACAGGCGACATTGAAAACCTGGATACCACTGCCATGACGTTCACCATCAATGGCACCCTGGTTGATTACAGCAAAGCCACCCTCGCTGCCCTGCGCGGCGCAACCCTCGAAAACGGGTTAAAAGTACGTGTGATTGGCAGTTACGCCGCCGATACCCTTGTAGCTATCGGCCATATCCACCCCAGCCACCTTGGCTTCAAACACCACGAAGATGAGGACCAGGATTGGAACCTGTTAACCCTGAGCGGTCCCGTGACCGAGTTGATCGATGGCAACAGTTTTAAAATCGAGGAAACGGTTGTACTGATCACTACCTCAACCCGCTTTAACAGCGGCAATGTCGAGGATTTGCAGCTAGGTACCCAGGTAAAGGTGTACGGTGAGCTGGATGCAAACCAGAACCTCGTTGCCCAAAAAATCAAACTTAATTACAAAGCCAAAATCAGCCAGAAAGGGTTGGTCGATGCGATAGACCAGGCCGCACAGACCTTCACGGTTAATGGCATGGCCTTTGAAGTGAACGAAGACACCAGCTTTAACGACCGCAGCCGCGCCAAGGTACGTCTCTTTGACCTGGCCGATTTAGCCACCGGCGACACCATCCATGTGCGCGGCTACAAAATCGCGGCTACCGCAACCACTACCGAACGCAATATCGCCACCCGTGTGGAACGCCATAATCCCCACGCGTTTGGCGATGATGATTGGAAATTGGAGGTGGATGGCATAGTTGAGGCCGTTGGCGATGGCACTGTCACCGTTGCCGGGCAAGTTATCCAGGTCAATGCACTGACTCATATTGAGGGCTTTGCATCGCTGGAAGATTTCTTTGCGACTGCCCTGGGTAAAACCCTGGCGGTGAAAGGATTGACCCAAAACGGCGTCGCGGTAGCACTGAGAATTGAACTTGAGTAATTGATCCGCCATAGAAAAACCGTCTAGGTAGCTTCCCCCGCACACTGGCCCCACGGTGCGCGGGGGTTTTTTGGTTTTGGACTACCGGTTTATATCAACGCGTTTTTTGGCGAGTGGTTTTCTGTTACATTTCACCGCCCCTTTACGAGTGCCCTGGCACCAACATTATTATGCGTACACCGAAAGACACCGCCTTGTCCGCCTGCCGGCAACTGATGGAGCCGATCATCGGGATTTTGCTGCGCAATGGTGTTACCCATAAAGATTTAATTGCCATCTGCAAACAGATTTACGTACAAGTCGCCTCGGAAGAATTCGGCTTGCGCGGCCGCCAAACCAATCTTGCGCGCGTTGCCATGCTTACCGGTATTGACCGCAAGGAAGTTGCACGCATCAAGGAATCGCTGAATAACACCCACGAAGGTGAGCACAATCAACAACACCAGGATCGCTTGACCCGCCTGCTCTCCGCCTGGCACCAGGACCCGGACTTTTGCGATGCGGCGAATAATCCCCTGCCCCTAGGTATCGAGGGCGAAGTGCAAAGTTTTGCGCTGCTCGCACGCCGTTATGGCGGTGATTTCCCAGCCAGCGCGCTGCTAAAGGAGTTAAAACGGGTGGGCGTGGTGGAAGATACGCCGGAAGGAAAGGTTATCGCCACCAAACGCTATTTTGTGCCCGCCCAATCTGACCCCGGCGCCCTCTTGCGCGCCGGCAGTGTAATCAGTGACCTGGGCAACACATTGCATCACAACCTCTATAAAGCGAACAAACAGCAACCGTTGCGCTTTGAACGCCGGGCAAGCAACACCCACATGGCACCGGAAAACCTGACCGCATTCCGCGAATTTGTTGAACAGGAAGGCCAGGCATTCCTCGAAAAAATCGACGCCTGGCTCAGCGAACACGAACAACCTGGAACCGACCCTGGTGGCACACTTGTGCGCATGGGAGTGGGTACGTATTTATTCAGTAATCCCATCGAGCCAGAACCCGACGAACCGGATTCTGAAAAAGGAGCCAATAGATGACTCGTTTTATTGCCAATTCAACGGCGCTGGTTAGCGCGCTGGTATTGATCGCCTGCGGCGGTTCAAGCGGCGGCGGTGGAATTTCCGGCATTGATGGTAGCGGCGCACCGGTTGCAGTCAGCACCACCGGTACTATTGATGGATTCGGCAGTGTGATTGTCAATGGGGTCCGCTACAACTCCGATAAGGCGCAAATCCTTATTAACGGAGAAATCGCAACGGAGGATAACCTGCAAACGGGTTACCAGGTCAGCATGACCGGCAAGATTGCCGATAATGGCACCGCCACAGCGGATAAAATTGAATTCACTCCCAACATCATTGGCGCCATTTCCAGGAAAAACAAAAATTCCCTGGTGGTTATGGACCAGGTTATAAAAATCAATAACGACACCATTTTTGATGTCGCGATTTCTCCGCGCAGCATTCTGGGCCTTGATCCGGGCACAGTTATTTTAGTCAGTGGCTCGCTCGCAGCCGACGGCAGCATCAGTGCCACACGCGTGGAACTTGCCAAAAACGCCCGGCAACAACTGGTCGGTTTTGTAAATGAATTGAATTCCGTGAATATGACTTTCGTGCTGAATCACCAGCGCGTCAGTTATGCAGGTGCAAACCTTGATTTGGGTAGCCGTAACTTGCGTAATGGTTTACTTATCAGTGCGCGCGGTACCCTGGGCGACAACCAATTGTTGCAAGCGACACAGGTCAAGGCTATAGCAACGGAATTTTCAGCAGGCATTAGCTCAGCCTCGGTCGAGGGTTATGTCACCCGCTTTGTTTCCACGACAGATTTTGATGTGGCGGGAATTCACGTGACTACCAATGCGCAAACCCGCTATGAAAATGGTAATGCCGGCAACCTGGCGATGGAACTTGCAGTGGAAGTCGAAGGCAAAGTGGACGGTAACGGAAAATTACTGGCAAACAAAATCGAATTTGAACGCAAAATCAATAACAGGATTGCGGGTAAGGTTACCGGTATCAACACCCTCAGTGATACCGGCATCATCACAGGCATACTGGAGGTAGAGGGTTCCAGCATACGCACAACCGTCTCAACCCGTTACGAAGACAAAGGGCGCAGCCGTGTTAAACGATTTAATTTTTCAAGCTTACAGATTGGCGATTTCGTGGAAGTGACGGGCTATTCCGCTGATGCCGGTTTTATCGCTACCAAAATTGAACGCGAAGAAAACCAAGGGGTATTTAACGAACGCGAAATGACGGGCGTTATCACCGGCATCAATGGAAATGTATTTAAATTATTTGGCCGGGAAATTTCCACCGATGGCGATACGGATTTCTTCGACCAGGATGGAAACCCGCTGGATGCCGCCGCATTTTTCACTGTTGCCGACGGAAAACGGGCAAAAGTATTTGGTACAGACTTTGGCGATAGTTTTATTGCTATACGTGTTGAGCTTGATGGAGAAAAATGATAAAAAAAATCGCTGCATACGCAGCGATTTTTTTTATTGGCAGATATCGCCACTAACGATAGGAATTACCGCCGTACCCGCCGGTTTGCTTCCCTGGAAACCGAATTCCACGGTTTGCCCGGGCTGGATATTTGCGTTCCAACTGACGTTCTTTGCAGAGTACGGATTGCTGCCGCTCAACGCGGCGTTCCATGAACCGGTAATTTTCGATCCATCCGGGTACTGCCAATTAACACTCCAGCCATTGATGACCCCATTGGTAATATTTTTGAGGCGAATTGAAGCGGTAAATCCATTGCCCCACTGGCTCTGTACATGGTAACTACAAACGGCCCTGGTTACTGCCGCACTGGAGGAACTGCGGGAAGAGCTGGACATACTTGATGGCCGAATAGAACTGGAAGAACTGGTGGATGGTATGGATGAACTCGTAGTGGTGCCGGAAGAACTGCTGAGCGAACGAGTCGACGACGAAGAACTGGAGCCGATGCAATTATCAGAATAGGAATGGTATAAAGTTTTGCTCGCCGTGCTTCTCCCCCCGCGCCCGTCACTGACATAGAGAGTAAAGGTATAATGTATTAGCGGGCGCATTGAGAAAGTAATTTCCTCGCCGGACTTATACTCATAGGTACCGGAATAGGAATTATAAATTTCCCATTCATAAGACAACGCATCGCCATCCGGATCAGTGGATTCAACAGCGGTAGCATTGGCATATACATAACCGCAACGCTCTTGCACAACACGCGATGTGATAATCGCATAGGGCTGCCGGTTTTCACCGCTGCTGGAAGCACTGCTCATTGTGCTGCTGGTTGCGCTGGAACTCGATGAGCTGTTTACAAAATGCGTCGCCAGCTTGGCAGTGGCCTTAATACCATTTGCACTATTTAGCAGGTAATCCCCCCAAGGGGTTAACAGGTTAGGGTTAGCGGTGTCTACCAGATTTAATTCGGAAAATCCCTCGGGATTCGCATTCCAACTCCAGCCCAAATAACCCACACCCAATTCCCGGGCTATTGCCATGATTGAATCTTCCGCAACGTCGGTATTGGGGGCGTAGGGGTTTTGATATTCGCGAACACGTTTACGGGATTTTGGCCCGAATTCACCCACGACTATAGGCAATCCTTTATCAATAAAACCTTGCAGGTATTCACGTATTACCACAGGATCATTATAGGCCTCGTACATGTGCACAGAAAAAAACAGGTTCCTTAGCGTATCAGTTGCCAGGATCTGCTCCGCATTATTGAGCATATACCTTTCCCAATCCTGGCCCCAATTTCCTCCGTCAATCATCAGTTGGTTTTTCACACCACCAAGGCGCATAAAGTAAATCATTTGCGTCGTAAAACTCAGGTAGTGCGAAGCGGTAATCGAGTTGCCTGTGGGTCCGTTTGCGATATTAATAATTGCATAATCCTTATTCGCATCGAGCACCGCTTTAATGTCCGGTGACAACCAATATTGCGGAATGCTGACTGGGTTGTCCTGGGCGCTCGAATCCGTATAGCCATAAGCCCCCATGTAGCTAAATACACAAACCGATTTGTTTTCCTTGCACAATTTAAGGTAGGCCTCAAGCGTTGCTGCAGAAGTGCCCGAATACACCGGTACTTTAATCGCGTTCGCACCCGTTGTAGCAAGATCGCGCTGCAAGAACAACAATGGTGTCACCGAGGTAAACTCGCCCAAACTGATACCGCGATAAATAAAATTCTGTTTATTGGGATCAAGGATTTGGGTGCCCTGGACGGACCAATCCGCCGACGCCATTGGCGAGATAGCACAGGTTAAGGCTGCCATACCAACAGCCATGGATATTTTTTTATGGATAGAATTTATATTTTTCATATAACTCTCCTTGAAAGGAATAATGATCCCCGCTTGCAGGGGGAACCTCTTTATTGACAAACATTTCCGCCCACAACCGGTATCACTGCGCTACCTGCGGGCTTGCTTCCCTGGAAGCCGAATTCCACGGTTTGCCCGGGCTGGATATTCGCATTCCAATTAACGTTTTTTGCAGTGTACGGATTGCTCCCGCTCAATGCGGCATTCCATGAACCGGTAATTTTTGATCCATCGGTGTATTGCCAATTGACATTCCATCCATTGATTGCGGTGGTGGTGGTATTTTTAATGCGGATCGCCGCTGTAAAACCGTTGCTCCATTGGCTATTAATTACATAGCTGCAACTCGCTTTGGGTATTACCGAGCTGGATGAACTGCGCGATGTTGAGGATGTGCTTGATGGAGCCATTGAACTCGAAGAAAAACTGGAATAATCCGCTATAGCGCTGGAACTTTTTATTGGCACACTGGAACTGGAGCTAGAACGGCTTGAACAGTTATCGAAATACCAAACCCCATGATTACTGGTTACGCTAGTGCTCGCCCCTTTTGTATCAGTCACTTGCAAAGTTATATAAATAGGCACGCCGGATTGAATTGTAACTTGCGTACTGTAACCACTCCCTCCCCCACCTGGGGTGCTCCACTGGTAAGTCAATGGATCTCCATCGGGGTCGTAAGATCCCTGTGCTGTTAATCGAAATGTTGCATACCCGCATCCCGCCGAAAAACCCCAGGTAAAATCTGCGACCGGGGGTTGATTAGCCGCCTGGCTGGAACTGGAACTGGAACTGGAACTGGAAAAGTGTGTCGCCACCCTGGAAGTTGCTTTAATGCCGTTAACATCATTAAAGAGTAAATTTCCCCAACTAGTCAGGCGCGCCAAATTCCAATCGGACACTATATCCAATGCCGGATTTTTATTTCCGCTCCAACCCCAACCAAAATATCCGGCACCATATTGTTCCGCATATTGCATTACCGATTCCGCAGGCAATCGTGGTGCGATCAATGGTAATGGCCCGGCGAAATGCGGATGGTAATAGGGCACGGGTGCAAATCCGCCTACCACCAACGGCGCCTTGATAGCAGCGTAACTCGCAATATATTCACGTACCGTTTCGGGGTTAACGTAAGCATCAAACATATCCACTGAGTAAATCACCTGGGGTTTTGCAGTGCTGCTGGAATATTGTTTGGCAAGTTCGAACATCGCTTTGTCAGTGTCCTGTCCCCAATTACTACCGTCTACCATAACGACGAAATTGTTTAAGGGCGTGGAGGAAAAATCAGCAAGATATGTATACATGCGATTTACATATTCTTGCGGATGCATAGCACCTAAATATTGGTTTCCAAAACCCAGGATAATATAGCTGTGCTGCCCGAGGATGGCTTCGCGGATACCCGGCCAGGTCCAAAATGTTGCAGCCGTAGCAGGGATACCCGCTCCCGCCGCATCGGGATAACCTGCAACATCATTTGGCTCAAGTACGCAGACCAGTTTACTTTCCTTGCATGTATCGATAATCGCACTTAATTGCGCCCCCGTAATCATGCTTTCCTGGCGGTAGATATTTCCATTGATTTCCACCTGAACCGCATTGGCACCCAGGGCCGCTGCATCCCTGATCGCTTGCAGTGCGCGCTCAGGTGCGAGGTTGTGCTCAACCGTTACGCCCCGAAAAATAAAAGGATTACCATTAGGGTCCAATAATTTCCCATCCTGAACTTTCCAAGCTGGTAAAACCGGAAGCGATAAGGCAAACGCAGAAGTAGAAAACAGGGCAATGCCAGCGATGGCCAGGGATTTTTTTAACAATGATTTATTTTGGGAGGAATTTTTTTTCATGACATTTCCTTTTTGAAAAAACCACAGACAATGGTTGGAATTGTAAGTCACATCATCTTCCAGGCTGTTACGAAAAACGCGTAACCTGGCGAAACCATGATGGAATCAGGCTCTCACACCGTCGAATTTAATAACCTTGATATGAAACAGAACGTCACATAATTATTGTTATGGTAAAAATAAAAACGTCGCAATTATTGTTATTTTGCTATCGGGAGGCAGCTTGCGCCCGGAATGGCAAAGGCGCAATCTATTTAAAGTGCATTCATTCGGCAGAATTGCGAAGCAGTCAACAAAATCTGCCGGTCACCGACAAAAAATTTTGCCTATGGAAATAACGACACCATTAGCGGGTAATTGGCATATTTTTTAGCATCTCTGCGAGCCCTGCGCCAACCATTGCCACCCCGCCCTGCGCCCACCCGCCATCGACAGGAATTACGGCGCCGGTGATATAACCCGCAAAATCGGATGCCAGAAATAAACAGGCATTCGCGATATCATCTGTCGATCCCATACGTTGCAACGGAACCGATTTGGTCACCGCCCTGCGCATTGCTTCAGTGGGAGCCAGGCGTTTCATTCCCTCGGTATTGTCGATAGGCCCGGGAATAATGGAATTGATACGGACCCCTTCACCGCCCCACTCCAGGCACAGCGTGCGGGTAATCATATCCACACCGGCTTTTGCAGCGCATACATGGCTTTGGCCAGCCATGGGAATTTCGGCTTGGGGGGCGGAAATATTAATAATGGATGCCCCCGGTTTTTTCAGGTGCGGATAAATTGCCTGCATGACATGGAAGGTGCCGAGCAAATCAATTTCAATGACGGAACGAAAACCATTGGGCGACATCCCCATCGCCAATGCCGGGAAATTTCCCGCCGCACCGGAAACCACCACATCAAATGCGCCCCAGGCGCCAGCGATTTTCGCAATACCGGATGTTAAGGCTTCGGCTTCGCGAACATCGGCAGCAAACCCGGTCGCCTCTGGCGCGCCAAGGTTTTTGAGCGACCGTATAGTATCCTCTACTTTTTCCGGCGAACGGCTCACTACACCCACACGCGCACCGGCTTTTGCAAAGGTTTCCGCAATACCGCGATTAATCCCACTGGTACCGCCAACCACAAGAATATTTTTATTACGGAAATCAAATGAAATCGCCATGGGGAGCCTCTCTAAAATTACAGCATGTCCAATATTAAAAACGTGAAAAATCCGGTGCGCGTTTTTCAAAAAAAGCCGTCACGGATTCTTTGCATTCCTCTGAGGCCAAACCTTCCGCAAAACCCGCATATTCGGCTTGCAAGGATTGATCAATGCTCGATTGCGTTGCCGCGCGCAATAACGCTTTGGTGCGACGTACCGCAGCAGGCGGCTGCTGCGCAAGGCGCTGGATTTTCGCAAACGCATATTCCGTTAATGTATTTGAGGGTAACGCTTTGGTGACCAATCCAAGATTGGCTGCTTCCGCACCGGAAAATGCCTCACCCAATAAAAATAACTCCGCCGCTTGTTGTTGGCCCAGGACCCGTGGCACTAGATAACTGCTCGCGTATTCAGGGCATAACCCCAGATTCACAAAGGGTAATTGCATGCGCGCATCCTCGGCGACATAAGCGAGGTCACAATGCAGCAATAAGGTAGTGCCTATCCCGATAGCATGGCCTCGCACAATCGCCACTACCGGTTTGGAGCAATGTCGCAACGCATTTATAAAACGCACGACGGGATGGTTGTCGTGAATGTGCGGCTCATTCATAAAATCCATCAGGTCATTGCCGCTGGTGAAAAATTCGTCGGTACCGGTAAGCACAATCACCCGTATTTGCGCGTCTGAATCCGCGGCGGAAATCAGTTCCGCCAGCGCGGAATACATCGCCAGCGACAAGGCGTTTTTCCGTTCGGGGCGATTGAGGCTGAGGGTGAGGATGCGATCTTGCAACTGGCTCACTACCTGTGGAATCGGGCTTTCGATCATTTTCTTATCCTTATGCAAGTTGAAGTTGTCGTGGGTGGGTTGAGTATAGCCATAACCCATGGCATCCCCCACCCTGCGCAGGTACAATTCACCACCTTATTTTGACCGCCCGATGGGCTCTTCCCAGCTAACTGCGACCCCGAATTTATGAATATCCGCGATTTACTTAACGACAAAGTCCGTGCCGCCATGACCGCCTGCGGCGTACCAGCCGACCTGCCAGCCCTGATTGCTCCCGGTAAAAAAGCCGGTTTCGGTGATTACCAGGCCAACTGCGCCATGGGTGCCGCCAAAGCCATGGGAACCAATCCACGCGAACTGGCGGCCCGGATTGTAGCTGCGCTGGAGCTGGATGGCATTGCGGAAAAAGTGGAAATCGCTGGCCCTGGTTTCATTAATATTGACCTTAACCCCAAGTGGCTGGGCGAACAAATCGCCAATGCCCAGAACGATGCACGTTTGCAAGTCAGCACCGCGGAACAACCGCAAACGGTGGTGATTGATTACTCCGGCCCCAACCTCGCAAAAGAAATGCATGTGGGCCATTTGCGTTCCACCATCATCGGTGATTCACTCGCGCGCCTGCTGGAATTCCTTGGGCACAAGGTAATTCGCCAAAACCACGTCGGCGATTGGGGCACCCAATTTGGTATGTTAATCGCCGAACTGGAAGAGCAACTCGGCGCTGATGGCGACGCAGGAATGCAATTAAAAGACCTGGAAGTCTTTTACCAGCAAGCCAAAAAACATTTTGACGATGATGAAGCCTTCGCTAACAAAGCGCGCGATTATGTTGTGCGCCTGCAAGGCGGCGATGAAAAAATGCTGAAGCTGTGGCAGCAATTCAAGGATATTTCCCTGCACCACTCCACCGGGATTTACGAAAAACTTAACGTTACCCTGCGCGATGAACATGTGCGCGGTGAAAGTTTTTACAACAATGACCTCGCCCCCTTGGTTAAGGAATTGCAAGATAAGCAGCTCGCGGTGGAAAGCGACGGCGCACAAGTCGTATTCCTGGAAGAGCTCGCGGATAAAGACGGCAATCCATCGCCCGTGATTATCCAGAAACAAGGTGGTGGATTCCTCTATGCCACGACCGATTTGGCTGCACTGCGGTACCGCGTAAACACCTTGAAAGCCGACCGTATTATGTACTTTATCGATGCGCGCCAATCCCTGCATATGCAGCAAGTATTTACCATTTCGCGCAAAGCCGGTTTTGTCGCTGACAACGTAAGCCTTGAACACCTTGCCTTCGGCACTATGATGGGCAGCGATGGTAAACCGTTCAAAACCCGCACCGGCGGTACCGTAAAACTTGCCGAACTATTAACCGAAGCAATTGAACGCGCAGGTGCGGTCGTAAGCGAAAAAAATCCGGAATTGTCGGCGGAAGAAATCGCGGAAATTTCGCGCAGGGTTGGTATAGGCGCAGTGAAATACGCAGACCTGTGTAAAACCCGCACCAATGATTATGTATTTAGCTGGGAATCCATGCTCAGCTTTGAAGGCAATACCGCACCCTATCTGCAATATGCGTTCACGCGCGTACAAAGTATTTTCCGCAAAGCCGGTGTTGAACCTGAATCCCTGCAAAACACCATCATTATCGGCACCGAACAGGAAAAAACCCTCGCCATTAAACTACTGCAATTCAGCGAAGTATTGGATCAAGTTGCACGCGAAGCACTACCGCATTTGCTCTGTACCTATTTATATGAAATCGCCAGCCTCTACATGACCTTCTATGAAGCCTGCCCAATCTTGAAAGAAGGTATTGAGCCCGAAATTCGCGACAGCCGTTTGCGCCTGTGCCATTTGGTTGCCCGGACAATTGAGCAAGGGCTGGAATTGTTGGGGATTGAAGTCATGGAGAGGATGTAGCGCCCCCCTTTTTCTTAACCACTTATTCTTAATCATTTCGAAAAAGCCCGGCCATCGCCGGGCTTTTTGTTATCTCAAGAGCCGCCAGGTTAGTAAGTGATTCGATTTTCTTTACACTCGAAACATTCAGATTATTTCTCATCGACAATAAAAAATTTAAAGCTCTATATTTATTCAATAATTTATTTAGGGCGCAATTATTGCTCATCTTTCCAGGCGCATTACCATGGACGAAGTTGGCGCGCAAATAACCAGTTAAGCCTTCCATATTTGAAGGAGACCTGTATGTTTTCGAAATACATCAGATGTTTTAATGTCCTGCCTGTGATGTTTACACTTTCCGTTGGAATAGCACCGCTTGATGCCTATGCAGTTTTTATTGATTTCGACGATATTGTCGCACCACCTTTTAATCCCTTTGGTTGCCCCACGGATATTCCTCCCTGCGGACTTATCCTCAGCAACGAATACGAATCAAAAGGGCTCACTTTTTCCGGTAGCAGCAATTGGCTAAGCGGTAAAACCTTGCCGGATGGATCAAACCAAAACAGGTTGGTAGGCATTAATACAATTTCTTTCAGTTTTACCGCCATCCGGCCAAACTTTATCAGCTTTAATATTAATTCAGCGCTGGATCATGAAGCATCTTTTATAGAGGTTTGGAGCGAAAGCGGACATTTGTTTACCCATACCACGTCCGGTCAATTAGGTATAAATGAAGGAACTCCTTACATTCCGAATGAGTTTATTTCTTTGTATGCCCCTGAAGCTATAACGCATATCAACATCACATCCTTATACAATAACCGCCTCGGACCCGATATTGATAATTTAACGTTTGAATGGCAAGAGGTGCCCGAACCATCCCCATTCCTTTTGCTAATCCCAGGGATTTTTGCGCTAATATGGAAACGTTCAAGATCAAATAGAATGTAAAAAATTAACCCTTCCATGGATAGGTATAGGACAAAAAAATAAAAGCGATCATTTGATCGCTTTTATTACAGCCAATAAAAAAAAACACTACAAAGTTAGCAAGAATGCAACAAGGTCTTCCTTCTCTTGCCGTTCCAGCTTTAAGCCCAATACCAGGTTAAAAAATTCTACGGTATCCGCCAGTGTTAACAAGCGATCATCGTGTAAGTAAGGCGGTGAATCTTTGATACCACGCAATGGAAAAGTTTTGATGGGACCATCGGCGGATGCCTTACGGCCATTAATGGTTACTTCCTTGAAGAATCGCTCCACTTTCAAATTGTGCATCAGGTTATCGGTGTAATACGGTGGAGTATGGCAACTTGCGCATTGGCCTTTCCCAAAGAAAATACCTTGCCCGCGCAATTCACTTTCAGAGGCTTTGGCGGGGTCCAGCTTACCGAAGACATCCAGTTTAGGCGCGGGAGGAAAATCGAGGATGGCCTGGAACTCAGACATGAAATGTACCTGGCTTCCACGCTCAAGGACATTGGTTCCCTTAAAGGTTGCATCTATTGGTGAACCGTCGAAATAAGCAGCGCGCTGCTCAAACTCGGTAAAGTCTTCTACAGTTTTCAACGCGCGTTGCGAACCAAATAAGCGTTGGACATTCACGCCGCGTAGTGTTGGTGTATCAATCCTGTGGCGATGCTCGTTGGGGCGGATATCGCCCACCGTATGAGTAGCTGCATTGGTATGCCCATTGGCATGGCAATCCAAACATGCAACACCCAGGTGCGGCTTTAAACTACGCCGATCATGGGTGGCATTAAATTGCTGTTGCGGAAAAGGTGTGACTAATAAACGCAACCCCTCCAGTTGCTTTGGATTGAGGATATCCCTAAATAGTGCATGGAAATTATTCAATGTCACTAACTGGCCTTGCGAAACATCGCCCAGGTCCGGTCGCGTTGTTAAATAAATAGGCGCGGGGAATTCCGGTAAAAAATGATTTGGCAAGTCAAAGTCCAAATCAAAACGGGTTAAATCCCTATCCGTCTGTTTTTTAGTTTCATCAATCAGGAATTTGGGAAAGACCATGCCCCCGGCTTCGTGGTGTGGGTGTGGCAATGGCAGGAAACCGGCCGGCCACAAGTTTTTATTTTTAATTTCCTCAGGCGAAAGCCCTGCAAGTTGCTCCCAGGATGTCCCTGACGGCAGCTTAACCCGAACACCGGATTGAATGGGCTTCCCGCGCGACATGGTCGCACCTTGTATTGTGCGGTCTGACATGTCATAGCGCTCATTCAATAAATTTTGGTGTCGCTTTGCAAATTTCGGCTTGTCGGCCTGGAGGCGTTTCACCAAAGAATCAAAATCTTCGTCGGCCGATATAGATGTGTTGCTAAAAACCAAGGTAGTACATAGCACAGTAAGCATTAACGGAAGGGATCGGGTTGGTTTTTTCATAGTAAACATTCCTTCTAAAGTGACAACACGGTTATCAGGGAATGTAAACGCACCATCAAACCATAATTTGTTTGCAGGGCGTTACGAAATTAAAATTATAAAATAGATATTAGGATGGCCCTTTATATACGGACTTTTATACGGACTTTCTTACGTTGGCATCTAACAATATAGGTCATGGCTTTTATGACAAAAAATAAAAAAAGACTATCGCTGTTTTGTCGTCTCGTTACTTTAATTAAATCAACGCCACCAGATCGCTACAATTCCACAAGAATTGTGACAACCACCTCGGCATTAATTTCAGTTAGGAACAGAATCGTCTGGATTTTTATTGAGGTACAACAAACATTTCAACAATTAAAATTTATTAACATTTCTACAAGGAGATGCATGGTGAAATACGTTAAATACCTGGTTTTTATTACCAATATATTTTTATTTTCGATCGGGGCAGCATCCCACAGCGCATACGCCGCCTTTATAGATTTCAATGACCTTGAAATGCCGGAGATGCACTCTTGGGAATGCTATACCGAAGGGCTTCCATGTGTGCATGACCTTAATGATGAGTATGCATCCAAAGGTTTGATTTTCTCAGGTGATCGCGATTGGTTCTGGGGTTATGAACTCGCCGATGGAAGCCATGAGATGAGTGTGACCGGCTATAATTATATTGGCATTAGTTTCATCGGCACACTCCCCAACTTCGTGAGCTTCAATATTGATTCGCCCACCAAAGGTGAAGCGTCATTTATTAGAGGTTATGGCGAAAATGGCGCTCTTCTTTTTACTGAAGTAACCAATGGGTGGAGAGGTAATAACTCAAACAGCACGCCCTACATTCCCAATGAACTCGTTTCAATTCAATCTGCCGAACCTATTCATAGCCTGGGTATAACGTCGTTTTATGGACTGCGCATAGGTCCCACTATCGACAACCTGACTTTTGAATATAGAAGTGTACCGGAACCATCACCGCTACTTTTGGGTGCATTGGGATTATGCGGAATCCTATGGCGCAGGAGAATTGCGCGTATTGTTAAGTAAATTAAGCGCTGGCTGTACATCCCGGCGGCCAGCTTTTTCCTTCTGCTACCATTCCACGATCATCGGTTGGAAAACTGATAAGGGCTCACACTGCACTTGCAATGTTTCCACCAAAAGGCTTGATGCCTAACTGAAAATGTAATCTAATCGCCATTCGGGACTTATATACACAACAAATACCCTACTATTCCAGGCAATTTTCCGGTCAGATTTACCTCAAACCCATAATAAAGAATCCGTCGTTGCGGAGGTAAAGATGAAAATATTTTGTGCCCTTCTCATTATCGTCCTTGTGGTGCTTGGTGCACATTACGCAGTGCTTTATTCAGACCATCAAACCTTGCGCCAGCAACTGGCCCAACAGCAAGCAGATTTTGATAGTCGGATACAACAGGAACGCGAAACTTACCAAAAGAAAATCGACAGCCTGCAAGATTTTATTGCGTTTGGGCAGGAAAATCGCGTTGCAGCATCACCGGCGGTTTCCACTACACCAACCACAACATCAACCGATAAGCTGAGCAGTTATGTTGCAATCCAGCAGGAAAACCTACAACGCACCCTGGAAAAGAAATACAGTTTATTGATGGCCCGCCTTGGTTTATCTGGCGTAGCCAGGGCTGAATTACAAACCTTGCTGGAACAACGCGAGCAAATCCTTAATGCCAGCAGTATCGGCTACTACGCCTCGCAAGCGGAAATTGAAGCAGCGGTGAGCCACCAGCAACAAAGCCTCGCAGAAATAGACCGGCAGATCGCACAATTGCTTGGCTCACCGGAAGATCAGAAGGCTTATGAATTACTTAAGGATTCCGCTTACGAGCAATATCAAATGAATAATTTCTTTGACCAGGCGCAGGGCGACACACCTATCCCAAGCGATAAGCGTGAGGCTTTGCTGATTAGTAAGCTGGAACAAAAGCAGGAATTTACCCGTTATATGGAAACTGCCGGTAGGCGTATCCAGGATGCTTCCGCAGAAGAAAAACCCTTCCTGGTGGAAAAGGCCTACGAAGCATTGAATGATTATAAGGATAACTTCCTGGGTAGTGCGCGGGACAATTTAACACCCGAGCAATTTGATGCCTTACGGGAGCGTGAGCGCAAACAATTTGATGAGATTTGGGAAAGTTTAAAGGCAGGATGGGGAGTAAAATAATTTCAAACAAATATTAAATTTGCCAAAAAATAAAGCCTCCAAATGGAGGCTTTATTTTTTTGTTTATCGGAATCAGGCTTTACGAAAACGTCTATACAACAATCCGAACATGCTTAACACCAGGAGCACAACCGGCGCCGGCTCACTTACCACAATGGGATTGAACTCATTGCGGAAATCAAAATTCAAGATATCGTGATGCCCACCCGCTGAACCGGTACCGGAAGTAAAGCCCACAAAAGCATTGGTTGATCCAAGAACGGAAACCAGGTCAAGGTTATAACTCAGGAGGGCAATATCAGAGCGCAGCCCGGTATCGGAGAGGCGCACTTCCAGCAAATCATTTACCCCGTCATAGTCGATCCATGCTGTCCATACCTCACCGTTATTCATACGTGGACTGACGGTAGCTTGCGCAACAGAATTTACGTCGCCTTCCAGGTTGATCCCTACGTGGTTGCCATCGGCATCATCCCATTCAGGGTTATTCCAGGTATCAAATTCTATCCCCACGCTGTCGGTGATATACCTGTAGCCTATACCACCACCGGCACCGCCGACGCTGTTAGATACTGTCTGGACAACAAACGACAAACCGTCAGCCCCCCATCCATCCTTATCGAAGCTGCCTATGGCATCGAAGATGCGAAAATCAAAGCGCGCGCTAAAAGATGCCTGGTTGTTTAGGGAAATAGCGTCAGTCAAGAAAGCACTGCCGCTTTGGCTGAGGTTATTGGTTAACCGAAGCGCATTGTCCGGGGCAGCCGGATTGGGAATTGACGCAGCGGATCCATTTAACTGGAAAGCCGATAAGTCAGAAAAATCACTATACGAAATAGTTATGGCATTGGCGCCAGTACTCGCCAACACCAGAGCTATTGCAGCTGTCAGTTGTTTCATTGGCAGTTCCTCAGATTATCCTTCAGGGATGCACATAAGCTTCCGGAAAGCCTATCGCATGTAATTTTTACCGCATTTGCTTGCGGAGCCTTTCTCTAGAGGCACTATTTGTGCCAGAACATTAACCCGCTGTATTGGTTGTCTTTTTAAAAGGGAAAATAAAAATTGATGTAAAGGAACCTGACGTGCCTCAGGTTTTAGAGGTGAGCAAAGCGTCAATCTGGTGCAAATAAGTGATTAATGCGGACGAGTGAATATTAAGTGGCGCAAAATATTGTTCCGCCATGGGAGCAATACCGCAATTTGAAGGTAATGGCAGTTGTTGATCCAACAGAAAATACATTCGTGGCAGAAAAATAAATTGCAGCCATTGCGGAAACGTCATGGTATCTATAGCGAAAGGCTGGTCACTGGCTAATGCGTCCGCCGGCAGCATTTCCAATTCCCATAAGTGCAATCCACGTAATTCCTTTTCAATATCCATTAAGGTTTCAGCAATGGAAATGTAAAGAGGATTCATAATTTATTTGTGCACAATTTGCGTAAACGGTGGTAAAGAATTCAAAATCGCTTTGCCATAACGCTTGGTGATAATACGGCGATCCAACAAACTGATACGTCCTGTATCTGTTTCCGTTCGTAACAAACGTCCGCACGCCTGGATTAATTTCAGCGATGCATCGGGCACAGTGATTTCCATAAACGCGTTGCCGCCACGCGCTTCTACCCATTCAGACAATGCTGCCTCAATCGGATCATCCGGTACCGCAAAGGGCAGTTTGGCAATAATGACATGGGTGCAATATTTGCCGGGCAAGTCCACACCTTCGGCAAAACTTGCCAAGCCAAACAGCACACTGCCCTCGCCTTCATCAATGCGTTTTTTATGCTGGCTCAGCATTTCCTGTTTGGAATTATCGCCCTGTAGCAAAATAATATCGCGCAGGTTTTGCGGCATTTCATCAAATACATCCAGCATTTGTTTGCGCGAAGAAAAAAGTACCAGCGTGCCTTCTGCCGGATCAATCAAGTTAGGCAAGTCATCGATAATCGCCAGCGTATGCGTATCGGCATTGGTCGCCTCTACTGTGCGCACCGGAATTTCCAGTGTCGCTTGCTGGAAATTAAATGGGCTGGGCACCACCTGGTAGTTGGAATCCGGTGGAGTTCCCGCGCGCATTTGGAAACGGTAAAAATTGCCCAGCGCAGTCAGGGTGGCCGAGGTAATGACAGCGCCGCAGGCTTTTTCCCACAACCTGAATTCCAGGGTTTTGGCCGCGAGGATGGGGCTGGAACACACTTCCAGGTCCATATTGCCGCTGCTATCCACCGGCGTTAACCAACGCGCCTTGGGCACACTGCTTACTGCATCCGGTGTAGCAAAACTTGCCCATAAATCGCGATTCGCTTCTGCGCGCGCTTGCCATGCCCCCAGGATCGGATAGTGATTTTCCAGATCCACCTTGGGAACCGGGCAATGCATATCTTCCATCGCCTGGCTGACTTCATCGATCATTTTTTTCAACAAATCGCACAGGCGATCAAAACCTTTATACAACTCAACGCAAGGCACGATTAAATTCTGCGGAATGACTCCATTGTCAAACCGATAATGGGATTGGCGATCATCAAACGCGATGGACTGCGCCAGCGATTCAAATACCGGATACAACTGGTCCAGGCGCTGCTTGCAATCCATTAACGCGGCAGGCAATTGCTCGCCAAAGCGATCCACATTCCCCGCCCCGCTAATGATGCCGAGCATGGCGCCCAGGGATTTATTACATTGGTCCAGCCATTTGCTGGTGGAAAGCATCCGGCTGTGGTGCGCAAAATGGTTGAGCGCCTTTTGCGGCAGGTGATGGCCTTCGTCAAAAACAAAAATAGCATCTTCCGGCGCGGGCAAAATTGCGCCGCCCCCCAAGGCCAGGTCGGCAAGCACCAGGTCATGGTTGGTAACGATACAGTCCACGGAGTGCATGGAGTCGCGCGCTTTAAAAAAGCTGCACGCAGTCACATTGGAACAGCGGCGGCCGGTGCATTGGCGATGGTCCGTGGTAATTATTTGCCATTCATTTTGTTCCAGCGCTTGCGGCCAGGTATCGCGCTCGCCATTCCATTTGTTGGAAGCCAGCGCATCCACCATGGATTCATAAAGCTTGAAACTTTGCGCGGATACACCGGGATATTCATCTTCGTAGAGCGCGCGGGTTGGGTTTAACCCACTTTGATATTCCGCAATGACATTATCGAGCTTGCTCAGGCACAAATATCGTCCGCGACCTTTGGCGAGCGTAAAGGAAAATGATAGGCCACTATTGCGATGCAATTCCGGCAAATCCTTGTTTACGATTTGCTCTTGCAAGGCAACGGTTGCCGTGGATACCACAAGTTTTTTGCCCAACGCTTTAGCCATGACGATGGCGGGCAATAAATAGGCAATGGTTTTTCCCGTCCCGGTGCCGGCCTCCACCACACAAATGTGGGCGCCGGCGTGTTCATCGGGGATGCGATGGTTTTCATCATCCAATGAGATCCTGCCAAGGGTTTTTGCGATCTCGGCAATCATCAATTTTTGACCGTAGCGAGGCTTAAGGCCTTTGTTTTCCAGAAATTGGCTATAGGCTCCCTGAATTTGCTTTTTCAGCGCATCCGTCAGCATTCGGCCAACTTATTCACAACGGGGTTTGCATAAATGCCTAGCGCGATCTCGCGCTGTTCCGCAGGAATTGCGTTCATACGCGCTTCAAATTCCGCGCGTTCCGCGGCGAGCGGGGCCGGGTCATAGGCAATATTTTTTGCGCTGTAATTCACCTTGGGGGCAGCCCCGTGCAGCATCTCGTAGGCAAAGCAGTTGGTTGCGTGCAATACGTAATTGCCGAGTATCTGGTGATCCAGCGCGGCAACAATTTCATCGGTATCCTGGTAATCGCCAGCCAATACATCACCAAATGCCAAATGGATGTTGCCTTTGTTGCCCGCAATGCCCATGGCGATGCTGCGCACATCTTCATGCTCTTCTTTTTGATAACTGCCTTCCGTGCGATGCAAATAAAGTTCGCGCGCCTTGGCCGCATCACAGGGATCAAGCTCGTAGGAAATGGATACCGGGACTATACGTAATTTTTTTGCATAATCGGCAAGCGTTTCATCTTTGGGTTTGTTGAGCATAATCATGCTCAGCACCGCCGAATTGGTTTTGTCCTTGCCATCTTTAGCGCGGCCTTCGCGCTGTGCGATCCAGATATTGGCATTTTCATTCACAATGGAATGGTAGATATAGGCACTTAAATGCTTTGCCGCTTTTAATTTTTCGCGCGGCGCTTTGGCAGAGCGATTCACAATAAAACATTTATTCAGGCGCATCAGGTCTGACGCAAAAGGTTTGGTCAACAGGTTGTCGCCAATGGCAATGCGCAAGGTGTTGCAATCATTGTGGTACAGCACCCAGTTAACAAAGGCCGGGTCCATTGCAATATCGCGATGGTTGCTGATAAACAAATAGGCGCTGTGCTTATCCAGCTTTTCCAGGCCGGATACCGTCAGGTTTTTCACGCGGGTTTCCATCATGCCTGCCATATATCTTTCTACGACCGCCTGGAAACCCTGTACATCCTGAATACCTGCCAATTGTTGGGTCAAGCGATTGCGCACCAGCGGTTTTAACATCCAGCCTAACCAGCCATGCAGTTTGGGGAATTTCAGACGGGTAACCGCGTCGGTAAGCTCCTGGTCTGCCAGCAAGCGGCCCAGGGTCGGGCGCACCTCATCATCGCGGTATGGGCGGATATCATCAAAATTGCTCATAGTGGAAATCTTTTTACTCGAAAGGTCATTCATTTAATGCAGAAGCTGGTACCCGACGCCGGACTCGGCGAAAATTGGCCCCAGTCAAAAACAGGCGCACAAAATACCGAAAAGGGCCAGAAAATGCCAACGAAAACACCCGAACCTACCCCCCACTCCCCTTGCCCCTGCGGCAGCCGGAAATTACTGGCTAATTGCTGCTTGCCTTATATCCAGGGCCAGTCCCGGCCGGAAACCGCCGAACAACTTATGCGCTCCCGCTATTGTGCCCATGTACTCCAGGCCATTGATTACCTGTGGGACACCTGGAGCCCCGAGCAACGTCTACGCTCCACTAAAGCCGATATCCTCCAATGGGCGCAAAGCTGCGACTGGCTGGGTTTGCAGATACTCGCCACCCACCGGGGCCAGGCCCAGGACCAAGAGGGAACCGTCGAATTTATTGCTTTCTTCCGCCAGGCCGGGCAAGCACGGCAACACCATGAAATATCCTTGTTTCGCAAAAGCCTGGGCCGGTGGCTGTATGTGGATCACCGGGAATAATCCCGGGGGTTACTGGCGAACCGGGCACCACAATGGATTAATTATCAACAAATTGTTTGGAATTCATTCGACGCGGAAGCTGTTAGCCCATTAAAATCGCGTTTAATTAAATGCCAAACCGGAATCTGGCCTACAAACAACATAAAAGTGACTAGACTCAGTTGGACTCTTTGGACATAGCTATCTCCTTGTTTAATTTGGTTTTATGAAAATCCTTTTGGTTGAAGACAGCGCGACCCTTCGCTATGCCATGCGCAATTACATTATTGATGCTGGCCATGCCCCCCTGATTGCCCGCAGCGGCGAAGAAGCCTTGCAATTGCTGGAAAATACCCCGGTAGACATGATCATCATGGACGTGGAGATGCCCGGCCTGAACGGTTTTGAAACCACCCGTTTGATCCGCGAATGGCTTGCCGGG
Source organism: uncultured Cellvibrionaceae bacterium (assembly GCA_965650515.1). Lineage (GTDB taxonomy): Bacteria > Pseudomonadota > Gammaproteobacteria > Pseudomonadales > Cellvibrionaceae > Cellvibrio. The sequence goes on along the minus strand of CBFGOY010000010.1, from coordinate 1,814 downwards.
CATTGGATTCCTATCATTTTTGTTACTGGCCTGAATGAAGACGAAAATTACCGCGAAGGCATAGAAGCGGGCGGGGATGATTATTTGATCAAGCCAGTCAGCTTTATGATCCTTAAAGCCAAGATCCGCGCAATGGAGCGCATCGCTGAAATGCGCGACCAGCTCAGCCGCCTGAACTCCGAACTGGAGGCCCTGAGCCAACTCGATAGCCTCACCCAAATTTACAATCGCCGTACCTTCAATGAATTGGCCCAACAACAATGGGCACTGGCTAAACGCCACCAACAGCCTGTCAGTGCATTGATGATCGATGTAGATCATTTCAAGTTATTCAATGATCACTATGGCCACCCTGCGGGTGATGCCTGCCTGAAAAAGGTTACCCAGGCCATTAAAAGCTGCTTGCACCGCACGACGGATATCCTGGGGCGCTATGGCGGTGAAGAATTTGTTGTATTGCTACCGGAAACCGACGCAAAAGGCGCTATGTGCGTAGCCCAATCCATCGGCGAGGCAGTCAACGCCTTGCAATTGCGCCACCATGTTTCACCCACGGATTCCTGCGTAACAGCCAGCATTGGCGGCGCCACCTGTTTGCGTACCACCGGCCATGACCTGGAAGAGTTGATCAAGAATGCCGACCGCGCGCTATACAAAGCCAAGCGCGCCGGCCGGAACCGCAGTTGGGTGGATGAAGTAGCCGCCCACAAGACGCTTCTGCTGGCTGACAGCAATGCGGAATTGATCCGGCATTTCACCTCCCACTTGCAGGCGCATTTCAATTTGCTAACCGCAGAAACCCAAACCGAATGCCTGGAATTAGCGGTGGATTTGCATCCCGATCTAATTTTGCTCGGCACCAATATTGCCAGCACCACAGCGGGTGCTGACTTATGCAAGATACTCGCTCGCACCCCAAAAACCGCCGGTATCCATTTGGCGCTGGTGTGTAATTCAATCGATGATTCTGTAATTGCGCTGGGTAACTCCCTGGATATAAAAAGCCACTTTGACAAGTCCCTGAGCGGCCCCTCCCTCCTCAATAAAATTGTCGGTTTTATCCATTAAGTATCTCATTCCGGGTTTCATTCCACACCTGGCAAACTTTCGATAGATTCCAGGGGTAATCCGCTCCCTGCTTTTATAACCAAACAATTTTAGCCTTACGCAGGATCAGCTTGACTATCCTGTCGTCCCAGGCGATATACTGTATGCAAATACAGTATATCGCTATCACCATGAATCAACGCATCCATCCCGACCTTGAACAATTATTGCAACGCGGCGATATCTGGCGCGGCACCCGTGGGGTTGTCCATGACAATCATGGGCAGGATACCGGTCATCCCCAATTGAACAATTGCCTGGTACACCAAGGTTGGCCACAGGCGTGTTTAATTGAAATAAACCAACAGGAATTCGGACACGGCGAATGGTTATTGCTGACCCCCGCATTGCGTACTGACACCCCGGGGTTACACATATTAATTAACCCCCCTGCACTGCCTTTTGCCCAGGGCTTGATCCAGGCCGGTTTGGATCTGGATAGGTTGTTAGTGATTAATGCTCCGGCCAAAAATGATTTCCTGGCCGCCTTCGTGGAAATTGCCCGCGCCAGGGCTTGCAGCCATCTATTGGCCTGGCAACCGTCCCAGGCATTGAATTACACCGACATTCGCAAATGTGTTTTAGCCAGCAATGAAGGTTCGGGTATTTATTGGTTGTTGCGCAACTCACGGACCACACCACAACATTCACCGGCACATTTGCGCTTGCGTACGCATATTTATCCGGCACACCTGGAAGTCACCATC
>CBFGOY010000009.1:0-94975 GCA_965650515.1 uncultured Cellvibrionaceae bacterium | reverse complement strand
TGGATTTCTCGCCGCTTAAAGGTGCTTTGCCGGGCAGGTAATCACCTTCGGTTTTTACCAGCTTGTCATTTTCAAAATAGACAGTGTAAAGGTACTGAGTAATTTCACCTTGGGAACCGCGGCGCACACTATAGGGATAATCCCAGCGGTCATCGTTAAATGGATTGGGAGCCAAACTGTTGCCAAGCACGAAACGCACCTGGCGCTTTGACATCCCCAATTTCAATTGGGATACCATTTCCTCGGTGATGATGTGGCCCTGCTGGATACCGACTTTATACACACCCGGGAAGCGGAAGCTGGAGCAAGCGGTGAGACTGGTTGCGACAATAACGGCCAGAAAAACGCGGCTGGCTAATTTCATACTAGGGCTTCCACTAACGAAAATGAACGCGGATAATACCCGAACCACAGGAACACTGAGAAGGGTTTGGGGGAAATAATGGCAGACGGTAACCACGAGCTGCGCAAGGCGGGCCTTAAAGTCACTTTGCCGCGAGTTAAAATTTTGCAAATGCTGGAGTCCTCTGAAAAGCACCACATGAGCGCGGAAGATGTATATAAAGCGCTGATGGAGCAGGGCGATGATGTTGGTTTGGCAACTGTGTACAGGGTCTTGACCCAGTTTGAAACCGCAGGCCTGGTGGTTCGTCATAACTTCGATGGCGGTCATTCGGTGTTCGAAGTAGCGCGCGGTGAGCATCACGATCACATGGTCGATATAGATGCCGGCACTATCATTGAGTTCCATAACGATGAGATTGAAGCACTGCAAAAACGTATTGCCGCTGAATATGGCTACGAACTGACCGATCACAGCCTGGTACTTTACGTACGTAAGAAGCGCTGACAACCAGAGCAAAACGCAAAATAAGAAAGGGCGCAGATTGCGCCCTTTTTCGTTTAACCAAAACAAATAATGTATGCGTGGGTTTACACGGCTGCCACACACCTAAAGCGCCAGCATTTCCCGGGCGTGTGCGAGCGATTGGTCCGTAATTTTTAACCCGCCCAGCATACGCGCAATTTCTTCTACCTTCGCGTCGCCGCCAAGCTCAACCAAGGTCGATTCGGCGGATTTCTTGCTAGCGGTTTTCACCACATGTAAATGCTGGTGCCCTTTGCTGGCGACCTGTGCCAGGTGAGTCACGCAGATGACTTGGCCACGCTCCCCCAATTGCCGCAACAGCTGGCCTACGACATCCCCGGTTGCGCCACCAATACCGACGTCCACCTCATCAAATACCAGTGTTGGAATAGCCGAGGTTTGGGCCGTAACCACCTGAATGGCCAGGCTGATACGCGACAGTTCACCGCCCGAAGCGACTTTGGCCAGCGGCCGGGGCGCTTGGCCGGGGTTGGTGCTGATCAGGAATTCCACTTCCTCCAAACCATGGGCTCCGGGTTTATCACCCAGCGGGATTAAACTCACACTGAATTTCGCATTTTCCATTGCCAATGACTTGAGTTGTTCATTGACTTGTTTTGCCAGGGCGGTTCCGGCCCTGGCGCGTTTACCGGAAAGTTGTTCGGCTAACTGGCGATAGTGTTTTTCGGCCTGTTCGACCTGGCGCGCGAGTTGATCGAGTTTGGCGTCGCCGCTTTGCAATTGCTCCAGCTCGGCGCTGAGTTTATCGACCAGGGACGGTAATTCTTCCGCCTGGATACGATGTTTGCGTGCAAGGTCGTAGATCGCCGATAAACGTTCTTCCACTTGCTGTAAACGCTGGGGGTCAATGTTAAAGCTGTCGATATGGTGCTCGATTTCATGCTGGGCTTCTTCCACCTGGATTTGTGCGCTGGCCAGTAGTTCTTCGGCACTCCTAAGGGCGGCAGATTTTTCCGGGAGGTTGCGTAGTATATGCAAGGCACGGTGCAGGTTGACACTCAACCCTTGCTCATCATCCCCGCAGAAAGCCGCCAATTGTTGGCTGCCGCGCAGGATTTCCTCGGCATTGGCCAGGCTTCGCTGTTCAGTTTCCAGCCGTGCCAGTTCGCCGGCTTGCAAGCCGAGTTGCTCAAGTTCTTCGACCTGATAGCTCAGGAGTTGGAAGCGGGCATTGACCTCGGCGGCGTTATCGCGCAAATGGATGAAGTGCTCCAGCCGGCTTTGCCATTCGCGCCAGGCCAGGCGTACTTGTTTGGCAAGGTCAGTTTGGCCCGCGAATTCATCCACCAGGCGTCGGTGGGTATCCTTGATCAAGAGGGATTGGTGCTCGTGCTGGCTATGGATATCTATCAGCATTTCGCCCAACGTTCGAAGTTGTTGCAGGGTTGCGGGCTGGCCATTGATATAGGCCTTGGATTTACCATCGCTGGCAATTACCCGGCGCAGCAAGCATTCATGGGGGTGATCTGCCTGCTGTAAATCATTATTGACCAACCACTCTGCGGCGGTGGGAATCTGGCGGGTATCGAAAGTAGCGCAAATATCCGCACGACTGGCCCCGGCGCGTACCCGCTCGCCGTCTGCACGGTCTCCCAGGGTTTGGCCCAGGGCATCCAGCAGGATAGATTTGCCCGCGCCGGTTTCCCCGGTAATCACAGTCATGCCCGGCTTCAGGTCCAGGTCCAGGTGATCAACCAGCGTGAAATTTTGGATATTCAAATGAGTGAGCATAGGGGCACCGCACCACCAGGAGGCCAGATAACATCAGGTTTTATCTGGCTGTTTATACAGTATTTGGTGCGGAGCCTGCAAGCATGTTTAACCGTTGAAGCTGCCAGGTTGCGGCGGGTTTATCCGGTGCCTTGCAGTTCGGGCGGGGCCTTATGGCCGCACTTTTTTGCCTTGCTCCGCTTGAATACATTGCTCCCAACCCCATATAGCCCCCACCGTCTTTGGATGCCTTTTGGCGAACCTTATTCCGGCGGGCTTGTCCCGCCCAACAAGTGATTGGAGAAGTACAGTGTCAACCCAAGATTACACCGACATTCAAAACGCGACTGACCCCCAGCAGGCTCCGGAAGAAGCTACTGAACAAGCCACGCCAGAGGTTGATGCCGGGTTGAGTATCGAAGCTTTACAGGCGCAACTGGCAACACTGGCAACTGCTTATGAATCAGCCAGGGAACAAAGCCTGCGTGCCCAGGCGGATGCACAAAACGCCCGTCGCCGCGCCGAGCAGGACATTGAAAAAGCCCATAAATTCGGCTTGGAAAAAATGGTGAATGACCTGCTTCCGGTCGTCGATAACCTGGAGCGTGCGCTCTCCACCATTGATACCAATAACGAAGCCCTTGCTGCAATCGCCGAAGGTATCCAGTTAACCCACAAGTCGTTTGTGGATGCCCTGGCCCGTCATCAGGTGGCGGTGGTGGACCCGCAGGGTGAACCGTTTGATCCCAATTTGCATCAGGCGGTATCGGCGGTACCCAATCCGGATGTAGAGCCGAATACCGTTATTAATTGTTTCCAAAAGGGCTACACCTTGTATGGTCGTTTGGTGCGTCCGGCGATGGTGGTGGTATCCAAGGCTCCCTGAGCCTTGTAAACCGCGCTGCTCGAGGGGATTTTTTCAGCGCTGCACTTGAATTCAAATGCAGCGCGCCAATATAGAAACCAACTGCAAACGAAAGCGCAAACGCACGGCGCCAGCGCAACTAGGGCAAGTCACTCACAAGTTATTTACGAATGCGGTGCAAAACATCTGCTTGCACTTCGCAACCATAGAATTTTTCAGGAGCAACACCATGGGTAAAATTATCGGCATCGACTTGGGTACCACCAACTCTTGCGTATCCATTCTGGAAGGCGGCACTCCAAAAGTGATTGAAAACGCCGAAGGCGATCGCACTACACCTTCAATCATCGCTTTCACTAACGATGACGAAATCCTTGTCGGCCAGTCTGCCAAGCGCCAGGCTGTAACCAACCCGCACAACACACTGTTTGCGGTAAAGCGTTTGATCGGCCGCAAATTCAAAGATGACGTAGTGCAGAAAGACATCAAAATGGTCCCCTACAAAATTGTCGCGGCGGATAATGGCGATGCCTGGGTGGAAGTAAAGGGTGATAAAAAAGCACCGCCACAAATTTCTGCTGAAGTTTTGAAAAAAATGAAAAAAACTGCTGAGGATTACCTCGGCGAAAAAGTTACCGAGGCAGTAATTACTGTCCCGGCTTATTTCAATGATTCACAACGCCAAGCTACCAAGGACGCCGGCCGCATCGCCGGTCTGGAAGTAAAGCGTATCATCAACGAGCCAACCGCTGCGGCACTCGCGTACGGTTTGGATAAAGGCGTGGGTGATCGCACTATCGCGGTTTATGACCTGGGTGGCGGTACGTTCGATATTTCCATTATCGAAATTGCTGACGTTGACGGCGAACACCAATTCGAAGTGCTTTCTACCAACGGGGATACCTTCCTGGGTGGTGAAGATTTCGATATGCGCCTGATTGAATTCCTGGCGGACACGTTCAAAAAGGACACAGGTATAGATCTGCACAACGATCCGCTTGCGTTACAACGTTTGAAAGAGGCGGCAGAGAAAGCCAAGATCGAATTGTCGTCCAGCCAGCAAACCGAAGTGAACTTGCCGTACATTACTGCGGATGCAACGGGTCCCAAGCACCTGGTGGTGAAATTGACACGCGCCAAACTGGAATCGCTGGTTGAAGACCTGGTAACTCGCTCCATGGAGCCGGTAAAACAAGCGATTAAAGATTCAGGCAAATCCATCAGCGATATCGATGATGTGATTTTGGTGGGTGGCCAAACCCGTATGCCAATGGTGCAAAAAGCGGTAGCGGATTTCTTTGGCAAAGAGCCACGCAAAGATGTGAACCCCGACGAAGCTGTAGCCATTGGTGCTGCCATCCAGGGTGCGGTACTGGCCGGTGATGTAAAAGACGTATTGCTGCTGGACGTAACTCCGCTGACGTTGGGTATTGAAACCATGGGCGGTGTGGCGACTCCGCTGATCGACAAAAACACCACGATTCCAACCAAGAAATCGCAAGTGTTTTCAACGGCGGATGATAACCAGACCGCAGTGACCATCCATGTGGTTCAAGGTGAGCGCAAGCAGGCGTCGCAAAACAAATCCCTGGGGCGTTTTGATTTGGCTGATATTCCTCCCGCACCGCGTGGAATGCCGCAAATTGAAGTCACTTTTGATATTGATGCTAACGGTATACTGAACGTTAGCGCAAAAGATAAAGCGACTGGTAAAGAGCAATCTATCGTTATCAAGGCATCTTCCGGTTTGAGCGATGATGAAATCCAGAAAATGATCAAGGACGCGGAAGCAAACGCTGAAGCTGATCGCAAGTTCGCTGAGGTTGTTGCAGCGCGCAATACCCTTGAAGGTTTGATCCACGCAACGGAAAAAACCTTGAAAGAAGCGGGTGACAAAGCGACGGCGGATGAAAAATCCAAAATCGAAGCGGCGCTTAATGAAGCGCGCGATGTAGTGAAGGCAGATGACCTGGCGAAGATCGAAGCGGCGACTACCAAGTTAACAGAAGCTTCCGGCTCACTCGCGCAAAAACTCTACGCAGAGCAACAAGCGGGAGCGCAAGCAGGTGCGGGTGCACAGCAAGCGGGTGGCAGCAAGCCAGCGGATGATGGTGTAGTGGATGCCGAATTTGAAGAAGTGAAAGAAGACAACAAATAGTTTTCTGAAACCTTCAATGGAAGTATCAGCGACAAATGCGGGCTTGCCCCGCATTTGTCATGTAAGAAACTGTGAATTTTTTATTGAAATGTCGCACACATTTCTACTATCGGTGTAACCATGTCAAAACGCGATTACTACGAAGTGCTTGGCGTCAGCAAAGATGCAGATGCAGCAGAACTGAAAAAAGCCTATCGCCGTGTAGCGATGAAACATCATCCGGATCGCAATCCGGATGATCCCAAAGCAGAAGAAAAATTTAAAGAAGCTAACGAGGCTTATGAAGTTCTGTCCGATGAAAACAAGCGCGCAGCTTACGACCGTTTTGGTCACGCCGGTGTGGATGGGCAGGGCGGCATGGGCGGTGGTGCCGGTGCGGGTTTCAGTAATTTCAGCGATATTTTCGGCGATGTATTCGGCGATATTTTTGGTGGTGGTCGCGGCGGTCGTGGCGGTCCGGCACGTGGGTCGGATTTGCGCTACAACCTCGAATTAAATCTGGAAGAAGCAGTTAAAGGGACCAGTGTACAAATCAAGGTGCCTACCCTGGTTTCCTGTAAAACCTGTGACGGCTCAGGTGCAAAAGCGGGGAGCAAACCGGTAACGTGTACTACCTGTGGCGGGCATGGCCAGGTGCGCATGCAACAGGGCTTTTTCTCTGTACAACAAACCTGCCCAACCTGTCGCGGGCGCGGCACCATTATTTCTGATCCTTGCAGGGCCTGTCATGGCCAGGGGCGTGTAGAAGAAACCAAAACCTTGCAAGTTAAAGTACCAGCGGGTGTGGATACCGGTGATCGTATCCGTTTATCCGGTGAAGGTGAAGCGGGAACCGACGGTGGTCCAAGCGGGGACTTGTATGTGCAAGTCCATGTGCGTGAGCATCATATTTTCAAACGTGATGGGGCTGACCTCTATTGCGAAGTTCCCATCGATTTTGTGGATGCCGCACTCGGCGGCGAACTTGAAGTTCCCACATTGGATGGCCGCGTCAAATTAAAAGTTCCGCCGGAAACCCAAACCGGAAAATTGTTTAAATTGCGCGGCAAAGGTGTAACGCCGGTACGCGGCGGCGGGGTAGGGGATTTGCTCTGCCGGGTAGTGGTGGAAACTCCGGTAAATCTCACCAGTAAACAAAAAGATTTGTTAAAGGAATTCCAGGCAACGATGAAAGGTGGGAAATATTCACCGAAAAAGGATTCCTGGTTTGATGGAGTAAAGAAATTTTTTAATGAGTAAGCGTGTTAAACAAATGGGCCGATTCGAAAGGGTCGGCCCATTTTTATTTAGCATACGATTTGCATTGGTACAGAATGCCGGGATGAATCCAGGCAAAGAGTGTCAGGGCTTGAGGTAGCGCGCGTGATAGCGCAGGTGGTCTTCAATAAAACTCGCCACAAAGAAATAACTGTGGTCATATCCCGGTTGCATGCGCAGCTCTAATAAATGTCGGTGTTCCTCGCAAACCTTTTGCAAGGCGTGGGGTTTTAATTGTTCAGCAAGGAATTTATCGGCATCGCCCTGATCGATAAACAGCGGCTGCCTGGATTTGCCATTTGCAATTAAATAACAGGCATCATAAGCATTCCAGGTTTCGCGGTCTTCACCCAAATATCCCATGAATGCTTTTTGTCCCCAGGGGCAGTCGGTTGGGTTAGTGATGGGAGCAAACGCCGAAACCGATTCGTAGCGCTCCGGCGAGCGCAACGCAATGACCAGTGCCCCGTGTCCGCCCATTGAATGGCCGCTAATGGATTCCCTGCCATTCAATGGAAAATTCACCCTTGCCAATTGTGGCAATTCCCTGGTGACGTAGTCATACATGCGGTAATTGTTTTTCCATGGGGCTTTGGTTGCGTTTAGATAAAAACCAGCGCCGGCACCAAAGTCATAATTGTCAGATTCACCCGGCAAGTTCAAACCGCGTGGGCTGGTATCCGGGCAAATAATGGCTATGCCCAATTCCGCGGCAATTTTATGGGCACCGGCTTTTTGCATAAAGTTTTCATCGGTACAACTCAGGCCGGAAAGCCACCACAACAAGGGGACCTTTTCTGTTTCCGCTTGCGGCGGTAAATAAATGGCAAACACCATTTCGCAATTGAGTGTGGCGGAGAAGTGCATGAAGCGTTTATGCCAACCGCCAAAACTTTTGTTAGCGGCGATTTCAGTTATGTTTTTCGACATAGAAAATTCCGTTAATAATCCTGGTTAACTTACAGCCCGCAGTAGAGCTGCGGAAATGGCTGGAAATTAATAATGCAACACGGTGCGAATACTTTTTCCTTCGTGTAGCAAATCGAACGCGTCGTTAATTTTTTCAAAAGGCATATCGTGGGTGATGAATTCGTCGATGCGAATTTCGCCTTTCATGTAACGCTCCACATAACCGGGCAATTGGCTGCGTCCCTTGACCCCACCAAACGCCGAGCCTTTCCACACACGACCGGTAACCAACTGGAATGGGCGCGTTGAAATTTCCTGCCCCGCCCCGGCGACACCAATAATGATGGATTCACCCCAACCTTTATGGCAGCACTCCAACGCGGAACGCATAACATTGACATTGCCGATACATTCAAACGAATAGTCCACACCACCATCGGTCATATCCACAATAACTTGCTGGATGGGTGCGGAGTGATCCTTTGGATTAACAAAATCCGTCGCGCCAAATTGACGGGCGAGTTCGAATTTATCCGGATTAATATCTATCGCGATAATGCGGCTCGCGTTCATCATTTGTGCGCCCTGGATAACCGCGAGGCCAATGGCGCCCAGGCCAAACACGGCGACTGTAGCGCCCGGGGTAACTTTTGCGGTGTTAACCACCGCGCCTATGCCGGTGGTTACGCCGCAGCCGAGCAGGCAAATTTTGTCGAGCGGTGCCCTGGGTGAAACTTTTGCGAGGGACACTTCCGGCAGTACGGTGTATTCGGAAAAGGTGGAGGTGCCCATGTAATGGAATAGCGGTTTTCCATCCAATGAAAAGCGGGTCGTGCCATCGGGCATTAAACCCTTGCCCTGGGTGGCGCGCACGGCGCCGCAGAGATTGGTCTTGCCCGAAAGGCAAAATTTGCATTTGCCGCATTCAGCGGTATAGAGCGGGATCACATGGTCGCCAACTTTCAAGCTGGTAACGCCTTCACCCACTTCTTCCACGATACCTGCGCCTTCATGGCCCAAAACGGCGGGAAAGACCCCCTCGGGGTCAGCACCGGAAAGGGTGTAGGCATCGGTATGGCAAACACTGGTAGCCACAATACGTACCAGTACCTCGCCAGCCCTGGGGCCTTGTACATCAATCTCGGCAAGTTCCAGTGGTTTACCCGCCGCAAGGGCAATGGCAGCACGTGATTTCATTGGCAGTTTCCTCAAATGATAAATAAATAATAAAAATTGAATGGGGTAATCCGAAATTATCAGTCAGTGTAGACTGATAATCGAATTGCAATGACCACTTGTTTTATTGAGTTATTTGCCAGCGGAAAAACCGGTTTCTCATCGACTGTTTTGATTGAGCAATTGCGCAATGCATTGTCGCGTTTATTATGCGGAGAATAAAAAGAGCAGAGAAAAGCGCTCCGATGGGAACGCCTTGAATCCTTATTCAATATTCTGCACCTGCTCCCGCATTTGCTCGATCAGCACTTTTAATTCCACCGCGGCTTGCGTGGTTTCACTGACAACGGATTTCGATGAAAGGGTATTGGCTTCGCGATTTAATTCCTGCATTAAAAAATCCAGGCGGCGGCCGAGGGAATCGGTTTGGCGCAAGCTGCGTTTGACTTCGATAACATGGGTGTCAAGGCGATCCAGTTCTTCGTCAACATCGGCTTTTTGGGCGAGCAAAACCACTTCCTGTTCCAGTCGTTCCGGGTCGAGTTCAATTTGCAGTGCGGCGAGTTTTGTTTGCAATTTTTCGCGTTGCGCCGCGAGGATTTCCGGCATACGCAAACGCACAGCCGCCACCTGGGCGGAAACGCTGGCGAGGCGATTGATAATTAATTGTTCGAGTTCGGCGCCTTCGCGGCTGCGATGCTCAATTAACCCAGCGAGGGCGCTATCAAATAATTCCAGTGCAGATTTATGGAGTTCTTCGCGATCCAGTTCCTGCTTCTGGATTACGCCGGGCCAGCGCATAATATCCAGCGCATTTACCGGCGCCGCGGCAGTGCCGAGCAAGCCGTTGATTTGTTGTGATGCTTTTGTAAGTTGCGCAACCTTGGTGAGGTTGACGCCCAATTCGGTTTCACCTTCCTGCTCCCATTGCACGCTCAGGCTCGCTTCCACCTTGCCGCGCTGTAGCGCTTTGCGCATGGCGTCGCGCAGCTGGGGTTCTATTTCGCGGAAATCTTCCGGCAAACGGAAGCTGGGTTCAAGGTAACGGTGATTGACACTGCGGATTTCCCACACCAGGGTTCCCCAGGGGAGTTTGGCTTCACGGCGGGCGAATCCCGTCATACTGCGTGGCATAGCGGCTCCTGGAACTAAGTCGTTCTTGGCAAAGGTAAATTCAAACGGGGCGGTTACGTCGCGCGGCCATAACTGGTAGAGTTCCCCGGCACATTAACATTCATTTACAGATCGGGATGGTACCACAGGTTTTTGCCATCCCTTTGATTTCTGCTTTATCCGCAGTAAGGAATTGATTATGCAACGTCCCAGTGGCCGCACACCCAGCCAATTGCGCCCAGTCCGCATTACCCGTCGCTACACCAAACACGCCGAAGGCTCGGTGTTGGTGGAATTCGGTGATACCAAGGTGATCTGCACCGCCAGCGTGGTGAATTCTGTTCCGCCGTTTTTGCGCGGCCAGGGACAGGGTTGGTTGACAGCGGAGTACGGGATGTTGCCCCGCTCCACCGGTACACGGATGGATCGCGAGGCTGCGCGCGGCAAGCAGCAAGGCCGCACCGTAGAAATCCAGCGCTTGATTGGCCGGTCGTTGCGTGCCGCGGTGGATTTGGCCGCGCTGGGCGAAAATACCATCCATATTGATTGCGATGTTATCCAGGCGGATGGCGGTACCCGTACCGCATCCATTACCGGCGCCTGGGTGGCCCTGGCTGATGCGATTGCCTTCCTCAAGGCGCAAGGTAAGGTAACAGGCGAACCGCTCAAGCGCGCCATCGCTTCCATTTCGGTGGGGATTTACCAAGGCGTTCCGGTCCTGGACCTGGATTATCCGGAAGACTCGGCAGCGGATACCGATATGAATGTGGTCATGGGTGATGACGGCGGTATTATCGAAATCCAGGGGACTGCCGAAGCGGAACCCTTTACCGAAACAGAATTCGCAGCCATGTTGGGCCTGGCCAAGCAGGGAATTGCGCAATTGCATGAGTTGCAGAGGCTGGCGCTAGCCGAAAAATAATTAAGCGTTTTTTTCTTGTCCCTTGTCTTTTGAACTCCCCCATCTTCCTGATAAAGGAAGCGGGGGATTCATGGTTACTCTGCTGGAACCAAGCCCAAATTACGCACTATCTGCGCGGTAGGTTCGGTTTGGTTCATGGTATAGAAATGCAGGCCGGGAGCTTCGTTTTCCAACAGGGTTTCGCAGAGTTCCGTCACCAGTTCCACCCCAAAGGCTTTCAAACTGGCTTCATCATCTGCGTAATTTTCCAGCGCTTTGCGCAACCAGCGTGGAATTTCCGCACCGCAGGCATCGGAAAAGCGCGTTAAATTTTTGTAATTGATGATCGGCATAATGCCAGGATAGATTGGTTGCGTAATGCCGGCTTTTTGGGATTGGTCCAAAAAGAAAAAGTATGAATCCGGGTTAAAGAAATATTGCGTGATAGCGCTATTTGCACCGGCGTCAAATTTACCTTTCAAATAACCCACATCGTCGCTGTAGCTTTTCGCTTGCGGATGGATTTCCGGATAAGCCGCAACTTCCAAATGGAAATGCCCGCCGAAATGTTTGCGGATAAACGCAACCAGTTCATTGGCGTAAACCAATTGGAAGGCACCGCCAACACCGGATGGCATATCGCCGCGCAGTGCGACTATGCGATCCACACCCGCGTCTTTATATTCCTGGATTAATTCCTTGATGGTTTCTTCATCATCGCCACCAAATGACAAATGGGGCGCAGTGCTAACGCCATCGGCTTTAAACCTGGTGACCAAGCCTTTGGTGTTATCGCGCGTGGAACCGCCAGCACCATAGGTGACGGAGAAGAAATCCGGGTTAAAGAAATTTAATTCATCGCGCACCTTGATGAGTTTTTCCTTTCCTTCCGGTGTTTTGGGTGGAAAAAATTCAAAACTCAGGCGCAGTTGTGAGTCGCTCATGGTGTATTCCTGTAGGTTGGGCGTTGCTGCCTGCGCAGCCCGGCCCAACTTGCGGTAAAAAATTAATACTTGTAAGAATCCGGCTTGAATGGGCCTTCCACTTCCACGCCGATATAGTCGGCTTGTTGCGAAGTGAGTTTGGTGATTACCCCACCGAAACCTTCCACCATATCGCGCGCCACTTCCTCGTCGAGTTTCTTGGGCAGCACACGCACGTACAAATGCTCCGGCTTTTGGACTGCGGGCAGGTTGGCGAATTTACGCTCGTACAAATAAATTTGCGCGAGTACCTGGTTGGCGAAAGAACCGTCCATGATGCGCGATGGGTGACCAGTGGCGTTGCCGAGGTTTACCAAGCGGCCTTCGGATAAAATAATCAAATGGTTGTTGGTAGCTTTATCGCGATACACTTTGTGTACTTGCGGTTTAACTTCCTCCCACTCCCAATTTTTGCGCATGTAAGCGGTATCGATTTCGCTATCGAAGTGACCGATGTTACAGACTACCGCACCGTTCTTTAAAGCGCGCAACATGGCAGAGTCACATACATTGACGTTACCGGTAGTGGTAACAACCAAATCGGTAGTACCCAGTACGATGTGATTGATATCGTCAAATTTGCCGGTGTTAATGCCGTTGTTGTACGGTGATACTACCTCGAAGCCATCCATACACGCTTGCATTGCACAGATAGGATCAATCTCGGTCACTTTAACAATCATGCCTTCCTGGCGCAGGGAGGCGGCAGAACCTTTACCCACATCGCCGTAGCCAATTACCAATGCTTTTTTACCGGCGAGCAAATGGTCGGTGCCGCGTTTGATCGCATCATTTAAACTGTGGCGGCATCCGTATTTGTTATCGTTTTTACTTTTGGTAATTGAATCATTCACGTTGATGGCGGGAACTTTTAGCGTGCCTTTTTTCAACATGTCCAACAGGCGATGGACACCGGTGGTGGTCTCCTCTGAAATGCCGTGGATTTTATCCAGCATTTGTGGATATTTTTCATGGATGATTTGGGTCACATCACCACCGTCGTCGAGAATCATATTGGCATTCCAGGCTTTTCCATCTTTCAAAATGGTTTGCTCGATACACCACCAGAATTCTTCTTCGGTTTCACCTTTCCAGGCAAATACCGGAATGCCGGCCGCTGCAATTGCGGCGGCGGCATGATCTTGCGTGGAAAAAATATTGCACGATGACCAGCGCACTTCCGCGCCCAGTTCCACCAGGGTTTCAATTAACACAGCGGTTTGGATGGTCATGTGTATGCAGCCGATGATACGCGCATCAGCCAAGGGTTTTGAATCCTTGTATTTGCGGCGCAAGGCCATCAACGCGGGCATTTCACCTTCGGCGATTTCAATTTCTTTGCGGCCCCAGTTAGCCAGGGACATATCGGCAACTTTGTAATCGGTAAAGCTCATAATTTTTTCCTGTGTGTTGTCACGCCATCGGATTCAGGCGTAGGTTGGGCAGTTATGCCCAACATGATCGGAATGAATAATTTTTTTGGGCATTGCTGCCCAACCTACCAATAATATTTACAGTGCTTTTTTCAATGCATCAGCCTTGTCAGTTTTTTCCCACGTAAAATCGGGAAGCTCACGACCAAAGTGACCGTAGGCTGCAGTCTGGCGATAAATCGGGCGTTTCAAATTCAACATTTCGATCAAACCGCGCGGACGCAGATCAAAATGCTCACGGATCAAATCGATAATTGCGTTATCGGAAATTTTACCGGTGCCGAACGTATTAATGGAAATCGAAGTCGGCTCAGCAACACCAATTGCGTAACTCACTTGAATTTCCAAGCGATCAGCCAGGCCCGCTGCAACAATATTTTTTGCAACATAACGGCCGGCGTAAGCCGCAGAGCGGTCAACTTTAGAGGGGTCTTTGCCGGAGAAAGCGCCGCCACCGTGACGAGCCATGCCGCCGTAGGAATCCACAATAATTTTGCGCCCTGTTAGACCGCAATCACCCACGGGGCCACCGATAATAAATTGGCCAGTGGGGTTGATATGGTATTGCGTATCCTTGTGCAACCATTCGGCGGGTAAAACGTGTTTGATAATTTCTTCGTGCACCGCTTCGCGAATATCAGCCTGGCTGACGCTGGGTGCATGTTGGGTTGATAAAACCACCGCATCAATTGCCACTGGCTTGCCGTTTTCGTAACGCAAGGTCACCTGGCTCTTGGCATCAGGGCGCAACCAGGGCAATACGTTGCTCTTGCGCAGGTATGCCTGGCGTTCGACCAGGCGGTGTGCGTAAAAAATCGGGGCGGGCATTAATACCGAGGTTTCATTAGTGGCATAACCAAACATCAAACCCTGGTCGCCTGCACCTAAATCTTTTTCATCGCCTTCATCTACGCCCATGGCGATGTCAGACGATTGTTTGCCGATCGCATTTAATACCGCACAGCTTGCGCCATCAAAGCCGACATCACTGGAGTTGTAGCCAATATCCAGGATTACCTGGCGAATCAGGTCTTCCAGGTCGACATAGGTTGAGGTACGCACTTCGCCCGCCACCACCGCCATACCGGTTTTTACCAAAGTCTCCACTGCAACGCGCGCGTTGGGATCATCTTTTAAAATCGCATCGAGCACGGCATCCGAAATCTGGTCCGCCATTTTATCGGGATGGCCTTCAGAAACGGATTCGGAGGTAAACACAGAATATTCGGACATGATTTTTTCCTTTTGGATAAACGCAAAATAAATTAGAAAATTGTCGGTTTAAAAAATTGCCTTAACTGGATTTGGAAGCCATTGCGCAATGCAAAGTAAACGCTTTGTCCTTCATCCAATCCCGCTGCCTGGGCCCAGCGTGAAAAATCCTGCGGGTCAAAGCCCTGCCATAAATCGCCGCAAGCGTCGCGCGCCCAATCCTGTTCGTGGCGACACAAATCGCAAATTAATAACGCGCCGCCGGGTGCAAGCGCATTACTTAAATCCTGGAAAATATCGGCGGGCGATGGAGTGTGGTGCAGCACCATATTTACCAGGATACAATCGGCCAATACTTTATGGGCGGGCAAGCTTTGGGTGTCGCCGTGGATAAATTCGATGTTGCGCAGGTTGTTTCCCTGTGCGAAAGCTTTCGCTTTTTCGAGCATGTTGGCGGCGTTGTCCAGCGCGATGACCTGGTTAAATTGCTGCGCTAATACCGCGAGGAATTCACCTTCGCCGGGGCCGACTTCCAGCGCCAGGTTTTTATCGCGCAGTGCTGTGTTGTTCAGCAATTGGGTCATTTGTTCGGCATAAACCGGGTAGCTGGCAATCAAATCCTGCTGTGCGCGGAATTTATCCGCGTTCCCGCTAAAAAATGCCTGGGCTGCAAGGCTGCGCTCCTGTTGTAACTCGCGAATCGGTGCGCGCAGGTGTTCAGCGATAGGAAGTGAATCCAGGCTGGTAAATAGTTGTTGCTGGAGCGCCGCGAAAGGGTGATCCGGCGGCAGGTACGCACGGCGATAGAAAATCGAATTGGCCTCGCGGCGTGAACTTAACAAACCCGCATTGGCGAGCACCTTCAAATGATGGCTCATCCCCGATTGCTTGATCGAAAAGATCCGGCACAGTTCCAATACCCCGTAGGAGTCCTGGCGCAATACCCGCAGGATGTCCAGGCGCAACGGGTCGCCCGCCGCCTTTAACAAATTGGCGAGGGGACTGAGCGGGGTTTCCAGCTCGACTGCATCGGTAAGTACCGGATGCCCATCGGGGCTGTCGGACAGGGTTTGGTTCATTCTTTAATCAATCGCGAGAAATTGCCGTGCAGTCTATCAGCCGGAAAAACCTATATCAAAATATTTTGATATAGGTTTCAGGCTTTTTTGTGCCTGGATGGTCCTTCTTGCCGCTTTTTGCGATTAATTCTGGCAATCGAACCGGTTATTTCTTTACGGCTGGCGCTTGCTGGGTGAAAATGCCTGCCCATTTTGTCAGTGGCATCCATCAGTGTGTATGAATGCCGCTCCCAGCGACGGCGGCTGGAACCCAACGACATAAAAGCCCATCAGAGGCCTGTAAATAAGTGGCGTTTGCCCATTAGTGCTTTGCAACCCCAGGGTGCCCTGAACCGCGCAGACGGCCAGGCGAAACGCGCCCACCTACAACAGCAATCAACTTTATTTAAGGAGCCTTGAGTTTCATGCCAACTCGTCAACACCTTGCCAATGCGATTCGTGTCCTCTCCATGGATGCGGTTCAGAAAGCCAACTCAGGCCACCCGGGCGCCCCAATGGGCATGGCGGACATCGCCGAAGTTCTATGGAACGACTTTTTAAAGCACAACCCGAACAATCCCCAATGGGCTGACCGCGACCGTTTCGTACTGTCAAACGGCCATGGCTCGATGCTGGTTTACTCCCTGTTGCACCTGAGCGGTTACGATGTTTCTATCGAAGACTTGCAGCAATTCCGTCAATTGCATTCCAAAACCCCGGGCCATCCCGAATTGGGTTATACCCCCGGTGTGGAAACCACTACCGGTCCATTGGGTCAAGGTATCGCCAATGCGGTAGGTATGGCGCTGGCTGAAAAAGTATTGGCAGCGCAATTCAACCGCGACGGCCATGAAGTTGTTAATCACTTTACCTACTGTTTCCTTGGCGATGGCTGCATGATGGAAGGTGTTTCCCATGAAGCCTGTTCGCTGGCCGGTACCCTGGGCCTGGGCAAGCTGATTGCGTTCTATGACGATAACGGTATTTCCATTGATGGCCATGTTGAAGGCTGGTTTACCGACGACACACCAAAGCGTTTCGAAGCCTACGGCTGGCATGTAATCCCGGCGGTTGATGGCCATAATCCGGACGCGATTAAAGCCGCGATCGAAGCGGCGCGCGCTGAAACCAAAAAACCAACCCTGATCGTTACCAAAACCATCATCGGTTTCGGTTCTCCGAATAAGCAGGGCTCACACGATTGCCATGGCTCGCCACTCGGTTTGGAAGAAGTGGCCCTGGTGCGCAAAACCCTGGACTGGAACTACGAGCCATTTGCGGTTCCTGCCGATGTCTACGCCGGTTGGGATGCAAAAGAAAAAGGCGCCGCGGCAGAAAAATCCTGGGGCGAAAAATTTGCTGCCTACAAATCCGCGCACCCGGAATTGGCGGCTGAATATGAGCGTCGCGTCATTAAAGGTGAATTGCCGGCTGACTTCGCGGCGAAAGCGGAAGCATTCATTGCTGAAACCCAAGCCAAAGGCGAAAAAATTGCGAGCCGTAAAGCATCGCAAAATACTATTGCTGCCTTTGTGGAGTGGTTGCCGGAAATCCTCGGCGGTTCTGCCGACCTCGCCGGCTCCAACCTGACCTTGGTGAAGAAATCCAAAGGCGTGGAAGCGGGTGATGCGAGCGGTAACTACGTGTATTACGGCGTGCGCGAATTCGGTATGAGCGCGATCATGAACGGTGTTTCTGCGCACGGCGGCTTCATTCCCTACGGTGCAACCTTCCTGATGTTCCAGCAGTATGCGGCTAACGCGGTGCGTATGTCGGCACTGATGAAACTGCGCAATGTTTTCGTATATACCCACGATTCCATCGGCCAGGGCGAAGACGGCCCGACTCACCAGCCAATCGAAGTGTTAGGCACCTTGCGTTTAACCCCTAACCTGCACACCTGGCGCCCGGCGGACAGCACTGAATCGGCGGTAGCCTGGAAAGCCGCGGTTGAGCGCAAAGATGGCCCGGCGGCCCTGGTATTCAGCCGTCAAAACCTGGAGTTCTTCGCGCGTACGCCTGCGCAAGTAGCCAATATCGCCAAAGGCGGTTATGTGTTGGTTGACTCGCAAGGCGAGCCGGACGCAATCCTGATTGCCACCGGTTCAGAAGTGGGTGTTACGGTAAAAGCGGCTGAGGCACTGAAAGCAAAAGGCAAAAACGTGCGCGTTGTGTCCATGCCGTCAACATCGGTATTTGATCAACAGGATGCTGCCTACAAAGAATCTGTATTGCCAAGCCACGTATCTGCGCGTGTTGCGGTAGAAACTGCACACGTGGATTACTGGTACAAATACGTAGGCTTCGACGGCCGCATCGTCGGTATGACGACTTTCGGTGAGTCCGCACCCGGCGGCAAGCTGCTGGAGCATTTCGGCTTCACTGTCGATAATATCGTCAGCACTGTTGAGGAGTTGTTGGAAGACTAATCTTTGAATATGCCGGAAGCTCACAGCTTCCGGTTTAATATGGACGGAAAGGTTTAAATGAAAATTTTTTTGCTGGCCTTAATATTTGCATCGGCTCCTGCCTTTGCATGGAAAGAATCCACTAATCAAACCATAGTAGAAATCATGGCTTGGGAAAATACGGAAACTACCGTTGTTCATTTTAAGCTTTCAAATGGAACCTGGTGTTATATTTCTGCGGCGCAAAAAACATTGAATTCAATTATTTTGACGCTGTATGCGTCAGGTAAAAAGGCGCACTTTCATTGTTACGATACCGCCGATTCTAACGCAGGTGGTTCAGTGCCTGCTGCCCATAAGTTGCATCGAATCTCAGCACTAAAATGATATTTTTGTTTTCTTCTAATTTTTAATCGGGTATTCGCCATGACCGTAAAATTAATGAAAGACCAGGACCTCGCCGGCAAGCGTGTATTGATTCGCCAGGATCTGAATGTGCCATTGGAAGATGGACGTATCACCAGTGCGGTGCGTATTGATGCTTCTATTCCTACCATCAAGGAAGCCTTAAGCAAGGGCGCGAAAGTGATGGTGATGTCGCATCTCGGCCGCCCGGAAGAAGGTGTTTATGAAGAAGCTTCTTCACTTGCGCCGGTTGCAAAATATTTAAGCGAAAAATTGGGCCGCAATGTGCCATTGGTAAAAAACTGGGTTGATGGCTTTGCGATGGACGGCGATTTGGTGTTGCTGGAAAACGTGCGCTTTAATGTGGGTGAAGGCAAGAATTCTGACGAGCTTTCCAAAAAAATGGCCGCGCTTTGTGATGTGTTTGTAATGGATGCATTCGGTACTGCGCACCGCGCACAAGCTTCTACCCACGGCGTTGCGAAGTTTGCCCCTATCGCCTGCGCGGGTCCGTTGCTGGCGGCGGAATTGGATGCGTTGGGCAAAGTGCTCGACAATCCTGCGCGCCCGTTGGTGGCAATTGTCGGCGGTTCAAAAGTATCCACCAAGTTGAGCGTGTTGGACGCGGTTTCCAAAATTGCTGACATCCTGGTAGTCGGCGGTGGCATCTCCAACACTTTCGTTGCTTCGGCGGGCAACGAAGTGGGTAATTCATTGCACGAAAAAGATTTGATCCCGGAAGCGCAGCGTTTGCGCGCACAAACCGAAGTGGTTTTTGCAACTGATGTGCGCGTAACCAAGGAAGGTTTCAAACAGTGGAATCACAACTCCGTTGCCGTTGAGAAAAAAGTTAACGAGATCCAGTCCGATGAAGAAATCGTTGACTATGGTCCGGAAACGGCTGCGCGCGTTGCAGAAATTGTTAAGAATGCCAAAACAGTATTATGGAATGGCCCATGCGGTGTGTTCGAGTTTGACGCCTTTGCAAAAGGCACCGAAGTGGTTGCGCGTGCCATTGCTGAAAGTGGCGCTTTTTCGGTAGCGGGCGGCGGCGATACCTTGGCTGCAATCGATAAGTGGAACCTGGCGGATAAAATTTCCTATGTTTCTACTGGCGGCGGCGCGTTCCTGGAATTCGTCGAAGGAAAAAAACTTCCCGCCGTTGCGATTCTGGAAGAGCGCGCCAAAGGTTAATCACCCGATTTTTTTGGCCAGGTAGCAGAAAGCGATCTTCGGATCGCTTTTTTATGGGTGATATTTTTTCTGTGTTGTCTTTCGGTATTTAAAAATTAAATTTAAATTAAAAAAATTCCAGTTTTTATCCGGTCTTCAAATTTGAATTGCTTCTACAATTAGTGCCTGTCAGTAGGCAATCCATGTGTGGGATGGGTCTTGATTCTGCAATTTTTACCTGGGTGTAATTGTGGTTTTTTTGCGGCAGCGTAGACTCACACCGCTTGGCTCATAGAGCCATTTAAAATAACGATAATTTTTTCGGCGTGGCAATTCCTGGTTCCGTGCAGTTTTCCTCCCTCTTACAGGAAAGGATTATTCGGCTCCGTGCAATACCTCATGAGTTTTCAGCAGTGAATTTTTCATAACGAAAACACAGCGTAAATCTTTTTGAGGACATCATTATGCGTATTCCCCTTATCTTCTCCGGCGTTTTGCTGGTGGCGCTTGCATCGACTGCCCTGGCTGCCAATCGTCCTTCGGGTTTTGTAACCATTTGCAACGAAGGTAAAACCTGTTCTGTCCCCACATTCACAACCGTGGCGTTCGGGCGTGCCGATACATTTACTTACAAGGTGCTCTCGGGCAGTTTTGTATGTTCCGAAGCGACTTTCGGGGCGCGGGTTCCCGGTGGTGTGAACGAATGCTCGATACCGCGCACGACATCCGTCGCCAGCAGTTCTGCACCGGCGCAATCGTCATCCAGCAAACCTGCTTCCAGTTCCGTGAGTTCCACCAGCAGTTCAAGGAGTTCGGTAGCGACAAGCTCGTCATCCAGTTCAGTCACTAATCCGCCCGTCGGTAGTTATTACCCCGGTTGTGAAAAACCCGAGCCGACGGAAACCGTGCAATTTAGCCAAACCCGTGTAGTAGCAGCAGGGGAAGTGTTTGATGGCCAGAATAAGCGCTACAACCTGTCGGGTGGCAGCCAAAGCGAAGGCCAGCCACCGGTATTCGAGGTCCAGGAGGGTGGGGTAGTGCGCAATGTGATTATCGGCTCGCTCGCGGCTGATGGTATCCACTGTAAAGGCAATTGCACCCTCGACCATGTGTGGTGGGAAGATATCGGTGAGGATGCCGCAACCGCGATGGGCCCGGTCGGCACCATCATGAATGTAACCTGCGGTGCGGCCTTTAACGGTTCGGATAAAACCTTCCAGTTCAATGGCCGCGGCGAATTGCATATCAGTAAATTCTACGTGGAGAAATCCGGCAAGCTGGCACGTACCTGCGGTGATTGCACTAACAATGGTGGCCCGCGCAAGATCGTTATTAATGATGTGATTACACGCGATGTGAGCACCATCGTGGGAATCAATTCCAACTTCGGTGACGTTGCGGTTATTCGCAACCTGACTCTCAATAACAGCAGCACGTCTAAAACCAAGATTTGCCAGGTGTACAAAGGTGTGGTGAAAGG
The DNA here is from genome assembly GCA_965650515.1 of uncultured Cellvibrionaceae bacterium. Lineage (GTDB taxonomy): Bacteria > Pseudomonadota > Gammaproteobacteria > Pseudomonadales > Cellvibrionaceae > Cellvibrio. The sequence goes on along the minus strand of CBFGOY010000009.1, from coordinate 73,845 downwards.
CCAGGGCAGTACTTCGGCCCTGGGGGTTGAGTTCGATACCCCGGCATGTGATGTGCGCCCCGCCGATGTGACCTTGCTGGGCATCAGCCAAATGAATACTTCTGCTTGCACGGGTTCCTGCCCCATTCCCTAAGCGCATACTTTCCGTAGCGCATCGCTTCTGCCCGGCTGGTGCCGGGCAGCTTTTTGTTGGTTAGCTGCCCTTTGTGCTTCGTGAAGGTATGGTGTAGTAGTCCTTTGGATTGGCCTCACCCGGCATGGGTAAAAGCTCCTTTTCAATTTTTGACCGACATGATGCTTCCTTGCTTCCGTTTCAAAATCATGTCTCGATAAAGGTTTTAGTAATTAGTGAAATGCGGTATTAGAATTGACAAAGCCTGTTTTCTTTTGTTTCTACTATGTTTGTTCTCTCTCACATTGTAACAACTTTATGGAAACAGGCTTTCCTTTATCCAGAACTGGTTAGTTAGTTTTTCTTGCTAAACTCTGTAGCAAAATAGGCAAAGTCTTTTTCATCAATCCCGCTGTCTTTACAGGCTAATCCGCCATCCATAGTGGTTTTCGATATGGTTAAGTTACCTTTCGACAAATAAATGGCTTGACGTTTTTCTCCGCATATCATTGAATCTTCTAAATTCCACTTTTTTCGCTTTTCTATAGATACGGGATTGCCGATAACTAGAGCTACAGCTTGCAAGCTCTTATCTGGATAGGAAAATTTCAATAAATCAGAATCGCTTTTTCTCGCAAAATGGCAAGGTGGCTGCAACAATAATTCGACTTTATTCGTTGATTGATCTTTCTTGCTTAATAGAAAGCACTTGGAATCATTATCCACCAATTGCAGGTGATACTTATCCAAAGTTGTTTCATCAGAAATATTGATAGGTTCAGCCTGACAGCCTGCGCTTAGTAAGGTACAAACAATGATGCCTAGTGATATTAATCGAGTTGCCAAAACCATACTTCCTCTCCTAATGAAAAATATTGTTGCTGTCCGCCTTTCATGTCGCTGCCATCCCATATATCAATATGGTCTGTTGATCCCCATCCATTCATAATAAATACAATTCCTTTTTTGCCCACGAAATAGGAAGAGGCTACTTTTTTTGTATACTTTTTCGTTTTTCCAAACGTAGAGGGATTTTTGTCGATCCAATTAGCTAACTCTTGCGCAGACATAATATGACCTGGCCTGTGATGCTTAAGGCTGGGGTAAGCTGTACAACATCTGCGACGAGGATAGAGCTTATCGAATGAGGATGTGTCTATTCCTGATTTCTGTAATGCTACGCTCATTCGGATTGCACATTGATTCGGAAATAAACTGGAGTTACATGGGGAAGCCGGGTAGGGATGGTTATCCCATAGGGTTTGCGCGGTTACAGTGGGCATAGGTTAATCCCTTAGGTCGTTAGTGTCGGTATTTTGATTTTGGCGGGGAAATTGATATGTGATCCGATACACAAAATATTCATGCATACGGCTCGCATCAATTTCAGTCGGGGCTTTACAGATTCATTTGTCATTTATTTTCGTCATCCTCTTTTTCATAGGAATCAGGATTTTCCAGACACTTTTCATATCCCCTGAAGCAAATCTTTTCGGCTCTTCCATATCTTCTGCATGTATATTGCGGATATGTGCTTGCGCGCGCTTGATAGCATCCGCAATAGTTTGCGATTTCTTTTTGCGCGTTGTTCGCTCAAATGTTTGATTTTGTCACTCATATTGAGTCCTACAGTCTGATAATACGTCTGACATCGGCGTTAATAGGATTCGTAACCGTAGCTTGCTGCCACTATAGGTAGGGAGCCCCAAATTCAGGCTGAGGAGCTTATTGTCCTGCCATAACGCCATTTCAAACGCTGGGTGGCGGAACCTGAATAGGTTATATCCACAAATCCATTGCCAATCTACCCTCCGATTAGCTGACTGATCCATTGCTCTGATTGCAAAAGAGCGCTTTGATCTATGAATTTTGCCCTCATGCCTACCTGCCTGTTACCGGCTAGTTCCCTGTTGATCTCGTCCAGTACCGCTTGCCTCACTTTGGTGTAACGCTCTTCTGCTTCCCAGTGTGTTGCCTACATACATGGTTCCTTTAATTGATTGAAAGAAAGGCACAATGCTACCCCGGCGGGAGTCGTCTCGCTGCGAAACCACTTCTAACCAGCACTTAAGGGTAGCTGCCCCGATCTTTTCTATTCCAACAAGGCTTCCCCCTTTACATCTGCCTAAAGTGAGACGATGCCCACCTTAGGGTGCGGGCCCAAGATGGGACGACAGGGTGGTGTGGCTGGTTAAGACTGGTGCAACTGGGGTTCCCTTTGTGGTTTGCCGTTAGGGCACCGACGATCAATTTGGCACAGGCAGTGCCAGGGAAATAATAAAAATAATGCCGGTCCGGTCCGCGAAACCCCTGGTTCGAATAACCAATAACAACACTTGTCTAGGTCACTATTATGAAAAGATTCAACAGAGTCCTGCTGTTGCTGGGCGCATTGGGTTTTGCCCATGCAAGCCAGGCGGCGATCATCAACTATGGTGCCGGTAATATCAGCGATACCATCAATACCGCCGGATGGAAATGCACCGTGGACTACGGTAACTGGATCCACAATGCGGGCGTGGTTAAACCCGGCGTGAGCAGTTGTAACCCCATAGGCGCGCCTACCCCTATATATCCGCAGGAAGTATCACCGGCCAATGGCAAACCGACCATGACCCACCGCTGGTGGGGTTCCATCCCGTTTATGGGTGAGATGAAAGTCGGTGTCTCGACCGATGCCGGCTATATCACCCCCGACCCGATCACCGCCCGCATCACCGAGCGCGGTGTGCGCCTGCTGGGTATTCCCGGCGGCCTGCGCACTGGCACCAACGACACAATTTACGCAATTCCCGATCCGTTCAGCGAGGTGTTTGATGGTATCGCAGTGGGCAACTCCGCCTATTCCAACCTGGAAGCCTTTCTGAAGGATTACAGTGATGGTTCCGTCACTGTGCAATGGAAAAGCGGTTCAACCGCAGTGATGGAAGCGACCTTTGTCCACGGCTCGCCCTATGTTTATTTCACTGCCTTGCAGGGAAACCTGGTGGTACGTACCAAATCCGCCGACGGCGGTGAAAAGGGGATTTTCTACCAAAGCGGCAACAGCCTTGGGGTATGGACCGATGTGGCGGGCAATCGCAACGCCTTCCTTATAACCGGCCACGACACCACCACCTTCAGCGGTGTTAACACCAATAGCATCGGCGTAACCAACGGCACCAAACGCATGACCGTTGCCTGGTTGCCGCAACTGACGGGTACCCCATCCAGCGCCATGATCAGCGCTTTTGCCCAATATGCGACCCAGCAAGTGGATAAGGTGAATATCAATTACAGTGTGGATCGCACTACCAACAAGGTCACCATTACCCACCAGTACCAGTTCAATGGTGCGAATGTAACCACCATGGCGGGTTTGTTGCCGCTGCATTGGAAGAATTCCACCCAGGCTGTCACCAGCTATAAGGTGCGCTCCGCGCGCGGGGTCACCAAGTTCGCGACCACCAGCAGCTACAGCTACACCATTCCCTATGTGGGCGTGTTGCCTTACTTCCCGGAAAATATCGGCGATTACAATGCGACCCAATTGCGCGCGCTGGTGACCGAGTTTGTTAGCCAGGGTACTGCAACCTGGAATACCGCGACCGATACCTACTGGGCCGGTAAGAACTACGGCAAGGTGGCAGAGTTGGCGGCCATTGCCCGTTCCATCGGCATGGTTACCGAAGCCAACCAGATGATCGCCTGGCTGAAAGCCGAGTTGCAGGACTGGTTCCGTGCCAACACGACCGGTGCGCTGGATACCACCAAATACTTCGTATACGACAATAACTGGAACACCCTGCTCGGTTTCGATGAGTCTTTCGGTGCGCAGCAACAGTTGAATGACCATCACTTCCATTACGGCTATTTCGTGCGCGCGGCTGCGGAAGTGTGCCGGGTGGATGCCAACTGGTGTAGCGCCAGCCAATACGGCCCTATGGTGGAGTTGCTGATTCGCGATTACGCCGCCGGCCGCAATGATGCCCAGTTCCCGTACTTGCGCAACTTTGACCCGGCCTATGGTTTCTCCTGGGCCTCCGGCCACGCCAACTTTGCCTTGGGTAACAATAACGAATCCACTTCCGAAGCGGCTAACGCCTACGGGGCGATCATCCTGTACGGCATGATCACCGGTAATAATGACCTGGTGAACCGCGGTATGTATTTACATGCCTCATCCACCGCGACTTACTGGGAATACTGGAACAACATTGACCGCTTCAAAGGCCTGGGCGGGGATTACGATAACTTCAGTTCCACCTACACCAAGCCAACCACGTCCATCATTTGGGGTAACGGCCATGTGTTCTCGACCTGGTTCTCCGGGGCTTATGCACACATCCTCGGTATCCAGGGGTTGCCGCTCAGCCCATTGGTGTTGCACATCGGCCAACATGCGGATTACCTGAACAACTATGTGGCGCTGGGTTTGAGCGAGTCGTCCAACGGTAAGCCCTCCGGCTTGCCGAATGGCCAATGGCGCGATGTCTGGTGGAATATCTGGGCGATGACCAACGGCCAGGCGGCGGTGGACGATATGCTCGCCTACGGCTTGAACAACCTGACGCCGGAAGAGGGCGAAACCAAAGCCCACACCTATCACTGGGTTTACACCCTGAAACAACTGGGCCACCTGGCAACGGGCACCGGCGCCCTGACCGCGAACCATCCGGCCGCAGTGGCCTTTAATAAAAACGGCACCCTTACCTATATCGCCTACAACTTCGGCTGTTCAGCGATCAGCGTGGCTTATTCGGACGGTACCGGCTTTTCGGTGCCGGCCAAGGGTTATGCCCTGAAGCGCACCGGCCAGGCGGTGGTGTCCAGCGGTGCGGGTTGTTCCGGTACCAGCAGTTCGGTAGCCAGCTCAACGCCGGCCAGCGCGGCTCCTTCATCGGTACCGGTTGCTTCTTCGTCTGTTGCCAGTTCGGCGGTCGCAACGCCCTATGGCTACACAGTAGTGGGCAGCACCAGCGTGCGTTTCCATGCCAACAATGCCGCCTGGGCGGATATCCACTACACCATTAACAATGGTGCCCAGCAAAACATCCGCATGACCCACAATGCGGATAACTCCAACACCTACGATTTGGCTAACATCCCGGCCGGGGCGACTGTGCGTTACTTCTTCACCATCGCCCAGGGCGCCGGTGCTTACGATACCGCCTGGGCCCAGTTCACCTGTTGTTCCGGCGGCGCATCGAGCACGCCTGCCAGTAGCAAACCGGCGAGCAGCTCGTCCAGTTCGGTATTCAGCCAATTGGTGCAGGCAGAAGCTTTTACTGCGATGAACGGGGTACAGACTGAAACCACCACGGATACCAACGGCGGCCAGAATGTAGCCTACATCGATGCGGGTGACTGGATGGCCTACGCCAATATCACCATTCCGACTACCGGCAGCTACCGCATTGAATACCGTGTTGCCAGCCCCTCGGGTTCATTGCTTTCCGCGGACATGAATGCCGGTTCCATCCAGTTGGGTAACGTGGCCATTCCGGCGACCGGCGGCTGGCAAAACTGGACCACGGTTAACCACACCGTCACCCTGAACGCCGGTACTTACAGCTTCGGCGTCTTTGCCCAGCAGGCGGGCTGGAACTTCAACTGGTTCCGCATCACCCGTTTATAAGGTTCGCCCCCCCACGATAAGTGGGACCCTTTTTGCCCCCGATAAGACTGGTTCTTTCGGGGGCTTTTTTTCGTACCACTTTTATAAAAGCGGGTGGGCACAGGTCGATAATCGTGCTCCGCAGCTTCAGCTATCTATTTGAATTTACTGGATTTCCGGTCTTCCCACCTAAGTCACCAGAAAGTGACATGCCTCAGGTTCCAATAAGTTTTCAAGGTGGGACGACACTTCATGCGCCAGCTGTGATTATCGGTTCGCTTGATAGCGGTCATGGCCCGGCACGAGGGGAATTAGCGAGAACCGCTCTATGACAGGTCAACAATAAATCCATACCAATAAATAAATGGAGAACTCCATGAGTAAAACACCAACCAACAAGCCATCAACCGGCTTTAAAAGAAAGCTCATTACAACGGCGGTAGCTTCCGCCATGCTCGGTGTTAGCGGCGTAGCACTGGCGCAGGGCGACAATAATGTGGAAGAGATCCTGGTAACGGGTATCAAAGGCAGCTTGCAGCGCGCAATGGATGTGAAGCGCGATGCCAAAGGCGTGGTCGAAGCGATTTCGGCCGAGGACATCGGCAAGTTCCCGGACACCAACCTGGCGGAATCCCTGCAACGTATTTCCGGGGTATCGATTGATCGCCAGAACAACGAAGGCAGCAAGATTACCGTGCGCGGCTTTGGCCCGGATTTCAACCTGGTTACCCTGAATGGCCGTCAAATGCCCACCAACGGTTCCAGCCGCAGTTTTGAATTTTCCGACCTGGCCGCTGAAACCGTAAGCGGTGTTGAAGTGTATAAGACCTTCAGCGCAACCCGCGCGAGCGGTGGTATAGGTGCGTTGGTTAATATCAAAACCGCGCGCCCGCTGGACAACCCCGGCCTCAAGGCTTCCATTGGCGCCAAAGCGGTTATGGACAGCACCAATGAAGTGGGCGATGACGTAACGCCCGAAGTGTCCGGCATCTTCAGCAACACCTTTGCCGATGACACCTTTGGTATTGCGATTTCCGGTTCGTACCAGGAACGCGATAACCGCGCCGTAAACGCGGATATCGCCAACTGGCGCAACAATATTGATTTCCAGACGGCGGCAGCGAACGCCGGTGCCACGGTGAACCTAACCGACAACCGCGCGGACAAGTCCGGCAATGTGTATTACCCGCGCAACTTTGGTTACGGCATTGAGGATTTCCATCGCGAGCGCACCAACGGCCAGTTGGTATTGCAATACACCCCAACGGACACGCTCAAGGCGACCCTCGATTACACCTATGCAAAGGTTGACCTGGAAGCAATCAATACCGGGGTCGGCATCTGGTACAACGACTCGGGTAGCGATGCCCGCGAAGTGGTGATCGACGAAAACGGCACGGTTACGAAATTGACTGCGGCAGGCGATGACTATGCGTCGAATATACGGTTAAACACCTCCGAGACGGAAAACCAATCGGTGGGTTTCAACCTGGAGTGGGAAGCCAACGACAACCTGACATTGGCGCTTGATGCCCACGACTCGGTAAACGAAAACGGCGGTGTCGGTCGCGGTAACAATGCGTTCCTGATCCTCGCGGCGCCGTTTATCGACCAGAAAACCTATGACGCAACGGCCGCGCAAGACATTCCCTACATGCACATTACCTTCAGGCCGACCGGCACCGGTATTGTTAACGGTATGCCGACGGCGGCTTCCTACGATTCGCTGTTCGGTGAAGCGAACCTGGCGCTGAACAAATCCGAAGTGACCCAAGTCCAGCTCAGCGGCAGCTTCGATACCAATGCCGACACGGGTATTACGTCGATTGATTTTGGTGTCGGGCAATCGGACATTACCAACCGCTGGCGCAGCTTCAGTACCGGGCAGATTGCGGCAGGTTGGTACGGCGGCAACCAGGACCTTTTCCCGGATGAGGTCTTCACCGAACACAACCTCAATGGCCTGACTCCATCCTTCTCGGGCGGCGGTTCCAATGTACCCGTCTATCACGCCTGGGATTTCGAGACTATGGTGGGTATCGCCGAAACTGAATGGAATATCCCGGGCGGCTCGACGCGGCCATGGGGTTGGGGTACCGGCTATATGCGCCCTGACCTGGACGGCAACCCGACCAGTGACCACAAGGTGACCGAAGACACCACCAGTGCGTACATGGAGTTCAACTCTACTGGCGATGTGGCGGGCAAGGCGCTGAACATTACCACCGGTATGCGCTATGAAAGCACCAGTATCGAGGCCAACAGCTTCCAGAAAGACCCGTCGGAACTGGTGTGGATCAACCAGACCGAGTGGAGCCTGAACCTGGCGCCGGAAAGCAGTTATACCTCGGTAAACGGTGATTACGACGTATGGTTGCCGAGCGTGGATTTAAGCCTGGATGTTACCGATGATGTGATTGCGCGCATGAGCTACAGCAAATCCATCACCCGCCCGACGCTGAACAAAATGATTGGCACCACCAGCGTGACCACCCGTCCCAAACCGGGCGAGCGTACTGGTACTGCGGGTAACCCCGACCTGAAACCCTTTATGGCCGATAACTTCGACTTGTCGGCGGAATGGTATTACGACGAAGCCAGCTATGTGTCGGGTGGCTTCTTCCTCAAGCAAGTGGACGATTTTATCGTTGACGTGATCACCAAGCGCGAAGTGGGCAACCTGCGCGATCCATCCAAAGGTCCGCGTGCGGAACTGGCACGGGCGCAACTGGTTGAGGAAGGCATCGCGCCGACCGACGCTAATGTGATCGAGCGTATCAAGGCCAATGAAGGTATCCCCGCCGGTAGCAATATTGTGCAGAACAATACCGATCCGCTGGCCGAGTTCGACATCACCCAACCCGCTAACCAGGAGCAAGCCAGGTTCTACGGTTGGGAAATTGCGGGCCAGCACATGTTCGGTGAAAGCGGCTTCGGTTTACAGGCCAACGCCACCTTCGTGAACAGCGACCTTGAAGTGGATAACTCCTCAACCGACTTCCAGTTTGCCTTACCCGGTTTGAGTGATTCCTACAACCTGGTTGCTTTCTACGATAAGGATGGTTTGCAGGCGCGTATTGCGTACAACTGGCGCGACACCTTCCTCAACGGTTTTGGTGAAGGCAACACACCTTACTACACTGAGGAATATGGCCAACTGGATCTAAGCGTCAGCTACGACTTGCCATGGGTCGAGGGTATGACCGTGTTTGTTGAAGGCATTAACCTGAGCGAAGAATCGCAACGTGTCTATGCGCGTTACGAAAACCAGTTCAAATCCGCCTACCAGTACGGTGCGCGTTATAACCTGGGTGTTCGCTACAGCTTCTAACCCTTTGCCGGGTGTGACAGGGAAAAGCCGCTGCAATCTGGCGGCTTTTCTTTTTTTTGCCTGATCGAGGTTACACACTCTTTTAAAACGTGAATCCAACCTAACGCAGTTATTCAGGAGCCTGGTGTGGCTAACAATGTGTTGCTCGATAACGTTACGCACAAAGCGCTAAAGATAATCCAGGAACGCGGTACGGGGCGGGGCGATACCATGGGTTATTCCGCCATAATCCCTTGGGAATTCCGCCAGGTGGCATCCTGTTACCCGATTTTTTTTCGCAAAACCAATAACAACCAGTTTGAAGCGATAGCGCTGTTTGGTTTTGCGCCCGATGAAAATTTATTTGCCGACCAGGAGGGTTGGGGCAATTCCTACATTCCGTTATCGATTGAACGCATTCCCTTCACCATCGGCTATACACAAGATTCCACCGGCCAGCGCCAGCCGGTCATACATGTGGATATGGACCACCCACGGGCCAGCTTTACCCAGGGTACGCCGGTATTCCTGGCGCAGGGTGGCAATTCCGAATACCTCGAACAAATCAATACTATCCTTGCCGAATTAATTAACGGCGTGACTGTGTGCCAGCGGTTTATCGACATTTTGCTGGCGGAAGACCTGCTGGAACCGTTTGTATTAACAGTTGCGCTGGACAACGGCCAGCACATTGAAATGCGCGGCTTCTATACCATCAACGAAATGGTGCTGCGCGATTTGGACGCGGAACAATTGGCGCGCTTGCACAGCCAGAATTTCCTCGAATTGATTTATATGGCTATCGCCTCGCTGGCGAATATCCAAAAATTGGTTAACAAGAAAAATAATTTATTATCCGCCTGAGGCCAATCGTATGCTCGAGAACTTCCAACCGATAAAAACCGTCACCGGAATTACGGCTGACTCAATTCCCGTTGAAGTTCTGGAATCGCCAACACCGTTGGTATTAAAAGGGTTGGTAAAAAATTGGCCCCTGGTTACCGCCGCGCAACAATCCGACGAAGAAGGTTATAAATACCTTTGCCAGTTTTATAACGGCGAGCTGGTCAATACCGCTATCGGTAATGCGGACAATACTGGTGCGATTTTTTACAACCAGGATTGCACTGGCTTTGCCTACGAGCGCGCCCGCTCATCGCTCACCGGTGTTTACAACAATATTAAAAACCTCCACGCCAACGGTTCGCGGCGCGCCTATTATGTAGATTCCGCGCCGGTCGATTTTTGTGTGCCCGGTTTTCGCGACCACAATGATTTAAACCTCGGGCCAGTCAAACCGCGCGTCAGTTTATGGATGGGCAACCGGACAATTGTCTCCGCCCATCACGACATCCCCGACAATATTGCCTGCGTCGTGATCGGCAAGCGCCGCTTTGTGGTATTTCCGCCGGAACAATTACCTAACCTTTACATCGGCCCGTTGGATTTTAATCCTGCGGGGCCCGCCATCAGCATGGTGGATTTGCATAATCCCGATTTCGAAAAATTCCCGCGCTATCGCGCCGCATTGGCAAGCGCGCAAATGGCCGAGCTGGATGCAGGCGATGCGATTTTTATTCCGGGCATGTGGTGGCACCATGTGGAAGGCTTAATGCCTTTTAATGCCATGGTGAATTATTGGTGGACAACATTGCCATCCTATTTGGGATCGCCGCAGGATGCCTTTACCCACGCGCTGATGAATATCCGTTCGCTACCGGCAGATGAGCGCCGGCATTGGAAAAATTTGTTTGATTACTACATCTTCGATGCAACACCGGAAAACCATGCGCATATCCCCGCCGAAAAATGGGGAATCCTGGGTGAAATAGATGAAACCATGGCGCGTCGTCTGCGTTCGCAATTATTGAATCGATTGAACCGTTAACCCTTTTCCAGGCTAGGAAATCGCGGACCTCCCATGAAAAAAAATTCAAGAATTATTATTGTCGGCGGCGGCACAGCGGGTTGGATGGCAGCGGCTGCGTTATCCAACGCATTTGCTGCAACCAAAAAAATACTATTGATTGAATCCGATGCCATCGGCACTGTGGGGGTGGGTGAGGCTACGATTCCCGCGGTTAAATCCTTTAATAAATTATTGGGAATTGATGAAGCCGAATTTTTAAAAGCGACCCAGGGAACTTTTAAATTGGGCATCCAATTTGAAAATTGGGGCGCGCCGGGGGATAGCTACATGCACCCCTTTGGCCTGGTGGGAAAAGATTCCTGGATGGCGAATTTCCAGCACTTTTGGTTAAAGGCCTGGCGCCGGGGCATGGCCAAAAGTTACTTCGATTATTCCTTGAATATCCGTGCCGCTAAAGCCAACAAATGTGTTATCGACCCGGCTACCGGATTGGATTACGCCTATCATTTTGATGCGGGCCGCTATGCGGCTTATCTGCGTAAATACAGCGAAGCGCGCGGCGTGACGCGTGTGGAAGGCATTATCGATAAAGTACAAACGCGCAGTGGAGATGGTTTTATCCAATCGCTGAAGCTTGCCTCCGGTGAAACCATCGAGGGTGATATTTTTGTTGATTGCTCGGGGTTTCGCGCACTGTTAATTGAACATACATTGCATACCGGTTTTGAAGACTGGTCGCACTGGCTGCCATGCGACAGGGCCATTGCGGTGCAAACAGAATCGGTGGGCGAACCTGTTCCCTACACGCGTTCCATTGCGCATCCGGTGGGTTGGCAATGGCGTATTCCGTTACAACACCGGGTGGGCAACGGCCTGGTGTATTGCAGCCGCTATATAAGCGATGGGGAGGCAAAGAAATTATTACTGGACAATGTGCAGGGCGCAGTAAAGACCGAGCCGCGCCTGATTAAATTCCGCACCGGTCGTGCGCTAAAGCAATGGAATAAAAATTGTATTGCGCTTGGCTTATCCAGTGGATTCCTTGAACCACTGGAATCAACCAGTTTGCATTTAATCCAAACGGGCATTGTGCGCCTGATTAAAATGTTTCCCGGTGACGACATCCGTCAATGCGAAATTGATGAATACAACCGCCAATCGCGTTACGAATATGAACGCATCCGTGATTTTATTATTTTGCATTACCACGTTACCCGCCGCACCGACAGCGATTTTTGGAATTACTGCCGCACCATGGCGATCCCGGAAACACTTGCCCGCAAAATTGCGATCTATAAAAGCTCCGCCAGTGTCTTTAAGGAACAGGACGAACTATTCCACGAAGGCTCCTGGCAGCAAGTGATGTTGGGGCAGGGAATTACACCGGAAAATTATCACCCCGTGGTGGATAAACTCAGTGATGAAGAGTTGCAGCGGCTGATGGTTTCCATCGAAAACGAACACAACCAATACCTCGCCCGGTTCCCGGGCCACCCACAATTCATTGATCATTATTGCAAGGCGGATGCGCCGGCTAACGACATAAAAACCGGATGATTTTTCATCCGGTTTGGGGTGGTAGCGCGACAATGGTGGCTCTCCGTATGCGGAAAGGTGCGCCCCGCATAGGCCTGGGGCATAATGCCGTCACTACACAGCGACACCGGTTACAAGGTCAAATCCATGAATAATCCAGTAAAAAAAATAATGGTTGTTGGGGGCGGTTCCGCCGGTTGGTTAACGGCGGGGGTAATTGCGGCGGAACATCGGGTTGATAAGGAACACGGAATAGAATTAGTGCTTGTTGAATCACCCGATGTACCTACCATCGGTGTGGGTGAAGGCACATGGCCATCAATGCGCAGCACGCTGAAGAAAATCGGCGTTTCTGAAACAGAATTTTTTCGTGAATGCGATGCGAGTTTTAAGCAAGGCTCCAAATTTGTGGATTGGGTAAAACCATCAGGCGGTGCTTATTACCATCCGTTCAGCTTGCCCGAGGGCGGTAATGATTTAAACCTGGCGGCGCAGTGGCTGGCGCATCGCGATAAGGTGAGTTTTGCGGATGCTGTTTGCCCTATCCGTTTTATTTCGGACCGACACCTCGCCCCCAAATTAATAACCGCACCGGAATTTGCAGGTAACAGCAACTATGGCTACCACCTGGACGCGGGCAAGTTTGCCCATTTCCTGAAAAAACATTGCATCGAAAAATTAGGCGTGACTTACATCCAGGACCACGTTACCCAGATCAACTCCGCTGAAAATGGTGATATAGCTTCTATATCCACCAAGATGAACGGTGATCTCGCTGCCGATTTGTTTATCGACTGCACAGGCTTTGCATCGCTCCTGTTGGGTGGGCATTACCAGATTCCACTAAAGGAAGAGCGCCGGGTTTTATTTAATGATTCGGCATTGGCGGTGCAGGTCCCATACCCGGAAGCGGACTCGCCGATTGAATCCTGCACAATTTCCACGGCGCAGGATTGCGGCTGGATTTGGGACATAGGCCTGCCTACCCGTCGCGGTGTGGGCCATGTATTTTCCAGTGCGCACACCAGTGAAGAACAGGTATTGGAAAATTTAAAACGCTACCTGCAACCGGCCATCGGCAAGGCTGCTGCGGAGAAAATGATGCCGCGCAAGCTGGCCTTCAACCCCGGTTATCGCCAGCAACTATGGCATAGGAATTGTGTGGGCGTAGGCATTGCGGCCGGGTTTATTGAACCCCTGGAGGCCACGGCATTGGTATTGATTGAATTATCGGCGCAAATGATCGCTGAGCAATTGCCGGCCACACGTGGAGTGATGGATACCATCGCGAAGCGTTTTAACGAAACATTCTTTGCCCACTGGCAGCGCATTATTGAATTCCTGAAATTGCATTATGTGTTGAGCGAACGGCGCGATACGGATTACTGGCGCGACCATCTGGATGCTTCCACCCAACCGGACGGTTTGCGCGAGCTGCTGGAGCTCTGGCGCTACCAAGTGCCCTGGAAGCAGGATATCCGCGGTGATGAAATGTTCCCCTGGGCGAGCTACCAATATGTGCTCTACGGCATGGGGTTTGAAACCTCGCCCCTTCACCCTAAACGCAGGGCGTCGATGGACAGCGAAAAAGCGGCTCACCTATTTAACGAAAATAGGAAAAAAGCCCAGGTATTTATGGACAAACTACCCACTAATCGCGCCTTGCTCGGTAAATTGCACGAATTTGGCTTCCAAAAAATCTAGCCGGTAACACATTCGCAGCGGCGATAAAGGCCGGTCAATCTATGGCCGGCCTTTTTTGTTTGCGCGCATTCATTACACCGTTCGATTAACCCCGCGCCTCCACCCTGCCTGAACCTGGCGTGGCGAATCCGCTGCGCAAAGTGGATAGCCCCATGTTCTATCGCCACTAAAAGTGGGACGACACTGCTTTGAATCGGGTGCCACTATTCGCCGGTCAACCTGACTGCGCACCCGTGGTTGAGCCGCTGCCAGGTGCTGCCCGTGTCCGTTTTAATCATTTTTATGCGAGGTAACCTATGCCCACTTTTTTCAAGCCCGCAGCGCTGGCATTTTGCAGTTTGGCGGTGATGGCTACGCTAATTGGCTGTGGCCGGCAATCGGCGGAGCAACCACCGGAACAGGCAGCAACCCCAACCTCTGTTGCATCACCCTGGCCCAGGCTGGATATGGCGGTTAAAAAAGATCCGGCCATAGAAGCACGCATTGCCGAACTGCTCGGCAAAATGTCGGTTGAGCAAAAAGTGGGTCAATTGATCCAGCCCGAATTGCGCCATGTCACCCCGGCAGAGGTCATCGAATATCACTTGGGCTCGGTCCTCAATGGCGGCGGCTCATACCCCGGCGAAAATAAAAACGCGACGGTGGAGGACTGGCTCGCATTGGCGGATGGTTTTTATAACGCCTCCATGAATAGCGAAAACGGGCGCGTGGCTATTCCCATTTTTTGGGGAACCGATGCCGTCCATGGCCACAACAATATTGTCGGCGCAACCCTTTTTCCCCACAACATCGGCCTGGGCGCCGCACGCAACCCGGAATTAATTCGCCAGATAGGTGCAGCCACGGCGGCGGAAATTGCGGTGACCGGTATCGACTGGAGTTTCGCACCGACACTCGCCGTCGTGCGCGATGACCGTTGGGGCCGGACTTATGAATCCTATTCGGAAGATCCGGCGGTGGTGAAATCCTACGGTGGCAAAATGGTGGAAGGATTACAGGGTATCGCCGGTAAGGATTTCCTCAGTGAACAACATGTCATTGCCACTGCCAAGCACTTCCTCGCCGATGGCGGCACCCAGGGCGGGCAGGATCGCGGCGATGCGCAAATCAATGAAGCGGAATTGGTGCGCATCCACAACGCCGGTTATGAAACCGCACTCGCTGCCGGCGCACAGACGGTGATGGCATCTTTCAGCAGTTGGCAAGGCGTGAAGATGCACGGCAATCATTATTTGCTCACCGAGCAATTAAAAAACCAAATGGGTTTTGATGGCCTGGTGGTGGGTGATTGGAATGGCCACGCATTTGTGCCCGGTTGTACCCCGGTGAGTTGCGCCCCGGCGATTAATGCCGGCCTGGATATTTTTATGGCCCCGGAAGGCAATTGGAAAGAGTTGTACCACAACACGGTTGCGCAAGTGAAAAGCGGTGAAATTTCGCAAGCGCGTTTGGATGATGCCGTAGCGCGCATCCTGCGGGTAAAAATACGCGCGGGCTTGTTTGAAAAAGGTGCGCCCTCCACGCGTGAGCTGGCAGGCAAGCGTGAAATTATCGGTGCACCGGAGCATCGCGCAATAGCGCGCCAGGCGGTGCGTGAATCCATAGTGCTATTGAAAAATAACGCCCGAACCTTGCCGATAACAGCAAGCGGTAAAATCCTGGTGGCGGGCGACGGCGCGGATAATATCGGCAAGCAATCCGGTGGCTGGAGCGTCACCTGGCAAGGCACCGGCAATACCAACACCGATTTCCCCGGCGCAACATCCATCTATAAAGGCATCGCGGATGCTGTCGCGGCGGCCGGTGGCTCTGTCGAATTAAGCATCGATGGCAATTACACAACCAAACCCGATGTTGCGTTAGTCGTTTTCGGTGAAGACCCCTACGCGGAAATGCAGGGCGACATTGGTAATTTGATTTATAAAAACGAAATCAGCCTTGCGCTGCTAAAAAAATTAAAAGCCGATGGCATTAACGTGGTTTCCTTATTTATTACCGGTCGCCCCCTGTGGGTGAACAATTTTATCAACGCGTCCGATGCATTTGCAGTGGTCTGGTTGCCCGGAACCGAAGCGGGCGGAATTGCCGATGTAATCCTGACCAAGGCAGATGGCTCGATCAACTACGATGTTAAAGGCAAGTTACCTTTTTCATGGCCATCCTCACCGCTGCAATCACCGCTTAACCACGGCGATGCGGATTATAAACCGCAATTTGCGTTCGACTTCGGTTTAACCTACGCACAACAAATCGAAACGCCCCTGCTGGACGAATCTGCGGCACAACTGGTTGCCGCGCAAACACCGGATACCTTATCCATTTTCAATCAGCGCGTCATGAGCCCCTGGACATTAGTGTTGCTTGACCATGTGAACAACATGGCACCGGTCACAACCAGCAGCGGCGAACTTGGCGCAGTGAAAGTATCCTCGCAAGACAAGCAAGTGCAGGAAGATACGCGCAGGCTGCAATTCAATGGTTCAGCAAACGCCACAGTAACCTTCGGTTCCACAACCCGCACAGACTTAAGCGCCTATGCGGTAAACAAAGGCGCGTTGGTATTTGACGTGCGCGTTAACAGCAAACCGACGGATGTTGTCACTATCGGTATGTATTGTGGCAGCGATTGTGTTGGGGAAATTCCTGTTACCGGACAATTAAATGCCGCCACCCCCGGTGAATGGGCCACCATCAGTATCGCACTCGAATGCCTGGCAAAAAAACGCGTAAAAATGGATATGGTTTTGGCACCGTTTATGCTCCGCACAGCGGGCAGCCTGGATATTTCGCTCTACAATCTACGTATCGAAAAAAACGCGACGACACCCAAGTGCAGCGAATAAAAATTGATAGATATTTCCAAATAGTCGCGGCGGGGCCAGCCTCGCCGTGACCTTGATAATAATAAATCCAACCATTTTCAATTTATAAAATCCGGTTTTTACAATAACAATAGAGGTCGCTATGAAAATCCAAGATTACCGCGTTAAACCAAAAATAATTCCACTTTGCCTCGGCATAGCGCTAACCGGCCTGATTGGTTGCGGTGGTTCCGGCGGGGGTGGCAAAAATAATTCCTCCGCATCCAGCGCAGCGATGAGTTCAAGCAGCGCGGTGAGTTCCAGTGTTGCAAGTTCGAGTAATGCGATGAGTTCTGATATGGCAAGCTCAAGCGTCGCAAGCTCATCGTCCGTTGCAGGATGGGAATTGGTATGGAGCGACGAATTCAATGGCACAAGCATCGATTCCACTAAATGGAGCCATGAAAAAAATTGTACGGGCGGGGGTAATAATGAATTGCAATGCTACACCGATCGTGCCGACAACTCTTTTGTTGCCGATGGAAAATTAACCATTGTTGCGAAAAAAGAAACCTTCTCCGGCCAAGCCAAAATTGATGATGATCCTGGCTATGATGTTAATGATAAATCGGTAACACGCGAGTACACCTCTGCTCGCCTGCGCACTAAAAATAAAGGTGATTGGAAATACGGACGCATGGAAATAAACGCAAAAATGCCGCAAGGACAAGGAATTTGGCCGGCGTTATGGATGCTGCCCACCGAGTGGAAATATGGAAGTTGGCCACTGAGTGGCGAGATCGATATTTTTGAGGCAGTCAATTCCAACACCGGAACCTTTGGTAATACGGTTCACGGAACCCTGCATTTCGGTCGCCCCTGGCCAAACAATGCATACGTTGGGACGGACCATGTTCCCGCCACCAACATTTGGGATAATTTCCATACTTACGCTGTAGAGTGGGAAGAAGGCGAAATTCGCTGGTATGTTGATAACGTACATTTTGCTACCCAAACCAAAGATGGCTGGTATACCTATTATTGGGCAGGCCAATCAGAGGGTTACAAAATCGGTGAAGGTGCTGCTCCCTTCGATCAATTATTCCATATGATTTTGAATGTCGCCGTGGGAGGTAATTGGCCAGGAAACCCCAATGCACAAACTGTTTTCCCGCAAAAAATGGAAGTGGATTATGTGCGTGTTTATCAATGTGCAATAGACAAAGTGAGCGGTAAAGGTTGCGCCACCCACGTTGATCCACAAATCGAACCGCTCCAGGGCATTCCGAAACCGGCACAAAAAGAATTTGATTTATTCAAAAATGGTGTGAAAAGTTTGCAATTTACTGTGAACGGCCAAACCGTTACCAACACGTTACGCCCCACTATTTATGATAATGGCTCGGTGGGAAATGTTGTGTCCAATCCCGCACTTACTGTTGGCGATTCAGTGGTATGGGATTTAATGTTCAATGCCACACCGGGCAATGCTTATTTGATGACAGGTGATATGAGCGAGAGCGCGCTTGTGGATAATGGATTCAAGTTCGTGAACATGGGCAGTGGTGAATTGAAATTTGATTTGTTTGTTGAGGCAATCCAGCCGGACACCAAATTACAAATCAAACTCGATTCCGGTTGGCCAAATTTAAGTTACACTGAACTGGAAAACCTCCAAACCGGTGAATGGCAAACAGTATCGGTTCCCTTCAGCGGATTGAAAGCCAACAATATCCAGCCCGGCGAAGTTAACATGGATTTAATTACCAATCCGTTCGTTATCGAGCCCAGTGGCGGAACGGCCCACGTAAAAATTAATAATCTGCGTGTGAGTTGCATTGCTGACTGCGCAATAAACCCCATCCTTAAAGGCGTTAGTTCAACCTTAACTGAAACCTTTGACATATTTGTGGATGCCGTCGATCCCAATTGGGATTTCGGCATTGGCGAATGGCAAACCGCAGGTGACCATGTCGATACCGCCGTTATCGATTCTGAGGATAGTGCGCGCGGTAAAATACTCGATGTAAAATTTAAAACAGCTGACCAAAACGGAGTTGCTTTCATCCAGGCAACCGGAACAAAAAATGTAACTGCCTTTGCGGCCGATGGCTATCTGCAATTCGATATGAAAGTCGTTAATTACGGTACCAATACCACCGGTATTGTCGTTAAGGCAGACTGTGTAAATCCTTGCTCCTCGGGTGATTTAGCCCTCGGGTTTGTTGCTGATGGCGAGTGGGAAACCTTCCAGGTTCCCGTTTCGCAAATGGTGAGCGGTGGCCTGGACTTATCCAAAGTCAACACACCCTTTATAATTTTGCCCACATGGGGTTCGCAAAACGGCGTTCACCTGCAGTTGGACAACATCCGTTGGGTCAATCCCTGAGTTCCCCGAAACCGGGAAGTACCAAAACCTGCAAGATGTTCTTATAACTAATAAAAAAGCCGGCAGTTTGCCGGCTTTTTTATTAGTGAATTTATAGGGCAGGTTAACGATGAGTGAGAAAAAAATGTCTGCCCTTCGTTTTTTCGAAGGTTATTTTTCAATCAAACATGTTAATCTACGCGCCGTTTGAAACTCGTCTACTTTATGGAAAACAATAGGTAAATAATGGTATGAAAAAAGCGTTCCTCTCTTATGGTTTGATCATTTCCCTGGCATTGGCAATATCCGCGTGTGGCGGTGGAGGTGGCGGATCCAAGCAACCGGCACCAACTTCAAACATTCCATCTTCTATTAATGCCAGCAGTGCTTCGTTGACGGTATCGTCGGTAATTGAGCAATCCTCAAGTTCATCGATTGACGTATCATCATCTTTTTCATCTGTCGATGCCGGCAGTTCTTCGTTAGCTGCATCGTCATTAGTTGAGCAATCCTCAAGCTCATCGTCTTCTTCCAGTAACGCACCCGCGTCAACTCATTTAATTATTCAGGGAAACGCCGTGGCCAATGCGCTGGCCGGTGGAAAAATTGTTTTCACTGTTGGTTCACAGACTTTTGAAACAACAATCGATGAATCCCTGGAATACAGCGTTACGCTTGAGATTCCGCACGAAGACAGTGATAAACCATTCGTCGCCCTTGCGACTGGTGCTGGTGCAAATGGTTGGATTCAGCTCGCAGCCATTTATCCATCGGTCAGTAAACTGGCGGCGTTGGCGGGGGATGGTGTGCTGGATGCAACTGAATATTTAGGTGTGAATATTTCTCCACTGACAAGTGTGGAATATGCAATCGTTTTTAATAAACAGTTGCCCATCAAAACTGACGAAGAATATAAGTATGCGCTTATGCAGGTTGACGCATGGGATAAGCTGAAACAGGCGGCCTACCTTTCTAGAAAATTAACAGATACCGATCTATCGCCCAAATATGAGACAACACTGCAAATGTTGCTGGATAACAACACCCTGGGTGCGATGATACAAATCCACGAATTGGAGGGTATGAATTTCAATTTGGAATTGAACAAAATAAAAGCCGATGCTTCGCAAGTGCAGGTTTCTGCTGCACCGGTTATTGGAAGGTTTTTACTTAAGGCGAAGGACTTTACCTATTTCCTGATATTTGATGAGGCTGGAACCGGGGCGATACTCACATCAAGTTCACCTGGGTTAAACATACCGGCTGGCGACTTCACGTATCGTTACGCACCGTTTTCCTGGACAAAAGCCGCTAACCAAGTCGAAATTATTTTAGATGAGCCAATAATTTATGGAAAAACGACAGGCTTCGATAATAACAATCAAGGGCCCTGTGCTGATACATCAACGGCGGTGACAATCCCTTTGTGCACAGCGAATTTGGACGGCATTACCCTTTCGCTGGTTGCCGAGAACCAGGTTGGTAAAGCGGTTGAAGCCCGATTGGAACTAAATTTAGTAGATGCCGATGGTAACTCCGCGTGGGATTCAGATGAAATATATCTGGCGAACCTATTGGATGCTTCGCAATTTTATAAAATTACCGAAGATGAATTGATTGGCGGAGAATGGTCCACCAATTACCATCGTTATGTATTTAATGCGGACGGAACCGCCAGCCGGTTGGATTTATTTAAAAAGACCGAAACTCAACTTCAGTGGACATTAGCCGACGGTCAAATATATATAGGTGGCGAGACAACAACAATTTTACCTATGTATCCAAAGGGTCCCGGTTTTATAGCAATGTATTTATTGTCCGAGAATTTGTCGGCTGTGGAGAGGGGCGCCTATCAACAAACTCCGTTGATCAAACAGCAAGATGTGAGTATGGAAGTGGCGGATTGGGTTGGCCGGTGGACAAGGGGGTTCGATAATTATGCATCCTCCGCCTCGGATTTTTATGCGGATGGAACATTACAGGATGGGTTTGAAAACAGGCTTATGGGTTCCTGGTCTGTCGTAAGTAATACTGAAATGAATGGAATTTTTAATAGCGGATGGCTCGCAAATTTTGAACTTATTGCGATTGATAACGGAAAACATTATTTCCAGCGCTGTGAGGGTTTTGAAGGACTAACGCCGATGTTTTGTACACTGGAAAGCTATGTCATTGACCCAACTTTTTCAGGTACTACCTGGTGGGGAGTTTGGGCTCGTGCGCAACTGTATAATGCGGATACTGGCGATTACTGGCGGTTTTACGGCCATGAATTGAGTTTGATTAATCAGAATGACACAACGCAGGTAAGGCGGTATAGCAAGATAGCACCACATTTGTTGTTTGATGCGTCGGCCGACAAGATCCTTGAAATGCTGTCGTCAGATGAAAATTCTTTGGACGTATGTGAGTATCCGGCTTTCGGCTACTGTGTACCAGGCACATCGTTTCAATTGGAACGAACACCTGAAATTAAAATTAATATGGAAGGCAGTGGTTCTTTTTCTTATGACTCGGTAACTTATACAACAACTGTAAGTTTAATGGTTCGTAACGAGCCATTCACGTTGATTATTTCGCCTGATATCGGCTACGAAGTTGTTGCCGGGAATGTAAGCGGCTGCGGCGGTGTGTTGAACGGTTCTAATTTCGAGATCCCAGCCCTGACATCGGATTGCGAAATAAGCGTACAATTTACCGCTATTCCTTAGTGAAATCAGGAACAACCGTTAAAAGTTGCTCCTTAATTCGTTTTTACTTCCTTACCGATATTCTGCTTCCGAAACTCCGTAGGCGACATTCCCACCAACCGGTTAAAAAACCGGTGGAATGCCGATTTGCTATTGAATCCCGCATGTAGCAACACATCCATCACGGTCATATCCGCATGTTGGCTATCGCTTAACAATCGTTTGGCTTCTTCGACCCGGTAGGAATTCATAAACTCGAAAAAGTTGGTGCCATAGTGTTTGTTGATGACGGCGGAAACTTCCTTTACCGGTAAATTGATCCGCTTGGAAAATTCATCGATGTTCAGGTTTTGCTTGAGGAATAGTTTTTGGGTTTCCATTCCTTGTTGCACTTTTTGGATGGCGGTGTCTGTGAGTTTTTCGTCAGCTTTGTCTTTGGAGGCTTCCGGTTTGGTGGTCAGCAGTTTGTGTGTGTGTACCACGCTGTTGATGAAGAGCGCATTGATGAGGATGAAGATAATGTAGTTTTCTGCAATGCCAAACAGGTCAGAGATTTCGGGGGAGGCTACCGCAATAGTGTTGGCTATGATGTGCACCAGGATAGAAAAGCTCCAGGTGAACAAAAAGCCGAGGCTCAAAATATTTAACCAACTGGGTTCGGTTGGCGAAAAATTTGAATACTGGTTGTGTAAGCCTATGCGATACAGGCGCACGCGATTAACGGCGGCGAGGGCGTAGAAGAACGGCATGACTTTAATAAAATGCCATATGCCATTGGTAATTTGTCGTTGGACTTCGGTCATGCCGAGGGTCCTGAAGCGTAAATCGGTGCTGTCGATTTGAAAAAGCACAAGCCAGGTGACGGCAATCGCGGGTGGAACTAAATGCACCAGGTGCCTGCGCATCAGTTTGAACGCATCTTCTGTCAGTGACACGACATAGAGTAAAAGCAGCGGTCCCTTTAATAATTGCGCGATAACCAGGAAATAGGGCAACAAGTATTCATCGAACCAGGTGAACAGGCTGACATCATCATTCCACAGGACCAATATGCAGGCGGAACTGATGGCAATGGATAATAGAAAGGTACTGAGCAAGCGATTGGCGAGCCGGTTTTTAACCGGGAGGATAGCTTGGAAGATGACCAGCAGGATACATTCTGCCACCGTCATAAAGAGGACGACGTCGTGAATATTGAATATATGTTTTTGCATGGGCTCAAACCCTGATGTTTGTCGTTGTTATGGTTTTAGGTCTGGTTGTTATTGTTTTGCGGGTGTTTTTGGTTGACGGCCTGATTATAGTGGAAGCCCTCGCCAGTGTCGCACCGAATTGCGGGGGTGTTACCTGTACTCCCTATTGCGTTGTCAAATAACCATTAATGCGTTACCCAACCTTAGTTACGGGCTTTTTATGTCGCCACCCTGTTTTACCCTGGATCAGGCTGAAGAACTTAGGGCTATGTTGCCCGAACTGGTGTTTGGGCCTGATGGCGAGGGAATCGATTGCGATTATCCCTCGGTAAAAGCTTACCTGGCGTGTTACGGGCTGGATTTTTCCGCGCAATATCCCGGGTTGGTCCATACGCTGGGGTGCATTAGCGCCGTTGATTTCAGGATTGCCGTCCAATATTGGATTCCACCGGGGGCAAAGGGGACCTTGCTGGTCGTGCATGGTTACTATGACCACCTGGGGATTTATGACAAGGTTGTTGCCTTTGGCCTGGCCCAGGGCCTGGCGGTGCTGGGGTTTGATTTGCCCGGCCATGGGCTGAGCAGTGGCGAGCGGGCGACTATAGATTCCTTCGACCAATATGGTGATGTCCTGGAAACCCTGCTCCGGCATGCAACGGATAAACTTCCTGCGCCCTGGTATGCACTGGGCCAAAGCACGGGTGGTGCGGTCTTGCTAAACCATTTATGGCGTTACGATTCACATCGTCCCCAGCCATTGCTGGGTAAGACAGTGCTTTGTGCACCGCTGGTGTTGCCGCGCGGATGGACGCGCGGGCGTTGGCTCTATATGCTCCTGCACAAATTTGTTAAGCGGTTGCCGCGTGGCCATTCAAGTAGTTCGCATGACCTGGACTTTATCCGCTTCCTTGATGAGGAAGATTGCCTCCAGTCGCGTTACCTCTCCGTGCGCTGGGTAGGGGCGATGAAAAAATGGGATGCGCAATTTTGCCGCTGGCAGTCCCTGGACAAGCCAGCCTTAATTATCCAGGGAACCGAGGATCAGACAGTCGCATGGTGCTACAACCTCAAGCAACTCCAAAGCAAATTACCAAACGCGCAAGTCCACCTTATCCAAAACGCGGGCCACCAATTGGTGAATGAACGTTCCGACTTGCGCAATCAGGTTTTTGCGCAAATTAGTCGTTTCTTTTTTAACGCCTGACTTGTGGATCCCGCTGTGCTTATGCACACTCGCCGCCACCACTTTTAGCCTTGGAACAACAACCTGCTTTTTGAAGGAGCTGTGTGTGCACCAATCAGATCGAACATTAAAAGATTACCTGTTTATTATGCTCAAAGGCCTGTGTATGGGGGCTGCCGACGTGGTGCCCGGCGTGTCTGGAGGCACGATCGCATTTATCACCGGTATTTATGATGAGTGGCTCAGCTCGCTTAAGCGCTGTACCCCGGCGGTTTTGCTAATGCTTAAACGCGAAGGCTTTATCAAAACCTGGCATTACATTAACGGGTATTTTCTGGTTGCCCTGTTCGGCGGCATTCTCATCAGCCTGAAAACCTTTGCCGCCATAGTGTTAATTGCCATGGATACCTATCCAATCCTCGTATGGGCGTTTTTTTCCGGTTTGGTCGGCGCCTCCATTTACCATTTGGTTCGTGAGCAGCGTGGCTGGGGATTGACCGAAGTGTTTGGCCTGGTGTTTGGCATCGCGTTTATCCTCGCCATTTCCTTTATGGCGCCTGCGCAATTACCCGGCTATGGCTGGATTTTGTTCCTCGGGGGGTTTGTGGCTATCTGCGCGATGATCCTGCCCGGTATTTCCGGCAGCTTTATTTTGTTGCTGGTGGGGTTGTATCCGGTGTTTTTACAGGCGATCCACAACCTGGAGATCATCAAGCTGCTGTGGTTCGGTGCCGGATGTATCACCGGATTGGTGGTTTTTTCCCGTTTCCTGCTGTGGTTGCTCAGGTCCTATCACAACCAAACCCTGTCCGTGCTGATCGGGTTCCTTGTTGGCTCGCTGTACGTAACCTGGCCGTGGAAACATGCGCTCCTAACGACGACCGACAGTGAAGGCCGCACCGTTGTGCTGCAACAGGAAAACCTTAACCCAATGAATTACCTGGCGGTAACCGGCAACGAACCGACCATTGGCCTGGCTGTGCTGTGGGCATTTCTGGGCATTGCCCTGGTGCTGGGTGTGGAATTGGTGGCCCTGTGGATCAAGCGTCGCAATGAGGTTCCGGTAGAGGGTTGAGCCGGGTATAAAAAACGCCGCAGTCCTTTCGGGCTGCGGCGTTTTTTTTGCCGGCGGGAATTAGAATAAAACGCGGCAACGGATAGTCCCGTCAATTTTCTTCAACTGTTCAAGCGCTGCTTCACTGTAGGGTGAATTGATATCCACTACCACGTAACCCACCTTGTCGTTGGTTTGCAGGTACTGGGAGGAAATATTGATTTTGTTGTCGGAGAAAATCTTGTTGATTGCCGACAACACCCCGGGAACGTTGGCGTGGACATGTAGCAAACGGTGCGCATCGGGGTGGCCGGGCAGCGCCACTTCGGGGAAGTTTACCGAACTGGTGGTGGTGCCGTTGTCGGAATATTTAATCAGTTTTTCCGCAACTTCGATCCCGATGTTTTCCTGCGCTTCCATGGTGGAGCCGCCGATATGCGGGGTGAGGATCACGTTATCCAACCCGCGCAAGGGGCTGATGAATTCATCACCGTTGGCTTTGGGTTCTTCAGGGAAGACGTCTATAGCGGCACCGGCGATATGGCCGGATTTGACGGCATCTGCAAGGGCATCAATATCCACCACCGTACCGCGCGAAGCGTTGATCAGGATCGCGCCTTTTTTCATCAGGCCGATTTCACGTGCGCCGATCATGTCCTGGGTGGCAGCGGTTTCAGGTACATGCAGGCTGATGATGTCCGACGTTGCCAGGAGTTCATCCAGTGAGCGCACTTGCGCGGCATTGCCCAGCGGTAACTTGGTCACCACATCGTAGAACCGCACTTTCATGCCCAGCGATTCCGCGAGCACGCTGGTTTGGCTGCCAATGGAGCCGTAGCCGATCAAGCCCAGGGTTTTGCCGCGGATTTCATAGGAACCGGTTGCTGATTTATCCCAGCCGCCGCGATGGCAGACAGCGTTTTTTTGCGGGATGTTGCGCAGCAACAGGATCGCCTCGGCAATCACCAGCTCGGCAACCGAACGGGTGTTGGAGTAGGGGGCATTGAATACCGCCACACCGTGTTCTTGCGCCGCTTTCAGGTCAACCTGGTTGGTGCCGATGCAGAAGCAACCGGCGGCGATCAGCTTGGGCGCGTTTTCAAATACGCGGCGGGTCAATTGGGTGCGTGAGCGCAGGCCGACGAAGTGTGCATCCTGGATGCGTTTGATCAGCTCATCTTCACCCAGGGCGGTTTTCAGGTAATCAATGTTGGTGTAGCCCTGCGCATTCAGGGTATCCACGGCGGATTGGTGGACGCCTTCCAGCAGCAGAAACTTGATCTTGCTTTTGTCTAACGAGGTCTTGCTCATGGGAACAAACTCCTAAGATGGGTAATGCGGTAGCCGGTCTCGCGGACAAGTAGCGGCGCAAGGGCCGGGTGCGAAGACGTGGGGCGCCGTTCGGTAAGGTGACGGCGGGGGCTGAAAAATTGGCGCGCATCATACCACAGGCAATGGGGTTTGCTGATTGGGGCTGGCTAAAATCCGTCGGGGCGGGGCTTATAGTATTTATTGCATTACCGGTTATTTATTGCATCACCCGGCGGGCAGAGTCCCTATAATGGCCGCCCGGATTGCCTGCGGTAGGCAATCGTTTGTGTTTGAGGTCCAGGGTTTGTCGTCGTCAGTAGTATTGAACGAGCCACCTTCGCCCGCCTTTTTTATCGCGCTCCTCGCGATGGGATTAGGCAGTTTTGCGATAGGTGTCGGTGAGTTTATCGCCATGGGCCTGTTGCCCGAAATGTCTTCCTCCCTTTCCATCACCATCCCGCAAGCTGGCCATTCCATCAGCGCCTATGCATTGGGTGTTGTTATAGGGGCGCCGGTATTGGCGATTTTCAGTACCGGCCGCTCGCGCACCCGCATGTTGGTGGTTTTGATGGGATTATACGCGGTGGCCAATATCACCAGCGCCTTGGCGCCCAATTACGAATCCTTACTGGTATTGCGCCTGCTGAGCGGGTTGCCGCACGGTACTTTCTTCGGTATTGCGTCATTGGTGGCCGCGTCCCTGGCGCCCGCGCACATGCGGACCCGCGCGGTGGCGTATGTGATGTTGGGGTTATCCATTGCAACCCTGGCCGGTGTGCCACTGGCGACAGCCCTCGGCCAATGGCTGGGCTGGCGTTCGGCATTCGTGCTGGTTGGGCTGATTGCACTGGCCTCGGCGATTTGCATCGTCAGGTTTGTCCCTAAAGAACCACCCCGGCAAGGGGTGCGCGTATCCCATGAGCTATCCATGTTTACCAATCGCCAGGTATGGATAACCCTGGGGATAGGCGCCATAGGTTTTGGTGGCCTGTTTTCGATTTTCTCCTACGTCAAACCCACGCTGATGAGCCTGGCCGGTTTAACCGAAATGGGCGTGCCGTTTGTGCTGGCCTTATTCGGGGCGGGAATGGTAACCGGGAATATCTTCGGTTCGCGCATGGCTGATCGGGATTTGCTCGGCACCATCAAGCGCTGCCTGATCTGGTCGATTGTGGTTTGCGCCTTCTTTGCGCTGACCGCGTCGCACTTGTGGCTGGCGTGCGTCGCCGTGTTTTGTGTGGGGACGGTGGTGGTTATCGGCCCGGCGGTGCAAATCCGCCTGATGGACGTTGCGGGCAAGGCCCAAACCATGGCGGCGGCGATGAACCATTCCGCATTTAATTTCGCCAACGCCGCCGGTGCTTTTTTAGGCGGTGTGGCGATTGATGCCGGCCTTGGCTACGCCTCCACGGGGTGGGTCGGGGTCCTGCTCTCCATGGCCGGTATGGGAATGTTTTACTGGATGGTGATCGATGCCAGGCGCGCCGGGTTAGCGGATAATAAAACTCGCTCCCGGCCATAGGCACCGTGCAAACCTGCGCAGTCGAGCTGCGCAGGGTTAAATTTATTTCCCGCCGAATACCGTGCCGATAACCTGGCTGCCCCGCCCAACCGGGTCTTTACGGATCAACTGTTCCTCTACCGCTACCTGTTTAAACAAGCCGTTCAGGGCCTGGGTGAGTACGTGCTGTTCCAGGTCGAGGTTGGGTTTGTTGGCGATGGGCAGCAGGTTATAGGTGTTAAGTAATTGCTTGTATTGGTTGTAGAAGCCGATTTGCTGGAGGTTCTGCTGGACAATCGGCAGATAGCGCTGGCGCAAGCTTGCCTCGGTTTGGGCGCGGAAGTAATCGGTAGCCGCGGTATTGCTGCCGCGCACTATACCCAGCGCATCGGTGATGCTCATATTGCGTACCGCGTCGATAAACACCGCCTTGGCTTCCACTGCGGCTTTTTCCGCGCCCTGGTTCATCAGGGATTCCACTTTATCCATCTGTCCACCCAGCCCCAGTTGCCGCAACTTGCCCGCGAGTGGCTGCACCTCTGCCGGTAATTCAATGCGATAGAGCGGACTATTGGCGTAACCACCGGGTGCGGACAGGCTGGTTGCGGCACGGCCGCTGCCCAGCTCCAGCGCTTCCTTGATACCGCGCACCAACTGGGCCTGGTTGTTATAACCGGCGGCCCCGGCAACCGTGGCACCGGTATCCATGATTTGCGGCAGGGTGGCATTGCAGGCGACCAGGCTGAAAGGCAAGGCAAGCAGGCACGCGTGGACAAGCAGGTTTTTGACAGGTTTCATTAACAAGTTTCCCTTGGTGGTGGACTAGGAGTCTGGGCATTGGATAAGCCCGGTTAATTGGATATGGACGCCATTATCGCTGGTGATGTAGCGCCAGTGCACATCCAGATCCAGTAATTTCATCCCGTAAATACGCTCGGGTTCCGGCTGCTGGTATTGCGGCCGCGGGTCTTGCCGGAGTACCTGGGTGATGAGCCCGGCGAGGTCGGTGCCGGTACGGTTGCGGTAGTCACTGCAAAAATCCGCCAGTCCGACCGGGATCTCCACAGCAATGGCTGCGGGCGGTTCAGGGGCGAAGCTATTCTGCGCTTCCGCAATGCAATCCGTGTAGGGCACATAGGGTTTGATGTCCAGTACCGGTGTCCCATCCAGCAAATCGACGCCGCTGATTTGTACATACAGCTTGCCATCGCGCGCGCTGACACCGCGCAGGCATACCACCGACAAGCCGATGGGTGCCGGCCGGATAGGCGAGCGGGTAGCGAAAACCCCCAAGGCCTTATTGCCACCCAGGCGCGGCGGCTTGACCTTCGCTTTCCATTGGTCGCGCCTGTTGGCATGGAACACGAATTGGACCCACAGGTGGCTCGCCCCTTCAAGGCCATCAAAGGCGCAAATATCATCAAAGGGCGGCAGGATTTCAATTTCCGCTTCGGCCAGGGGCGCCAGGCCGGGCTGGCGGGGAATCCCGAATTTTTCCTTGAAGCAGGAATGCACAACACCGATGGCGGGAAAGGTAAAATTCATAACGGGCAGGCCGGTCATTCAACGAATGCCAAGGCTAGGCAAAATAGCGGACTCACTCAACACTTATTTGGGATGGCCCTGTCGTTGTGCTCCCCAACTGCTAAGATCGCGCCCTGGCACGACTCGCTATAACCCGATCAGGAGTTCCCATGACCCGACTTTTCTCCCTCCTTCCAACCGTCTCGATGTTGCTATTGCTGGCCAGCCTGCCGGGTTGCGGGCAAAAGGATTCCACCGCCCGGGCGCCGCAGGCTAACGGCGAAAGTGTGCAAGCGCTAGGGGCCACGTCTGCAAGCCACGCTTTCAAACTGGTGGATAAGGATGCGCTCCCGGCGGCGGTTGCGCTTTACAACAACCTGGCGGCGCTGCGCGGCAAGCACTTTTTATTTGGCCACCAGGATAGCCTGGCCTACGGGGTTAACTGGGAGGGCGAGCCGGATCGCTCCGATGTGCGCGATGTCACCGGCGCAAACCCGGCGGTATATGGCTGGGAAATCGGCGGCCTGGAACTCGGGCAGGAGCAAAACCTGGACGGGGTCAACTTCCGGCAAATGCAGGAGTGGATCAAGGCGGGCTTTTCCCGCGGCGGGGTTATCACCCTCAGTTGGCACATGTACAACCCGGTTTCGGGGGCCAACTCCTGGGACAAAACCCCCGCCGTCCATGAATTGGTACCCGGTGGTGCCAAGCATGAGGTCCTGAAAAAATACCTGGATGCCTTCGTCGCCTTTAACGAAGGTTTGGTCGCCACCGATGCCCAGGGTAAGCAACAGCAAATCCCGGTGATTTTCCGCCCCTGGCATGAACACAACGGCGATTGGTTTTGGTGGGGCAAGGGCCACGCCAGCGAACAGGATTACATCACCCTGTACCAATTCACGGTGAAATACCTGCGCGACGAAAAAGACCAGCACAATCTCATTTACGCCTTCTCGCCGGATCGCAGCCGCATCGATATGAACCGGTTTGAAAGCGATTATTTCTATGCTTACCCCGGCGATGAATATGTGGACATCATCGGCCTGGATAACTATTGGGACGCGGGCCATGAAGCCAATACCGCCAGCGCTGATGAGCAAAAGGCCAGCTTCACAGCGGCATTAAAAAATATTTCCAGGATTGCCCAAGTACGCCACAAAATTGCCGCCCTGACCGAAACCGGCAACAACCGCCTTACACTCCCCAACTTTTGGACCGAACGTATCCTCGCCCCGGTATTGGCCGACCCGGATTCCCAGTTAATCACCTATGTATTGGTATGGCGCAACGCCAACACGGGGCGCGAAAAAACCGAACAATTCTTTGCCCCCTACCCGGGACAGGCCACCGCGGAAAATTTCAAGGCATTTTATGGAAACCCGACCGTATTGTTCGAGGACGAGCTACCCGCGCTATACCAATAAACCGAGCCTGTGTTGCTCATCAAAAGCCACCTTAGGGTGGCTTTTTTCATGGGTCGTTTTAGGAATTAATCGATTGCATTTTTTTATCAATAAAAGTACGCAT
This sequence comes from uncultured Cellvibrionaceae bacterium, assembly GCA_965650515.1. Classification (GTDB taxonomy): domain Bacteria; phylum Pseudomonadota; class Gammaproteobacteria; order Pseudomonadales; family Cellvibrionaceae; genus Cellvibrio. The sequence continues at coordinate 42,565 of CBFGOY010000009.1, read as the reverse complement.
CTTGTGTTTATTTTATAGGTGTCGAGCGATTTGACATTTTTTGTGATGGTGTTGGCGTAATGTGGCGCGAATAACTTGATCTTAAAAGGAATTTTTAAACCGGCACGCTTCCTGCCTGAAAAATGCAAATTACGACGACACTGACACAAGCGCGAGGTTTTTATGACGTTTTATTCCAAACTGTTAGGGATAACAGGTGCGGTTATGTTTTCCGCTATCACCCAGGCGGGGCCATTGAATGATTACAACCTGATCCTTTTCGGGGACCTGAATACCTCCAGTAACGTAAAGGTATATGGCAAGGCATTAATCGGTGGGGACCTGAAGTCCAGCGGCGAGTTCGGTTCACACCTGACCGACGCATCCTTTAACGCAACCAATAACGTGGAAGTTATCGGTAATGTTTCCTCCCAGAACCTGACGATCCAAAATGGTTACCTGGGTTACGGTGGAACCAAAACTATCGGCAACCTGAATTGCAATGAGTCTGGTATCGCCCAGAATTCCTGCGTCCGGACATTGGATGATGTGGGTGCGGTTTCCTCCATGCTGGAGGGTTTCTACGATGCGTTGAGTGCCGAATCCGATTTTTACCGCGGGTTCGCACAAACGGGGAATGTATCCGGAACCCAATTGAGTTATAGCGGTTTGGCCACGGACCTGGTGGTGTTCAACGTTGCCGGTAGCGAGCTGTTTGCCAATAACGCCAACTGGCAATTGGACTTTGGCAATGCGGCCAATGTGGTAATCAATGTGTCCGGTACCAACCTGGTTAACCCGGGTTCCGTTAACCTGAGCGGCAGCGGCTTCACCTCCAGTACCTACTCCAACATTTTGTGGAATTTCTACGAAGCTACCACGTTGAACCTGGCCAACGGTTGGAAAGGCAATGTGTTGGCGATTGATGCAGATGTAAAAATCGCGAATGACATTGATGGTTCCCTCGCCGCCAAATCCTACGATGGCAGGGGCCAGATCCATCATTATTATTGGGATTACACCCCGCCCACCACCGAAGTTCCGGAAACCGGCACCCTGGCATTATTACTGACTGGCCTGGGTTTGCTGGGATTCAGCCGCCGTCGCCGCTGTTGTTAATCCACGCGGGGGTAAAAAAACCGGGCTTCATAGCCCGGTTTTTTCACAGCCTTAAATCGCAAAATGGGCGATTTGGGTTTCCAGGCCCTTGGCCGTGTTGTCCAATTGCCGGGCAATCTGGGCCGACTCCTGGGCGTCGCGGTTCAGGTTGCTGATCAGGCCGACCACTTTACCGATATTTTTATTGATCTCTTCCGCCGTGTAGCTTTGCTCTTCTGCGGCGGTGGCAATTTGCATATTCATCCCCAAAATCGCTGAAATCGACCGGGTGATCTGGTTGATCGCCTGGCCTGCCTGGCCCGCCATTTCCAGGGTTACACCGTTTTTTTCCTGGCTGGTTTTCATTGCGTGCATAGCCCTGGCGGCCCCTTGTTGTACCGCTTCGATAATTTGCTGGATTTCAGCGGTGGAATCCTGGGTGCGTTTGGCAAGGGAGCGCACTTCATCAGCCACGACAGCAAAGCCGCGTCCCTGGTCACCGGCACGCGCGGCCTCAATGGCCGCGTTGAGCGCGAGCAGGTTGGTTTGTTCCGCCACACTTTTGATGACATCCAGCACGCTGCCGATGCGGTTGGTGTCATTTTCAAGTTGCGTCATGGCTGCGCTGACATGGTTCACCTCATCGCTCAATTGGTTAATGGCATTAAGGGTATTGTCCATTACGGTCAAGCCTTGGCGCGCATTGTTATCAGCGGATTGCGCCGCGTTTGCCGCACCGCTGGCATTGCCCGCGACTTCCTGGACGGTTGCGCTCATTTCGGTGATTGCGGCGGAAACCTGGTCTGTGGCCTGGTGGGTGTCATCGGCGTAACTTGCTAACGATGATGAGCTTTGGGTAATGGAGTGAGACGCCTGGCTCAGGCTGCTCATGGAGTTTTGCACAGCGGTAATGACTTCCACGATGCTCTGCTGGACTTGCTGGATACTGACACTCAACCGGCCCAGCTCCCCTGTGTATGAAAACCGCAAAGGCTGGCGGAAATTGCCCTCGGCAAGCTGGCTTAGGTGGGCGTTGATTTGTACCAGCGGCAAGACCAGGCTCTTGCGCAGTATCAGGAGCACCAGCAAAACCATGGCGATAGCGCCCAGGATAATCAGCCCGTTCGCCCACAGGGATACGCTGCTGCTGACAGCCAGGTTATGTTTGGTATCTTGCGCAACCTGTTCGCTGATGAGGCGCGCGGATTCCGCGAGCAAGGTGCTGGGTTCCCGATCTATGCCGGACACCGCAGTGTCACCCGCGACCGGATCGAAATCAGCGTTCCTGAATGCCTCAAGCCCGGTCTTGTAGCGCCCGAAGGCTTGTTCATGGGCTGCCAAAAATTCAGCCACCTTATCGCGGCTTTCGCCCTCAAGGGTTCTATCCAGCGCTGTCCCCTGTTGCTGTATATCCCGGTGCAGGGTTTCAAACTGGCCCCAGTATTCATTGAGTTTGGCCGGGTCCTTGCCGCGCAGCAGTACGTTCTTCCATTCCTGTACCTGGAGCTTTAACTTGAAATTCATCTCATTAATGCTGCGCTCCTGCGCCACTGAACCGGCGATGAGATGGTTGTAATCGGTGATAGTTTTGCTCAGTAAGGAAATGGCAATACCGCTAATAATGAGGAACAAAATCACCCCGGCGCCGACCGCGAAAATTAATCGGCCCTGGATACTGGAAAAGGAAAACATAGGAAAAACCTCAAAAAACCGGGGAAAGGAAACGGCGTTTTGAGTATAGGAAAAGAAAGCGCGGCAGGAAGATTTTATCTGCCGCGTTTATAGCGCGTTTATAGATCGGTGCGGTAAACCTAACGCGGAAAAATGGTCTTCACACCCTCTTTGGTGCCAAGCAGCAGAACACTTGCACCCCGGGCGGCAAACAGGCCGTTTGTCACTACCCCGGTGATCTGGTTGATGCGGTGTTCCAATCCAACCGGATCAACAATTTGCAGGTTGTGTACATCCAGGATCACATTGCCGTTATCAGTCACCACACCTTCGCGATACACCGGTGTGCCGCCGAGTTTGACCAACTCGCGCGCAACGTAAGAACGGGCCATGGGGATCACCTCTACCGGCAGCGGGAATTTACCCAGTACATCCACCCATTTGCTTTCGTCGGCAATACACACAAACTCCCTGGATACCGCCCGCACGATTTTTTCACGCGTCAGCGCCGCGCCGCCGCCCTTGATCAGGTGCAGATACGCATTGCTCTCATCAGCGCCATCGACATACACCACCAGTTCGCTCACCGAATTGCAATCCAATACCTCAATACCCAGGCTTTTCAGGCGCGCAGCGGAGGCGTCGGAACTGGCTACGGCACCGGCGAACAGCGATTTGATGTCGCCGAGGTAATCGATAAAGAAATTGGCGGTGGAACCGGTGCCGACACCGATGATGGAATCGTTGAATAATTTGGGTTTGATGTATTCAATCGCGGCGCGCGCGACGGCTTGCTTGAGTTGGTCTTGGGTCATGGTGGTCTCGTGCTAATAAAAGGTACGCCAGCCGCGGCTGGCTTCGTGTGAATCATGCATGATCGCGGAAAACTTGCCGCATTATACGGATTTTCGCCGTGCGGGCGGCGGCCAAATTGTTTACACTGCGGCGACTTCCACTCCGTTTAGCCATTCCATATAAACAAGAAATCCGATGCCTGAATCCTACATAAAACGTATCCTCAACGCCCGTATCTACGACCTGGCGATAGAAACCCCGCTCGACGAAGCGCGCCTGCTCTCCGCCCGCACCGGCAACAAAGTGTTACTCAAGCGCGAAGACCTGCAACCGGTGTTCTCGTTCAAACTGCGCGGCGCTTACAACAAACTCCAGCAATTAACTGCGGAAGAACGCAATCGCGGAGTGATATGCGCATCAGCGGGCAACCATGCGCAAGGGGTTGCATTGGGTTCCCAGCATTTGGGGATCAAAGCCACTATCGTCATGCCGCGCACCACCCCGGCCATTAAAGTCGATGCGGTAAAAGCGCGCGGCGCCAAGGTGGTATTGCACGGCGATAACTATGATGAAGCCTCCGCCCACGCCAAAAAACTGGTGGAAGAAAAAGGGCTGACTTACATCCATCCGTTCGATGATCCGGAAGTCATTGCGGGCCAGGGCACCATTGCAATGGAAATCCTGCGCCAGTACCCCGGCAAAATCGATGCGATATTTATCGCCGTCGGTGGTGGTGGCCTGGCCGCCGGTATCGGCGCTTACGTTAAATACTTGCGACCGGAGACCAAAATCATCGCGGTGGAATCGGAGGAATCCGCCTGCCTGCTCGCGGCCATGGAAAAGAAAAAGCGCGTGGTATTGCCGCAGGTCGGTATTTTTGCGGACGGCATTGCGGTAGCCCAAATCGGTGAGGAAACCTTCCGCATCCTGCGCAAAGTGGTGGATGAATGTATCACCGTCAGTACCGATGAAATTTGCGCGGGCATCAAGGATATCTTTGAAGATACCCGTTCCATCGCTGAACCGGCGGGCGCGACGGGGATCGCGGGTTTGAAAAAATATGTAGCCAAATACGGCATCACCGGCCAGACGCTGGTCGCGATTGATTGCGGTGCGAATATCAATTTCGACCGCTTGCGGTACATCAGCGAGCGCACCGAAATCGGTGAAAAGCGCGAGGCCATTTTGGCGGTAACGATTCCGGAGCGACCCGGCGCCTACAAGGATTTTTGCAAGGCGATTGGCAAGCGCAACATTACCGAATTTAATTATCGTTATGCCGATACCCAATCCGCCCATATTTTTGTGGGGGTGCAGGTCAGCGCAGACGGGCAGGATCGCGCGGAGTTGATTGCCGACCTGAGCACGGAAGGCTATGCGGTAGCGGATATGACCGATAATGAACTGGCCAAGCTCCACATCCGCCATTTGGTGGGTGGCCATGCGCCCAACGTTGAAAATGAAGTGCTTTATCGCTTTGAGTTCCCGGAGCGCCCGGGTGCGCTTTACACCTTCCTGAACAAGGTCGCCGGTCGCTGGAATATTTCCCTGTTCCATTATCGCAACCATGGTTCCGCCTCTGGCCGGGTGCTGGTGGGAATGCAGGTTCCCAAGGGTGAATACGGGGAATTGAAGGCGTTTTTAAAAGATTTGAATTATCCCTATTGGGATGAAACCCATAATGAGGCTTATAAATTTTTCCTCAGTTAAGCCAAATTCCTCATCAATCGCAAAAAAGGGCGCTTATGCGCCCTTTTTTGCGGTCATTTTTATCGGTGGTTCTATCCCGGTCTTTACATTGGCCGCCCCAGGGTTAATTTATGTTCAGGCACTGGCAGTCTGTGGATTTTGGTGTAATCTGGACAACGTTGTCAAAAAACTTCCAACACAATAAAACATTGATGGCCATCAACCCCGAAATTACCCGTGGCAGGAGTCCAGTTATGAAAAAATCCCTTCGATCGACCAATATGCGCCTGGGGCTGTTTGCCCTGGCGCTTGGACTTGCCCAAGCCATCCATGCAGCCAGTTTGAACCAGCAGCAACTCAGTGGTTTCGCCGCCGGTGCGAAAGTGAGCTTTGAAGTCGTCAGTAACTTTGCGGCCAAGCCGCAAGCCAGGATCAGTATCCATAATGAATCATCTGTGGCATTGCCCGGCGGGGCCGGGGATTGGCGGATTTATTTTCATTCGGTACGCAAAATCGATACAACCCGGGTTGAAGGCCTGAGCCTGCGTCATATCCAGGGCGATTTACATGAGCTTGCCCCCGTTGCCGGATTTAAAGGGTTGGCAAGTGGTGCCAGAGTGGATATTCCTTATGCGGCAAGCGCCCACCTGGTGAGCTTTACTGATTTTATGCCGCGCGCATTTATCGCCCAGCCGGGTTTGCGTGCAGAAATTTTTGCGAATACCGATACCGAAAACATCACTGCATTTGTTGCGCCTTTCAGCAAGCCCGAGCAGCAGCTCCGCGCAAAAGATGATTTATACCCGCTTGCGACAGCGGCATCGCGCTACCAGGAAAACCTGGCGGTGAACCAGGCAGCGGCCAGGGCCGATGCGAGTCCGAAAATTATTCCTACCCCCGCTGACATTCACTATCGCAAAGGTACCGCTAGGCTCGACAACAGTTGGCGAATTCATTATGCCGGCCGCTTGGCGGGTGAAACCAACTACTTTAGCGAACAATTAAAAAGCTACGGTTTAACACTCGCGAGTGTTGCGGATCATTTGCCGGTATCCGGCAAGGTGATTGAATTGGGCGTGGATAAATCCATCGGCAATGCCGAAGCCTACAAACTCGACATCAGCGCGGACAAAATCACCATCGTCGGCGGCGACAACGCCGGTGCGTTTTACGGCATCCAAAGTGTGCTGGGTTTATTGCCCGCGCAAAGCGCAAGCAGCCACAGGGTTCCGCAACTCACCGCCAGTGACGCACCGCGTTACACCTGGCGCGGTATGCACTACGACATGGGGCGCAATTTCCACGGCAAGGAATATACCCTGCGCTTGATTGAGCAGATGGCGCGCTACAAGCTCAACAAATTACACCTGCATTTAACGGAGGATGAAGGCTGGCGGATTGAAATTCCCGGTTTGCCGGAATTAACGGATATTGGTGCCTATCGCTGCTTTGACCTCACCGAACAAAATTGCCTGCTGACCCAACTCGGTACCGGGCCGCACAAATCCGGTTCGGGCAACGGCTACTACAGCGCGGACGATTTTGTTGAAATTGTGAAATTCGCGCGCGCGCGCCACATTGAAGTCATTCCGGAAATTGATATGCCCGGTCACGCGCGCGCGGCGGTTAAATCCATGGAGGCGCGGTACAAAAAATTGCTGAAGGCGGGGAAAAAAGCCGAAGCCGAACAGTATTTGTTATCCGATCCCCTGGATAAATCACAATATATGTCTGTGCAAAACTACACCGACAATTCAATAAACGTCTGCCTGGCATCCACCTATGCCTTTGTGGATAAAGTCGTGTACGAATTGCAACAAATGTATCGTAAGGCGGGCACAAAACTCGTGACTTTCCATATGGGGGGCGATGAAGTCGGCGCGGGTTCCTGGAGCGCATCACCCGCCTGTGAAGCGCTTTTTGCCAAGGGCGAGCAAGGCGTGGCTGGCGTGGCGGACCTTAAGCCCTATTTTGTCAGCAAGGTCGCGCAGATTACCAACACCCGCGGCCTTAAGCTCGCCGGATGGGAGGACGGGCTGATGTACGACCCCACCAATACCTTCAATCGCCAGCAATTCGCCAACGAACATGTGCTGGCTAATGCCTGGGATAATATTTGGGAATGGGGCGTCGCTGACCGGGCCTATCGATTGGCCAATGCCGGTTATGAACCGATTTTATCGCCCGCAACCCATCTGTATTTCGACCATCCTTACGAAGTCCACCCGGAAGAGCGCGGCTATTACTGGGCGACGCGTTACAGCGATACTGCCAAGGTATTTGGCTTCATGCCGGATAACCTCTACGCCAATGCGGATAAAACCCGCATGGGTGCCCCCATCGATAACCTGGAAGCTTTGGTGGGCCGCGCATTGCCGGCGTTGGAAAAGCCGGAAAACCTGCGCGGGCTACAAGGGCAGGTATGGAGTGAAACCATCCGTACCGGTAAACAAATGGAAGAAATGATTTATCCGCGCCTGATCAGCCTGGCCGAGCGCGCATGGCATAAAGCCGGTTGGGAAGGCCCTAAGCCCGACACTCACGCGCGTACCGCTGGCTGGGCCGAATTTGCATTGCAACTAAGCGCAAAGGAATTGCCGAAGCTGGCGAACCTGGGCGGTGATTTTTACCTGCCGCCGCCGGGGGCCAGGGTGGAAAATGGCAAGTTGTTCGCTAACAGCGCCATACCTGGCCTGGCCATCGAATTCAGTACAAATAAAGGCGCCAGCTGGACAACCTACACGGGTGAAATAGCGGTCACCAACCAAGCCATCCACCTGCGTACCCGGCTCGGCGATAAAACCAGTCGGGTAACTATTACCCAATAACGCTTCCGTTAATATCCCTGCGCAGGGAAGCGCCTGTATATATTTTTTATCCTTGAAATCCACATTTCTTAAAGCAATACACCAGGAAAATCGGGAAACTTGCTGATTTTGTGGTGTTTATTGATATATTTGTCACATATTTCATTGTGTCGCGTCTTTCATTCCTGAAAATCATAGCTATTATTTTGACTACGCCACAGCCGGTGTGGGTTGCATCCCGGCTGCTTTGTGGATGTCAGTGTTTATCTAATAACAATGTGCAAGGTATGGCTGCCCAACTCAGTCATGATTTAAGGTATAACCATGAAAGTCGATGTTCTCTCAGTGGTAACGTTTTTGTTTTGCCTGGGAGTCTGCGTCACCCTATTGGATGTTACTGCTTTGGTGTCATTTGCCGAAGCCGCAGTGGAGTCCATGTCGGAATAGTTGAAGCGCAGAAAACGGAATTGAAAAAACAAATCCCGCTCCGGCGGGATTTGTCGTTTATGGACAGCTGATGTGTATCACTTCTTGTTCAGTGGCTATAGCGGCCAGGGGGATATCCCAATTGTCGACATGCAGCGCTGGAACTTCCTGGCAACTATGGGCAAGGCCAATAAGTAGCGGTTTACCGTTTGGTTTGTGTTGCTTGAAGGCAAATGTCCTGTCGTAAAAGCCGCCACCCATACCCAACCGGGCACCGCTGCGGTCAAACGCGACCAGTGGCATTAACACCACATCCAGCAAATGCGCCGGCAGCTTATGGTTCAGGAGGTGATTCGGCTCGGGAATACCGAGATGGTTCGGGATCAGATGCGTGTGGGGTGTGAATTCCACAAACCATAGCTCGCGTTTTGTTTCGGGGCGCAGTACCGGTAAATAGCATTGTTTTCCCATATCCCACAGTTGCCGGGCGATAGGTGCCGGATTGATTTCCCCATCATTAGCAATGTAAAGCGCAATCTGGCTGCCGCGCATAAATGCTGGAAATTGCAGCAAATGCCGCAGCAACAACGCGGAGGCGTGGGCTTGTTGTGCCGGAGTCAATGCGCGACGACGCTGCCGCAACTCGTTGCGCAATAAGGCCTTTTGTTGGTCAACAGGGATTACATCGGCCATAAATAGCCTTGAAGGAATTTGGATAACACCGGAGGGAAATAAGAGACCCCGAAATGCCGCTACCAAGCTGGCCTTGAACCCAAAGGTTCAAGGTGGCGATACCTGTGGCTTTTTAGGCTTTCCGTCAAGCGGACATGCACACCAAGCGCAACGAGATACTGCCGGGCTAACATTTATCGGCTCAAGGACATTGTTGGATTGCGAACATTCCAGGGCGTGGCGCAAGTATAACCCAAGGTTACCGGACTTTCGCAAATGAAATTATGCTTGGCTTATAGAGTCGTTTAGCAAATATTCGTCTTAAACAGGGCTGGTAAAAAAACGCATTTTGCACTTGTGATCTTTATTTATCCTATTTGATGGTTAGTCAGTCGCACGCACTACATCTTGTTACCGCGATCAAAACAACAAAGCCCGCAATGGCGGGCTTTGTAAACTGAGGCGGGTTTTTCACTTATCCAAGATTGGCCAGGCTGCGATCCAGTTTTTCGTTCAGTCGCAGCAAATCCACCTGGCTTACCGTCGCGCCGCCATTATTGCCAGCCTGGCGCGCCTGCAACAATTCATGGCTCAGGTTAAGCGCCGCCATTACCGCGATGCGCTCCAAACCAATAATGGCGCCAGTGCTGCGGATGGCTTTCATTCGCTCATCCAGCAAATGGGCGGATTCAATCAATGCCTGGCGTTCCTCGCGCGGACAGGCTACCTGGTACTCTTTATCGAGGATTTTTACAAAAACGGTTTCGTTGCTCATTGGTTACCCCGACTATTCGGCATCCAGGTTACGTAAATGGGTGATCATGGCTTCCACACGGCTGCGCGCCAATTCATTCTTCTCGATCAGGCGCACCCGCTCGCGGTGCCATTCACTTTCGCGGGCTTTTAATTCGGCATTTTCTTGCTGCAAGCGATTACACAGCAAAATCAGCTTATCCAGCTTGGTTTCAAGGGCGAGTAAAAGATCGTCGGACATGATTATCAATAACCAATAAATAGCGCAGGTCGCCCACTATATTGCTTCCTTCAGCAGGTGGTCAATCATACGGCCCAAGTTAATGTGGATTCGAGAAATTAGTTGTTATTAACGATAAACAAACAGGTTTTACTTGAACCAGGTCAACAGTAGAAATGGCTATATAAAACTTTGCAGAGCCACCAGGATCAATCGTGGTAGCATTCGCCCATTGCGAAAGAGAGGCACTCCATGACATCCACAACCGCTGAAGACTACCTGCAACCTCCCCTGAATTTCGATGACATTGCCAATTTGCTTGCGCCCCTGGGTACCTTGAATAGCCCGTCTGAATTGCATGGGCTACTCTGCGGCAAACTGGCCGGTGGCGCCCAACTGACAGAAATTAGCTGGCTCCTGGATGCCGTGGAGTTCCTCGATTTTATTGCCGCACCCGACGAGCAAGTCCGCCACGCACTGAGCCGCTTGTTCCATTCCACCAATAGCCAGCTACAGGGCGAATTCAATTTAAAACTGATGTTGCCTGATGACGACAACCTGCTCAGCGAACGCGCGCGCGCGCTCAGTGAATGGTGCCATGGATTTTTGTCGGGCTTCGGCAGCGTAGACCATCAAGGTAAACGCGAAATTTCCGAAGAGGCGGAGGAAATGCTGCAAGATTTGGCGAGCATCGTTCAAATCCAGGTGGATGACGAGGAGGGTGAGCCAAGTGCGGAAGCGGATTATATGGAAGTCACTGAATATGTGCGGGTAGTAGTCAGTTCGCTGTATTTTGAATTCGCCGCCGAACAAGATCCCGCGCGTAACCCGGCCGCTATGGCACCGGCATCCCACCAATTGCACTAATTTATAAATTTGCGCCGAGAAAATCATGAGAATCGCTAAAACTGAATTCGCCCGTCGCCGTAAACAATTAATGGGACTAATGGAGCCTAACTCCATTGCAATAGTGCCCGCTGCACCCGAGCGCACGCGCAGCCGTGACACTGAATACCATTATCGCCAGGACAGTGACTTTCTCTACCTTTCCGGCTTTGAAGAACCGCAAGCGGTACTGGTGCTGATTCCGGGGCGTGAACACGGCGAATATGTTTTATTTGTGCGCGAGCGCAATCGCGAACGCGAAATCTGGGATGGCTATCGCGCGGGGCCGGAAGGCGCATGCAGTGAATTTGAGGCGGACGATGCATTTCCCATTGATGATATCGACGATATTTTGCCGGGCTTATTAGAGGGCAAGCAGCGCGTTTATTACGCTATGGGCAAAGACGGGGAATTTGATAAACATGTAATGGATTGGGTGAATACTATCCGCGCCAAGGTTCGCTCCGGTGCAACGCCGCCCGGTGAATTCCTTGACCTAAGCCACTTCCTCAATGATATGCGGTTATTTAAAAGCGCTGCTGAATTGCGCGTGATGAAAGAAGCGGGGGAGATTTCCGCGCGCGCACATGTGCGAGCGATGAAAGCCTGTAAACCCGGGGCGATGGAATATCAGCTCGAAGCAGAAATCCTGCACGAATTCCACACGAATGGGGCTCGCTTTCCCGCCTACAACTCAATCGTCGGGGGCGGAAAAAATGGTTGCATCCTCCATTACATTGAAAACTCCGCACCGCTAAAAAACGGCGATCTCGTTTTAATTGACGCAGGTTGTGAATTGGATTATTACGCTGCCGATATCACTCGTACATTTCCTGTTAATGGAAAATTTTCCCCCGAACAAAAAGCGCTTTATGAAATTTGCCTGCAAGCGCAACTTGCCGCTATAGCCGTGGCTAAACCGGGCAACCACTGGAATGATCCACACGAAGCCACGGTGCGAGTCATTACCGAAGGTTTGGTGAAGCTGGGTTTGCTTGAGGGTGATGCCAATGAATTAATTAAAAACGAAGCCTACAAGGAATTTTATATGCATCGCGCTGGCCATTGGCTGGGTATGGATGTGCATGATGTAGGCGATTACAAAGTCGGTGGCGAATGGCGCGTCCTGGAGCCGGGTATGGTGATGACGGTGGAGCCGGGAATATATGTTGCGCCCGATAATGAACGCGTCGCTAAAAAATGGCGCGGCATTGGCATCCGCATTGAAGACGATGTGGTGATTACGAAAGAGGGCAATGATGTCCTCACCAAAGATGTCCCTAAAACGGTTGCTGAAATTGAAGCCCTGATGGCGGGCTAGAATCTCTTTGCATATGTCACACATCGTTGAATTTGATATCGCCATTATCGGCGGCGGCATGGTTGGGGCCAGCCTCGCCAGTATGTTGGCGGCGAGCCAGCCACAATGGCGTATTGCCCTGGTTGAGGCCCAGCCCTTCGCGCGTGCGGACGAAGCGCATTATCAATCGAGTTTCGATGCGCGCTCCACCGCGCTCTCCTTCGGTACCGCAAATATTTTACGTGAACTGGGTTTATGGCAGCGCCTGCAACAACACATTACACCCATCAAGCAAGTTCACGTATCCGATCGCGGCCATTTCCCCGGTGGAATAATTGATGCGACCGCTAATAATCTCGATGCTGTCGGTTATGTGGTGGAGAACGCCTGGTTGGGCAACGCACTGCTTGCCCATGTACGGACCCGGCCCTCCATCCAGTGTTTTGACTCATCAACAGTGCTGCAATTAATTCCGCGAGAAAAGTGCGCGCGGTTGCGCGTGCAGCAAAAAGATGCACCGGAGTTTTTTATTGAAGCTGCGCTAGTTGTGGTGGCCGATGGGGGTGATTCTGCCGTGCGGCGGAATTTGGGTATAGCAACGCAAACCCGTGGGTATGGACAAACAGCGATTATCACCAATGTTGAATTTTCCGAGCCGCACTTGGGGATTGCATTTGAGCGCTTTACCGACGAAGGTCCGATTGCATTATTGCCACTGGGTGAATCGCATCAGGCCCGGCAATCTGCACTGGTTTGGACCTTGCCGGCAGACAAGGCGAATGAAATCCTGACGGCGTCCGATGAAGATTTTCTAGCGCATTTACAAAATCGTTTTGGTTTTCGTGTGGGGCGTTTTACCCGGGTTGCAAAACGTTTTGCCTATCCATTGCAACTGGTATTGGCGGAAGAACAAATACGTTCCCACGTTGTGTTGGTGGGTAATGCTGCGCATTTTCTGCACCCGGTCGCCGGACAAGGTTTTAATTTGGCCCTGCGCGATTGCGCCTGTTTGGTAGAGACCCTGGGTGTTGCGCTTGCGCATAACCAGCCGCCAGGTGATTTATCGGTATTACAACGTTATCTCGCCGCGCAAGCGCTCGACCAGCAATTAACGATTGAATTCAGCGATAAATTAGTCAGGCTTTTTTCCAATAACCATTTGCCATTAATTGCGTTGCGTCATTTGGGTTTATTGAGCCTTGAGTCATTGCCCTTATTGAAAGATCAATTTATTGCGCAAACCATGGGCACAGCGGGACGCCAATTTCGCTGGCAATTGAATTCAGTGGCCCCTGTAGAAAATGATATTCAGGGTGCTGTAACACTGTCCGGGACTAACACAAGTCAAGGAAACGATTTTGATGTGGTTATTGCAGGTGCAGGGTTGGTAGGAGCGTCACTGGCCTGCGCTATCGCACAAACGGAAGCGGCACAGAATTTACGTATCGCTGTTGTTGAAGCGGGTGGCCATGGCCAGCAATATGCCGGTGAAAATTTTGATCCGCGTGTTGTGGCATTGACTCACGCATCGGAAAAATTGTTGCGCACAATTGGCTGCTGGGATGCGATTGCGCGCGAACGTGTGTGCGCTTACCGTGAAATGAAGGTATGGGATGGGGAAGGTACAGCATCCATTGAATTCGATTGCGCGGACGTGCAACAACATCATCTCGGCCACATTGTGGAAAACTCGGTGATTGTTAACCAGTTGCGTAAGCGTATAACGCAGTTGCCGAACATTACCTTGATGCAACCGGCAACGGTGGCGGATATTATTGCGCCGCAACCTGGCAGCCCCTATGCAAAAATCCAATTATCAAACCAGCGCGAATTAACAGCGGGGTTGCTAATCGCCGCTGATGGGGCGCAATCGCGCGTGCGCGATTTGGCCGGTTTTACAACGCGCGAATGGGATTACGGCCAGCAGGCAATTATCACCACAGTGCGTACGGAATTTCCCCATGGATTTACCGCCTGGCAGCGCTTTATGCGCACCGGACCCCTGGCGTTTTTGCCGCTGCAACACAAGGGCGATGCGCAGCATTGTTCTATCGTTTGGTCGGCGGATAATGAATTAGCGCAAGAACTGCTGGGGCTGGACGATGAAACATTTTGCGCGCGCCTCACGCAAGCGTTTGAGGCGCGTTTGGGCCGCGTCCTCGCCTGTGATAAACGCTATGCCATTCCACTGCGCCAGCGCCATGCAACCCACTATATCCAGCCGGGAATAGCACTGGTGGGTGATGCGGCCCATAACATTCATCCCCTCGCGGGGCAGGGTGTGAATTTGGGCTTGCTGGATGTGCTTGCCTTGTCGGAAGAAATTGAACGCGCATTGCAGCGCGGTGTCCCCCTGCATGATGAATCCATTCTGCGTCGTTATCAGCGCCGGCGATTGGCGGGCAATTTGGGCATGATGTCGGCCATGGAAGCATTTAAATATTTATTTGGCAGTCGCTCCCTCGGCATTCACTGGTTACGCAATACCGGCATGCGCCAGCTAAACTCCATACCGGCAATAAAAAAATTCATTGTTAATACCGCTCTGGGAGTTAACTGAAGCGCCAGCTTTTGAGGATTTATTTCAATGGTGCCATTTGATGTTTGGGTTGATATAGCGCCTTTTGACTGGGCCTCCATAGGCACATCGTTATTATGCGGAAGTATCATCGGGGTGGAGCGGCAATTGCGTGGCAAACCGGTCGGTATCCGCACATCTTCGCTAATCACCCTGGGGACTTATATTTTTATTGCCTCCTCACTGTTTGCTGCCGCGCATTTCGCCGGTCCCGAAAAAGTCGTCACCGACCCCTCACGTATTATCGGCCAGGTAATTACCGGTATTGGATTCCTCGGTGCGGGTGTGATGCTCGCCCGCGATGGCTTTGTCCTGGGTGTTACCTCGGCCGCGACTATCTGGGCCCTGGCATCTATCGGCGTGGTGATCGCTATAGGCTACAACCTCGTAGCAATCAAATTATCCCTGGTGGTTATAGCCGTACTGGTCGGTGTGGATTTATTGGAAGATTATTCGCAGGCGTTCACGCGCGGTGTCCATAAAAAATATCAGGATTGGCGTGGTAAAAATAAAAATTCATCGGATTGATGCGTTACATGGGTGTAGAAAAGTAACACTGGTAATGAAGGTTTTATGTCGAAATTAATGATTGTTGCACGTGTATTAAATTGGCTGTTATTGCTCGTTTTTTTCGTAGCAATTGCCGGTTTTATTTCGTTTGCTAATACCTATGGTTTTTTCCTGGCGGTCGTGACCGCGGTTATCGCCTGGTTTTGTTATAAACATAATCGTTGGGGCTATTTTGCCGCGGCGGCCTGGGCATTGGCCTGTTACCAATTAGCCAAACAAGGCTACGAATTTCAAAGCATTAAGCGCCATGTCATGGCTACAGGTTTTATATTGATTCCTATTGCCCTTTTTTTGCACGAGACGTTAGGAAAAACCGTGGCAAAAACTGCACAAAATGATAGCAATCCCGACCGGCGTGATCCAAAAATGCCCGATTAAATGCGCAGCTGTTACACAGCACTACAAAATGTGTCGATATTCTCTAAATTCACGGATAACTGCTTGACTCGGCGCGTCCAAGTGCTTTAATTTTGATCCGCTACAGATTGAGATCCGCCCCAAGACTAGGCTTTTGTAAGACAATCGCTTGCTCAAGACACTTGGACGTACCACGACCTGAGCAATAGCTTTATTTCAAGCTATTTCACTCTGGCTTTTAGTAAAGTCGGTTTTTTTGTTCGGTCAGCTACGCTGACGTTTTAAGATGCAAGATGAGGAAACTATGTCAGATCTAGTCTCTGGTGTTGTTAAGTGGTTCAACGATGATAAGGGTTATGGTTTTATTGAGCGTGAAGGCGGTGCAGATGTATTTGTACACTTCCGCGCAATTAACGGCACTGGCCGTAAAACCTTGAAAGAAGGCCAAAAGGTCACTTTCGAAGTAACCCAGGGCCAAAAAGGCCCGCAAGCGGAAAACGTAACTCCACTCTAATCTGTGAGAGTTTCAACTAAGGGGTGATTGAGTAATCAATCGCCCCTTAGTGTTTTCGGCTTCCGTATTTCCCGCGCTATTTCCTTCGCCGGTTTAATGGGGGCGAAAATATTTTTTATCCCGTAAATGGCTCCCGTTCCATGTTTGATTTGCAATCCATTCTCTGGCTCACATTCATTATCCTGACTATTTATTACTGGCGCGGTGCCTTGCGTGTAAAGGAGCGCGCTTTCATGGCGGCGCAGCGGCGCTGCACGGAAATGGATGTGCAGTTGCTGGATGAAACTGTTTATCTGCGCCACCTGTGGTTCAAGCGCAATAGCCAGGGCATCCTTTCGTTGTGGCGGGCGTTTTATTTTGAGTTCACGGTGAGCGGTGCAGATCGCTATTACGGTCGGGTCATAATGCTTGGGCCGCACATTACGCATGTTGAACTTGATCCTCATCGTTTGCATTAATTCCAGGTTTTATCATGGCAATTGAATACCGCACTAATGCTGTAGTTGATGTTCATCAGGTAATCGATTTATACAATCGCTCCACCCTGGGCGAGCGTCGCCCGGTCAACAAACCTGCTGTCTTCCAAGGCATGATTGATAATGCCAGTATTCTCGTAACGGCATGGGATGGTGAAAAACTGGTAGGCATTGCGCGCGCATTAAGTGATTTCGTTTATGTCACTTACCTTGCTGATTTGGCGGTGGATGAGGCCTACCAGCAACGCGGGATAGGTAAGCAATTAATTGATCTTACCCAGGCGCAAACAGCTTCCGATTGCATGATGGTCTTACTCGCGGCACCCAAGGCTAATGATTATTATCCCAAGCTTGGTTTTACCCATAATCCGCGAGCGTGGATGTTAAAAAGCAATTATTAAAGATGTAAGCCTATGAGCAAAAAATATATTGCGGAAAAAACCGGTGGATGGAAAACCAAAACGTCTGGTGTTGTCTATGAAAATCCCTGGATAAAAGTTTCCCATGAGGAGGTCGTTACTCCCAAGGGGACCGATGGAATTTATGGTGTTGTGCATTTCAAAAATACGGCGATTGGCGTAGTGCCCATTGATGACCAGGGGAATACCTGGCTGGTAAAACAAAGTCGCTACACCTTGAACCAATTTACCTGGGAGATTCCCGAGGGCGGCTGCCCCCAGGGTGAAAGTCCGTTGGATGCTGCCATGCGTGAACTGGAGGAAGAGGTTGGTTTGCAGGCTAATGATTGGCAGGAGCTGATGCGATTACATTTGTCCAATTCAGTTACCGACGAGTTGTGCATCATTTTTATTGCCCGTGGGCTGTATGCCGGTGAGCAACGTTTGGAGGAAACTGAAGATATCGAGTGTAAAAAGCTGCCCCTGAAAGAAGCCATCGCGATGGTCAAACGAGGCGAAATTACCGACGGTATTTCAGTGGCAGCTCTACTGCGTATTGCTGTTGATCTTCAATAGATTTAAAACAATCAACGCAGCCAGTTTCTCCTGCGGGGCGACCTCAAATAGCTTCCAATTGTTTGCGATACTGGCGCAAGTCGGCGGAAGAGGCAAATTTTTCCGAAAAGAGCGCGGACATGCTTCCCAGGATTCCCTGCTCAACTTTATGCTCCCATTGGTCGTCGAACTTTATTTCATCATTCAGCCAATTCCTGAGCCAGGCGGGGTCCGGTAGTCGGCTGGTGATGGTATCCCGCGGATATAAATCCTTATTCACATGCAGGTTCGTAGGGTGCATTGCGGGATTCAGCCTTGCGTTGGTCATCAGCACACCAATCTTTGCGAAATGTAATTTTGCCGCGTCGCCAAATTTTCCTATGGCGTGCTGCATGTATTGGAAATAGGCGCGTGCATGCCTGGCTTCATCTGCTGCCAGTGTGGTGTAAATGTGTTTGATAACCGGTTCATCATGATAATCGTGGGCGCACCTATACCATTGATTTAAACGGGTTTCGCCGCAAAAATGCAGCGCCAGTGATTCCAGTGGCGATGCTCGATCAAATTCAAAATTAACTTCCTGGAGGTCTTCCGTGGATGGCAGGAAATCAGGTGCGAAGCGGCGCAAATATTCCAGCAATACCAGACTGTGCTTTTGCTCTTCATAAAACCAAATCGAAATGAAGGCGGAAAAATCAGGATCGTTTGAATTGTCGCGTAAAAACATTGCGACCGCAGGGGCGGCGGCCCATTCCAGCAGCGCATTCATTTTGATTCCATGCAACTGCCGGTCACTCAGCTTGTCGGCATTGAATTTTTCCCAGGGTATATCGCTGGATAGGTTCCAGCGGGCTTTTTCCATATCAAGAAATATTTTTGAAAAGAGCATGATTCCCTCGCTTATTTGATTTCCGGAATTAATAGGTCATGGACGGCCAATTCGGCTGTCAAAAGCTCTACACAGGAGCCGCAACCTGTTGTGGTGCATTCAGTAAATGTATCGAAAAATTCTTTAAGGGGAAGGCGCGCTTGCGATTGCAGGGTGATGATTTCATCAAATGATTTGTTGGAGCATAAGCAGTACATAACCTTATCCTTGTCTTTATTAATTCTTTGAAAGTTCCATCATAATAAATAGTGTTACATAATCTGTCTACTTCGTATTGCTGTATAACTCGCATGTATTTTAAAAAAAGGAACCAGGAAATATGCAAGACCTTTTGGCGTTAGGAAAATTAAGCTTATCGCGGCAGCCATTTAGTTGTTATATGGAAACAATTTTTGAAAAGGCGGAACAGGGCGATGTTGTTCTCTCATTAAAAATAAAGGAGGAGTTCAAACAAAACTATGGCGCTGTTCATGGTGGAGTAATCAGTTATATGATAGATGCCGGGCTGTCATATGCGGCTGCATCGGAAATTGGTGACTGTGTAACATCCGAGTTAAAAATAAATTACCTGCGCGCTGCGACTGGCGAAAAGATAATTGCGCGTGCGCAATCTATTTTTGTCGGATCACGTCAGGTGGTATGTGAGTGTAAGGTTTTTTCCTGGAGTGCCGGTAAAGAAGAAAGTCTGGTTGCTGTAGGTATAGGTACGGTGAATCGCATTGTGGATAACAAACGCGGTTGATGTTGCTCACAACCCATTATGCGTTTTGGGTTATGAGCAATTGGGCGTCAGTCTTTAATGGCGGGCAAGAAATGAAAGCCTGTCGCAATTCGATTCCAGGCATTGATTGTCACAATTGCGGCGGTGAGGTTAACAACTTCCTCTTCGCTAAATTGTTCCCGGACTCGCGTAAAATCTTCATCCTGGATTTCATGTTGCGCCAATAACGTTAACTTTTCTGCCCAAGCCAGCGCCGCGCGCTCACGGGCGGAAAATACCGGCACTTCTTTCCATGCAGCCAATACATCCAGCCGCCCTTGTTTTTCACCGTCTTTACGCGCTTCGTTAACATGCATGTGCTGGCAGAACGCGCAGCCGTTAATCTGGGATACCCGCAGCTTGATCAAATGAATTAATGGGTGTTCGATTTTTTGCGCTGCCGCGTCCCCAAGTTCAATCAGGTGCTGGGCTAATGCCGGTTGAAGTTTGTATACATTTTGGTAGGCAATACGTTCTTTCATGATGGGCTCCCCGGTTGTTGTTGGGAGCTATGATGCCGCGCCGGTTTTAAGTTGGATTGTATTTTTGCGACATCTTTTTCTCGCGGTATTTACCGGGGGTTTGGCCGGTAACTTTTTGGAACTGGCGAATAAAATGAGCTTGATCATAAAAACCGGTATCCAGTGCAACCTGTGCCAATGGCAGCTCGGGTTGGCGGCTGATCATTATCCGCGCCTGTTTAACGCGATGAAGTTGTTTGATCTGCGCGGGCGCCATACCGACTTCCAATTGGAATTTACGCTCCAGTTGGCGGCGGCTAATCGGCATTTTGTTGCTTAGTATTTCTATCGGCTCGCGGGTAACGGCGATTTGATGTAAAAGGTGCTGAACCATTCCCCGGTGGGCACTGGCTTGCGCCGCCAATTGCAGTAACCAGTTATCGCATTGCCAAACGCGTTGAGGGATATTGCCGGCAACCATCAGTGTTTCCCGCAATTCAATGAGTGAGCTTATTCCCAGGTCCTCAATGTCATGTTCGGTGCCCATGAGATCGGACATTTCCAATCCCAATAGCTGGAAGGCGCCGCCTGGATGGAAACGTATGCCCATGCGATCCACGCCGCTGCTGAAGCGCATCTGGCTGGTTTGGTGATAAGCGTTAAAGTGAATTAATGGTAAGTTGTCGGGGTGGAAATCAATACACAAGCTGGTGCCGCCGTCGGGATAGAGATTTTCATTAAATTCTACACTGGACAATAGCGGCAATTGCGCGACCCAATAGCATTGCACCCAAGGTAGTAACGAAGGTGGGGGAGCGAACCATTGCAGCCCGAGGTGGTGAAAGTTGCCAGGTGGTGGTTCGCTTAATGATTGCACGGCCAGGTGGCGCATGTTACTCCTGTTGCGGTTGATTCCGCCGTTAAAATTGCGCGAACCCGCATCCGGCTTCGCGTGTGTCCGGTGTTGTTCACTTTCATGGCGTCCTCTTCCGTGATTGGTTTTGGGTCGGGTTAATCATTACTGTTTGGTTTAAAGCACGAGCGAAGCCAATTTCGCCAGCTATTGCCTGCCAGCATGTATCTATCCAACTGGTCCTGATTATAAAAATAATGTTCCGGATCGCTAAATAATAATTCGCGCTTTAACATGCGGCGATTCGGGTTAATTGTTTTAATAACACGCGCAGGGTTGCCTGCGGCAACTGAGTTTGCGGGAATATCTTTGGTCACGATAGCGCCTGCACCAATCACGGAGTTTTCGCCAATCGTGACGCCCTTATTAATAATGACGCGTTCCCCTAACCATACGTTGTTTTCAATAGTTACCGGTTTTGTGCAGCGAAATGGACGAACACGATTATAAATGCCGTGCCAGTCGCTATCGCTAATAATCACGTTAGCGGCAAGCATGCAATTATCGCCAATGCGAATAGATTTCGCGGCGGAAATACGCACACCAGGTGCGATCAAGCAATAATCGCCAATTACAATTTCAGCGTTGCCTTGCTTGCCTGGCCAGCAGGTGAAACGCACGCAATTATCGCCGGCACAAATTATTTGCGCATATTTTCCCAAGTGGATATTGCGTCCGAAAATCACCAGGCTGCGCGGATGGGCAACTTCGGGAATACTGCCCAGGCTATCGAATTGCGGGGCAATAAAACGGCTGATATACCAGCGATTAATGGATTTATAAATTTTTTTGACCAGATAAGGGGTATTGCTGCGGCGCATGGCGGCTCTGCGTCTGTTAGAATTCGTGCATCGATTATGATTGAGAAACAAGATGCTGCCAATTGCTATAGAAACGGTGAAAGGCTTTCTGGATGACGAAGAAGGCCGCGCCTTATACGAATATGCGTTGCAGAGTGCCGCAAACGGTCCATGCCTGGAAATTGGCAGTTATTGCGGAAAGTCCACGGTATACCTGGGTGCTGCCTGTAAAAAGGCCAACGCTGTGTTGTTTGCATTGGATCATCACCGTGGCTCGGAGGAGCATCAACCGGGGGAGGAATACCACGACCCGGAACTCTATGATGCCGGTTACGGCAAAATGGATAGTTTCCGCGAATTCCGCCACACACTGGCGCGTGCGCAACTTGAGGACACGGTCGTTCCTATAGTCGCGCCATCGGCACTGGCAGCGCGTTATTGGTCCATACCCTTATCACTCATATTCATTGATGGCGGCCATAGTATGGAGGCTGCACTCAATGATTATCGCTGCTGGGCGCCACATGTAAAACCTGGTGGCTGGTTAGCGATTCACGATGTTTTCCCCAATCCGGCAGATGGCGGTCGTCCCCCTTATGAAATCTGGAAGCTTGCGCAAGCGTCGGGTTTGTTTGAAGCCTTGCCATTAATAAAAACGCTGGGCTTGCTTAAGCGTTTGTAATAATTTTTTTAATCGAGTCAATTATGCCTGAATCGCTGTCTTTTTCTTCGCTGCCCTTGAGTGAGGCCATGCTCGCCAACCTGGATTCACTTGAATATAAGGAGATGACACAAATCCAGGCCGAAAGCCTGCCTATTATCCTGCGCGGCGAGGATATTATTGCGCAAGCCAAAACCGGCAGCGGAAAAACGGCGGCGTTTGGTATCGCGCTGCTGGAAAAATTAAATGTGCGTTTTTTGGGTACACAGGCCCTGGTGCTTTGCCCTACGCGTGAATTGGCTGACCAGGTTGCCAAGGAAGTTCGCCGCCTCGCGCGCCTCACACCGAATGTAAAAACGTTAACGCTTTGTGGCGGGGTTGCCATAGGTCCGCAAATGGGTTCACTGGAACGCGGTGCGCATATTGTGGTGGGTACACCGGGGCGAATTGTGGATCATATTCGCAAGGGAACATTAAAACTCGATAACTTGAACCAGCTGGTGTTGGACGAAGCGGATCGCATGTTGGAAATGGGGTTCGCGGAAGATATAGATACTATACTTTCCGCGTGTAACCAGAACCGCCAAACCTTATTATTTTCAGCAACCTATCCCGATAATATCAAAAAAATCAGCGAGCGCTGCCAGCGCAACCCGAAAATGATTGCGGTTGAAGCGATCCATGGTGAACAAAATATTCGCCAGTATTTCTATGAGCTGCATGCTGGCGAAGAAACTTATCCCGCAGTACTTACTTTGCTTGCCTATTTCCACCCCGCCAGTTCAATTGCATTTTGCAACACCAAACAAGGCTGTGATGATTTATTAAATTATTTGCGTGCCGAAGGTGTCAGTGCTTTGGCACTTCACGGTGATATGGAGCAAAAAGAACGCGACCAGGTATTGGTGCGTTTCGCCAATAAAAGTTGCGCAGTGCTCATTGCCACAGATGTTGCTGCGCGTGGTATAGATATAAAAGGTTTGGATGCGGTGATTAATGTGGACCTTGCGCGCGACAGCGAAGTGCATGTGCACCGCATAGGTCGCACCGGCCGCGCGGGCGAATCCGGCTTGGCGTTAAATTTAGTGGTACAAAAGGAAGTTCACAAAATTAATCGCCTTGAGGATTATATGGGGCAATCCATTGTGCTTGAATCCTTGCCTCACACGGATAAAAAATCCTTACCAACCCCGTCAATGGTTACCTTGAACATTGACGGAGGGAAAAAAGATAAATTAAGGCCCGGCGATATTATTGGTGCGCTTACCAAGGATGCCGGGTTGCCGTTTGAGAAAATCGGCAAGATAGATATGTTTGATTTTACGGCTTATGTTGCGGTTGATAAAAGTATCGCGCGCGCCGCCTTGCAGCAATTGTCTGAAGGCAAATTAAAAGGCAGGAAGTTCAGGGCGCGAAAACTGTAACCTGCCGGATGGGCACTACCCTTAAAAATTTTAATAAATAAAAAAGGAAAAAGTCATGGCCATAGCGGCAGTTATCATCGCAATCCTTATTCTGGTCGTGTTAATTACCGGAGTTAAACTTAATCCCTTCCTCGCCTTTTTGGTGTCGTCTATTTGCGCAGCCATTATGCTGGGCATTCCGCTGGATAAAATCCCCGGAACTATTGAGGCCGGAATTGGCGGCATGCTTGGCGCGCTGGCGATAATCCTGTGCCTTGGGGCTATGTTTGGAAAATTGGTTGCGGAGTCTGGCGCGGCGCAACAAATCAGCAGCAGTTTAATGCGGTGGTGCGGGAAAAGTTATATTACCTGGGCGCTGATGCTCACGGGTTTTATTGTGGGTATCCCGTTGTTTTACAACGTAGGCTTTGTGTTGCTGGTGCCACTGGTTTTTTCTGTCATGCACCAAACCAGATTGCCTGCTGTTTATTTAGGTATTGCGTTGCTCGCACCACTTTCGGTTACGCACGGATTCTTGCCCCCGCATCCTTCACCCGTGGCGTTAATTCCGCAATTCGGTGCGGATATGGGCACAACATTGTTATATGGCTTTTTAGTTGCCATCCCCACCATGATTATTGCGGGGCCAGTATTTTCATCCACCCTTAAAAATATCCGCAGTGTTCCCCTCGCTACGTTTACCCCCGCTGATTTACCGACAGAAAAGTTACCGGGTATTGCAAATAGTTTTATTACGGCGCTGTTGCCCGTATTGCTGATTGCACTCAGCAGCCTTGCAATCTATGCGATGCCGCCCGCTATTGCGGAGTCATCAGTGGCAAAATTTTTCAGCAATTCCATGCTGGTGTTAATGGTTGCACTTGCTATTGCCACTTATAGCCTGGGGGTAAGGCAGGAGATGAGCATGAGTAAAATCATGGCGATTTATAGCGATTCCATAAAAGATATTGCTGTGATTCTCCTGATCGTGGCTGGCGCTGGTGCATTAAAGCAGGTGATGGTGGTAAGCGGCGTCAGCGACCAGCTTGCGCATTCATTGGAAAATATCGCCATTAACCCGCTTATCCTCGCCTGGTTGATTGCCACTGTCATTCGCATTGCGCTGGGTTCCGCAACCGTTGCTGGCTTAACAGCCGCCGGTATTGTTGCCCCGATTATTCCATTAACTGGCGCAGATCCCAACCTGATGGTGCTGGCAATCGGTGCGGGTAGCCTTATGTGTTCACACGTGAATGATTCGGGTTTCTGGATGTACAAGGAATATTTCAATTTGAGTTTGAAAGATACATTTAAATCCTGGTCGCTGATGGAAACGATTATTGGTGTGGTGGGATTGATCGGGGTGCTGGTGCTGGATATTTTTGTTTAATTTTTTAAGTGACTTAAAAAGGCCGGAAGCAACCGGGCATCCGGCCTTGTCGTGCGAATGTTTAATGCAACACATCCCCGCCCAATAATTTGCGCACTTCTTCTGCTGCAAAATGATAATGCTGGTTGCAGAATTGGCAATCAATGCTGACGCTGCCTTGTTCCAGTAATAATTCTTCCACTTCATCCTTGCCAATGGTGAGCAATGCGCTGGCGCAACGTTCTTTTGAACAGCTGCAGGCAAAATGCAAGGGCTTGGGTTCAAAGATGCGTACGGGTTGTTCGTTGAATAGGCGGTAAAGAATAGTGGGGTGATCCAATTCCAGCATTTCGCCCGGGGTAATAGTTTCCGCGAGGGTGATGATGGTGTCCCATTTGTCCCGGTTGTCTTCGGGATTGGTGTTAAGTTGTTGTGGCAAGGCCTGGATTAAAAATCCTGTTGCGTGGTGATCATTGGCTGCGAACCATAATCGCGTCGCTAATTGTTCGGACTGTTGGAAATAATGTTCCAAACAACCCGCAAGGCTTTCCGCATCCATAGGCACTATGCCTTGGTAGCGCTCCAGTTTGCCGCCAAAGTTTTCTGCACGTTGCGGTTCAATGCTGATGACCAATACACCGTTTCCCAACAATTGTTGCATACTGCCCTGCAATGCAAGTTCGTCGGTTAATTCGCTATCCGAGTTAATGCGTACAATACCGCGTACGCTGTTGTGGTGGTTGCATTCCGCCATGATGGTGGAGATGGGGCCATCGCCGCGCGCTTGCAGGATAATTTTCCCGTCGAACTTCAAGGTACTGGATAGCAAACCTACCGCGGCAAGGAATTCACCGAGTAACCTGCGGATGGCAGGGACATGTGGGTTGTGGCTCAGGACTTCGCGGTAACTGTCGCTGAGCGTCACTATTTCACCGCGAATATCGCAGTCATCAAATAAAAAGCGGTGGAGTAAATCATTGCTTGGCATTGTTAATTGATCTCTTTAATTGCTTGGTCTTTGCAGCGCGGAGGATGCCTGTTTAATCCTGGTCGCCCAGCAAATTTATCCGCTGGAAGCGGTGGATGTGCCGACGTTCTTTTTTGTTGGGTTTATGCTCACTGACAATAAACGCGCCCAACCCGGCTTTACGTTCCGCAGCGCGTTTTTCCCGCAGTGCTTTACTGGCTTCGGTTTCCTCGTAGAGCAGTGCGGCTTCCGGTGCGCCGCGACGTTGGTCCGACAAGGCTTTGATGACGACGGTTTTTTCATCCCAATGTTGGCGAATCGTTAATTCCAAACCGATTGTCGCTTCTTTACTGGGTTTCACCCGCTGCCCATCACAGTGCACCTTGCCGCCGTCAATGGCTTCCTTGGCCATGCTGCGGGTTTTGAAAAATCGCGCTGCCCAAAGCCATTTATCAAGACGAATTTTTTCGTCATCGCCTTCTTCAATGAGTTGCTGCTTAGCCATGAATCACCATTTCACCACTTTTTAGTGGCGGCATAATTTCGTCAAAATGATAAATCGCCGGATGTTGTTCCATGCGCCGCTGTATTTGGCTGTCCGGCTGATGGATGCCGATCACATAATGGATGCCAAAACTTTTGGCGGAATCCAGAATACGCGCGGTATCATCAATAAATAGAGTGCGCGCGGGATCAAAATGTTCGGCTGCTTGCAGTTGTTGCCAAAATCCTTGCGATTCCTTGGGTTCATTAAATTGATGTGATGAAATAACCACATCCAGTAATTGGTCGATTTGCGTCACTTGCATTTTTAGCGACAAACTGTGGGGATGCGCATTGGTAACCAGCAACACTTTTTTCCCCAGGGCGCGCAAACGCGTTAAAAATTCACCGACATAAGGACGTATCTGGATTTTGTGTTTCACTTCTTCTTTCAAACTGCGAATATCCACATCCAGGGCTTTGGACCAAAAATCCAGGCAATACCATTGCAGGGTACCTTCGTACTGGTGGATATCGGTACTTAATTTGCGATGGGCTGCGGCCAAATCCACATTGTGGATTTCGGCATAGCGTTGGGGCAGGTGATCCAGCCAAAAATGGTTATCGAAATGGAGGTCCAACAAAGTACCGTCCATATCCAACATGACAGTATCTATTAAGTCCCAATTAATCATAAAATTATCTCTACCACGATTTGCTTAGCCTGTAGACATCCTATGCCTGTCAAGCCCAGTATTTTAAAGCGCGCTACAGTGGCGCGTAGCCGGTTATTCCGTGCCGATGAAATTCATCTGCGTTTTAGCAATGGCGAAGAACGCACCTACGAAAAATTGTGTTCCGGCGGGCCGGGCGCGGTGCTTATTGTACCCCTGCTGGATGCCAATACGGTGCTTTTGGTACGTGAATATGCGGTCGGATTGGAGGATTACCACCTCGCCTTGCCAAAAGGTGCAATCGACCAGGGCGAATCCCTGCTGGATGCGGCCAATCGCGAATTGAAGGAAGAGGTGGGCTATGGCGCCCGCAACCTGAAATTTATCAAACGTATCAACTTATCACCTTCCTACATGGAACACGGCATCAATGTTGTGATTGCCTGGGATTTGTACCCGGAGCGATTGCAGGGTGATGAACCCGAACCTATCGAAGTTGTTCCCTATCCGCTTTCCGATTTGATGCAATTGATTGCCCGTGCCGATGTCTGCGAGGGACGCAGTATCGCCGCCTTGTTTATGGCGCGCGAGTGGCTGGCTGGAAACCTGGTTGAAGCGGCGCCCACTGTGTAAGGATTTATTATGAGCCACCCCATCAGCCCCGAATTAATCGCACGGCTTGTTGACCTCTCCCGCCGTGCGGGCGATGCCATCATGGCGATTTACAATCATCGGGACAGTTATAACATCCAGCATAAAACTGATGAATCGCCATTAACCGCTGCGGATTTGGCTGCGCACCAATTGATTGCCAATGAATTACCGCACCTTTTACCGGTGCCGATGATTTCGGAAGAGGGGGAATTGCCACCGCTTGCTGATCGCGCTGCATGGGAACATTTCTGGTTGATTGATCCGCTCGATGGCACCCGGGAATTTATTGCGGGTAATGGGGAGTTCACCGTCAACATTGCCCTGGTGCAACACAATCGCCCGGTGTTGGGTGTGGTGCATGTACCGGTGACGGACCTTACGTATGTCGGTGTGCTGGAAGCGCGCGACATGGCAAGCCTGGGTGCCTGGAAATATGATCGGGGCGGTAACCCGGAGCGAATCCAGGTGCGCAGCCTGGACGAGCGCTATGCCAAACATCAACCGTTCACGGTATTGCTGAGCCACAGGTACGGCGCCCAGGCGACAGAGCTAATGGCGATGGTTAAATCCCGCTGGGCGGGTCCTATTGAAACCACTAATGCCGGCAGCTCGTTGAAATTTTGCGTCATTGCTGAAGGCAGGGCTGATTTTTATCCGCGCCTGGCACCCACGTCCGAATGGGACACTGCGGCGGCACAGGCAGTGCTTGAAGCGGCGGGTGGGAGGGTCGTAAAAGTGGCGTCTAAAATATTCCCTGATTTGGAAGCTTTGCATTACAACGCCACTGAGGATTTATTAAATCCCCATTTTTACGCCTTGGGCGATAAAAGTTTTCGTTGGGAATGGCTGCTTGGTTTGGATGGCTGAGCTAACTGATAAAAATTACTGCGCCGTTGATCCAGTCTCATAACATTTTGTGTAAATCCCGGCTCGCCATTCTTCAATGGTTATAACTAAAGTTATAAATCGTTGATAAGAAAATATTCTAATTTTCTGAACCTAATACCGGGTTATCTGGTCTAGTCTTTAAATCGCGGATCAACATAGGTGTCCGCGCATATTTTTCTGCTGGTCAATCATTTAACAGTCAGTACCCGTTGCGCTGATGTTGATTCTTAGGGGAGTGGTGTCGATGAGAAAACAAAATAAAAATCTAAAAGCTGATTTTAATACCAGTCGTTCCGACATGCTGCGCGATAAGCTTTTGCGCGAAATTTCTGATTACGAGCGCCAGCTCGCCGAATTAAAATTAAATGGCAGCCAGGTGAACTTCACCATGATCCAAACTTACAAGGAATTAATTAGCGCTCGCCAGGCCATGTTGCGTCGCTTGCCAATACATTATTGATTTTTATCAGTGTAATGTGGCAGCGGTTTTGAAAGCCTAAGTTGCAAATAAAATCCTGCCGCATTAATTGCCACTATTTCCTATTCCACCCCTTCCCGTAATCCAGCGCTTCGCCAGTTAATACGTTAATCCGCATTTTCATTCCTGCTTTTGGTGATTCGAGCCATGCCTGTGGCGCGACGGTTGACATTGGGTATCATTATATACAAACATATATAACGAAAATTTTATCTTCTATACAAGGAGTAGCCTTGTGCGAAAAATAGTATCTGTTTTTCGAGTACTGAAAAACGGTGTGCTGGTTTGTGTAATGGGAATTGCCAATTTGGCACCCGCCGGAGAGGTAAAGGTGTACGCAGCAGCCAGTTTAACCGATGCCCTTACCGAATTATCCAAACGTTATGAGCGGGAACATCCCGGGGTGCGTATCCAGTCATCCTTTGCCGGCTCTTCAACCCTGGCCAAACAAATTGAAAACGGCGCACCTGCCGATGTGTTTATTTCAGCGGATAAAGATTGGGCGGATTACCTTCAAGCGCGTAATTTATTGGAAGCAATAAGCCGAGTGGAATTATTGGCGAATGACTTGGTGTTGATTGCTCCGACGGGGCGCGTGCTAAATATCGACCTGGATAAAACCCCTGACCTGGCGGCAAGTTTTAACGGGAAATTATGTACCGGTGAACCCGCTTATGTTCCTGTCGGTAGATACGCGCAGCAAGCTTTAGCATTCTATGGTTGGTGGCCGTCAATACAGTCGCGCCTGGTGGGTACCGAAGATGTGCGCACCGCCCTGGCATTTGTGGAGCGCGGCGAATGTGCATTGGGAATTGTCTATAAAACCGATGCAATGCTAAGCAAAAAAGTTCGGGTAATCGCCCAGTTTCCGGCAGAAAGCCACTCGCCTATTGTATATCCGGGTGGTTTAACCAAAAATGCCAAACCCGAAACCCGGGCCTTTTGGCAATATTTGCAATCGAAACCTGCATTGGAAATATTTATACGCTATGGCTTTAGCCAGCGCACTACCAGGGATTAAATAATTCATTTTTATGCTCACAGAATCTGAATGGCAGGTCCTTGGTTTGTCGGCGCAGGTCGGTTTATGGGCAACGCTCCTGTGTATTCCTCCCGGCATATTTTTTGGCTGGTTATTGGCGCGTAAGGAATTCATAGCCAAACCGGTGTTGGAAGCGATGCTATTTATGCCGATGGTGTTGCCGCCCACAGTGCCCGGTTATTTGTTATTAGTGGTTTTCGGTTCGCAAGGTGTTGTAGGGCAATGGTTTAAAGCCAATTTTGATATTGAATTTGCCTTTAACTGGAAAGGGGCGGTGCTGGCATCAGCCGTAATCGCATTTCCGTTAATGGTACAGGCTGCCAAATTATCGGTACACATGATTGATCGCCGCCTGGAGCTGGCCGCGAGCACATTGGGTGCAAATCCTTTTAAAGTCTGGTGCACCGTTACCTTACCCTTAATGCTGCCCGGCATTTTAATCGGCGCAATTATGGTGTTCAGTCGTTCGCTCGGTGAATTCGGTGCGACTATTACTTTTGTAGGTAATATCGCGGGTGAGACCCGCACCTTGCCGTTGGCAATTTATTCCGCAACGCACCAGGTCAATGGCGATGCTATGGCCATGCGGTTAATTTTAATTTGCCTTTCCCTTGCCTTCTTTTCCTTATTACTTAGCAATATGTTAACGCGGCGCACCGAGCGCTGGCTGGGAGTGCGTCGTGCTTGAATTGGATTTTCATTTTTGGCGCGATCAATTTTCACTTGAATCAGCGCAACGATTATCCGCTCCGATTACCGGAATCCTCGGTGCATCCGGTAGCGGTAAAAGTACATTGTTGTCATTAATTGCGGGCCTGCTAAAACCCCAGCAGGGCACTATTACCCTGAATGGAAAAAAATTGTGCGATACCAACGCGGGCATTTGCCTGCCGCCGCATAAGCGCCATATCGGCTTGGTATTCCAGGATGGACAGCTATTGCCGCATTTATCGGTGCGTAATAATTTGGTATATGGCTTTAATAATATCGCGCCGGGCATGCGTCGCTTTTCGTTGGACGTGGTGGTGGAATTATTGGAAATCGGCCCATTGCTGGAGCGTAAGCCGGCGCATTTGTCGGGTGGGGAAAAACAGCGTGTCGCACTAGGGCGAGCGGTTTTATATTCGCCGGAATTGTTATTGCTGGACGAACCTTTGTCCGCGTTGGACGAGCGATTGAAACAACAAATATTGCCGTTTTTTTTGCGCATTTATGCGGAGTGTAAAATTCCCATGATCTATGTGACCCATGCATTAAGCGAGCTTGAGTTTTTAACGCCACACCGTTTTATAGTGCGCGATGGCGCCTTACATGTGCATGGCTAATCAGGTTAATGCCCTCAACGCTTTTTTGCGCAACAATGGCATCAACTCCGGAAAATATTGCGCACTCAAGTGTTGGATTTCAGCTTGCAGTTGGCGGTAACGCTTTAACACATCCACACCATAGGTGGTCAGGCGAGTCCCGCCCCCGTGCGCGCCGCCAGTGGCGGTTTCCACCAGTGGTTGTTGAAAGCAGCGGTTCATCGTGTCTACTAATAACCAGGTGCGTCGATAACTCATGCCCAATTGCTTGCCCGCAGCGGAAATGGAACCTGTTGTTGCAATGGCATCCAGCAAATCGGCTTTGCCGGGGCCAAGGGCAATTTCTTCATCCAGCATCAGGCGGGCCTGGATTTTCAAGCGTGCACCGGTGTTGTTCTTTTTTTCACGCATGGTTAATTCTTAGCTGGCCTACGAAATTACAAGGCCTGTTACGGGCATCCAACTGGTCTTTAATAATTTTTTCCCACGCGGTAATGCAGGCACCGGTGGAGCCCGGTAAGCAAAAAATTAATGTGTGGTTGGCAAGGCCGGCAGTTGCGCGCGATTGAATGGTGGATGTGCCGATTTCCGCATAGGAAACCTGGCGAAACAATTCACCAAAACCCACCACAGTTTTATCAAACAAGGGGGTCATTGCTTCTATGGTGGAATCGCGCCCGGCAAAACCGGTGCCGCCGGTAATCAATACGACTTGTGCCTGTTGATCGGCAATCCAATGGGAAACCACCGCGCGAATTTGGTAAATATCATCAATGACCAGTTTGCGGTCGTGGAGCGCGTGGCCGGCTGCGGTTAATAAATCCTGCAACGTTTGTCCTGATGTGTCGGTTGCAAAATTGCGCGTGTCGGATACCGTGAGTACGCAGATATTTAACGGTTCAAATTCTTTTTGCGCTGACATATATCCTCTCCGCTCATAGGGGGTTACCCTCCGGTCATATTCATGAACCGCACAATTTGCGGTTCATCATTCAAATTAAAATAATGTTTTTCAGGTTTGTTTTGCAGGGCGTTGATAATAGCCGCGCGCAACAACGCATCGGAGTATGCGGAATTACGCAATAGCTCGCGCAAGTCAACGCTGTGTTCATTGCCCAAACACAACAGCAAACGGCCGGTGGCCGTCACGCGTATACGGTTGCAACTGCCGCAGAAATTATGGGAGTGGGGCGAGATAAAACCTATGCGTGAAGCAAACCCTTTTACCTGCCAGTAACGGGACGGGCCTGCGTCCGCATCCAACTGCTCCCGGGGGGCGAGCGTATAATTCCGGCCCAGTTGATGGCGAAGCTCATCGCTGCTTACATATTCAGCGGCGCGGCCATGCTCATTGATTTTGCCGAGCGGCATTTCTTCAATAAAGCTGATATCCAGGCCTTCGTCCAAGGCAAATTGCACCAGCGCCGGCACTTCGTCGGCATTGTAATGCTTAAGGGCGACGCAATTCAGTTTGACCTTGAGGCCCGCCTGTTGCGCCGCCTTAATACCCGCGAGTACCTGATTTAAATCACCAAAGCGGGTTAGCTGGCGGAAGCGTTCGGGGTTAAGGCTGTCGAGGCTGATATTGATACGCTTTACCCCCGCGTCCCGAATCGCCCGGGCATATTGGGGCAGGTGGGTACCGTTGGTGGTGAGGCAAAGTTCATGCAAGCCGGGAAGTTGCCCCAGGTTCTGTAGTAACTCAATGGCTCCGCGCCGAACCAGCGGTTCACCCCCGGTAATTCGTAACTTGGTAACCCCCAGGCTGATAAAAGCGCTGCCCAACCGGGTGAATTCTTCAATGCTGAGTACCTCATGGCGCGGCAGGAATGTCATTTCTTCCGCCATGCAGTATACGCAACGCAGGTCGCACCGGTCGGTGATTGACAGGCGGACATAGTTGACAGTGCGGCCGAAACTATCGATCAGTTGCATAAGTACCTGGTAAATCCCGGATGTAATGGCACTCTAACCTTGCCAGTGGCCTGGCTCAAGGCGTTTTACCAAGGGGCTCGCAAACCCCGTGCCGAAGGGTACCTGAAAGCCATAAATACACCCACAAATTCCTGGTCCAAAATGGTGATTTCCCCGATTTTACCTACCTGACACGATGCGGGTCGCTGGTTTTTGGGTCGCTAAATTGTGAGTAACCCAGCCTTCGGGTTCACTTCCTGCCATCAAAAATCAAAAATGTTTTTTAATGGTGCATTGTGCACCATCACTTTGTTTTTAAGTGGTGCGTTTCTCCGAACGGGCGAAATCCTGTTTTGCCGCCAATTGGTGCGATCTTGCACCAAGAAAAACCATGAAATAATTTGGCGAAACTCGGAAGTTATCAAACACGGTGGCGGCAGCTGCCGATGGCATCCTCATAACTTACTGATAAGAAAAAGGAAAATTTTATTTTTCAGTAAAAATTATTTTATGGCATTTGCCTTGCAGTTACCCCTGTGTAATCAAAAACGCAGGTGTTGCCATGAACAATTTTGCTAAAGCTTCCAACTTTTTTAAAGCCGGGGTGGAAATTCTTCCTTCCGCCATGTTGAAGGCAGGCGGTAATGGCCAGGCAAAAAAAGGCGGCGACTACAGCAAGAAAACCGGTGCGGGGAAAGTATGGCTGGTAGGTGCGGGCCCCGGTGATGCCGAACTGCTTACCGTGAAAGCACTGCGAGCAATTAATTCGGCCGATGTTATTTTCTATGATTATTTGGTTAGCGCAGAAATCCGTGCGCTGTTCCCCAAAAATATTCCCGCGTTCTATGTCGGCAAAGCAAAAAACCAGCACAGCATTGCGCAGGGTGATCTCAACCAATTATTGGTGAGCCAGGCACAACTGGGTTTGGACGTTTGCCGAATTAAAGGTGGCGATCCCTTTGTATTTGGTCGCGGTGGCGAGGAATTATTAGAGCTGCGTACGGCGGGGATTGATGCTGAAGTTATCCCCGGTATCACCTCGGCCTCCGGTTGCAGTACCTACGCCGATATTCCCCTGACCCATCGCGGTTTGTCGCAAGGCTGTACGTTTGTTACCGGCCACGCCGAAAAAAAACTGGACCTGAATTGGGATGCGCTTGCGCAACTGAAACACACTTTGGTGTTTTACATGGGCCTGACCCGCGCGGATGAAATTTCGATGAAATTATTGGCGGGCGGTTTGTCGGCGGATACGCCGGTAGCAATTATCGAAAACGGCTGCCGCAAAGACCAGCGCAACATCATTTCCACGCTGGGTGAATTCCCTGCGGATGTTATCCGCGAACAAGTGCAATCACCCGCATTGATTATTGTGGGCGAGGTTGTGCGTATGAGAGAAAAATTGCAGGCCACTGTACAAGCACATTCTGCGGAGGCGCAGTACCTATTGGCTTGACCGCGTTCGGTTTGCTAATGGGGTTAATCCAGTTCAATTAGTTAGTAAAAAAAATTCACGACCGTGAGGCAGTATATGAAGAAGCGCATTATTGTTGTTGGCAACGGCATGGTTGGCCACAAATTTATTGATAACCTGGTGAATCACGCCGATGCAGGCCAATACCAGGTCATCACCTTTTCGGAAGAGCCGCGCCTCGCCTATGACCGCGTGCAGCTTTCCAAGTATTTTTCCGGCTCGACTGCTGACGATCTAATGCTGACCAGCACTGATTATTACAATGAAAAAGGTGTGCAATATATCCTGAGCGATAAGGTTGTAGACCTGGATTTTGATAATAAGGAAATCCTGACTGCATCCGGTCGCCGCGAAGCTTATGACAAATTAATCCTGGCCACAGGTTCTTATCCGTTTGTTCCGCCAATTCCCGGCAACAACGGTGAACACTGCTTGGTGTATCGCACCATTGAGGATTTGGAACGTATTACCGCATCCGCGCAACAAAGCAAAATCGGCGTGGTTGTCGGTGGCGGTTTGCTCGGTTTGGAAGCGGCGGCAGCATTGAAAGCCGCTGGCCTTGAAACTCACGTCGTGGAGTTTGCGCCGCGTTTGATGGCGGTGCAACTCGATGAAGGTGGCGGTAAATTATTGCGCCGCAAAATCGAAGCAATCGGTGTAAAAGTCCACACCCAAAAAGCAACCAACGAAATTGTTGCCGGTACCGAAGCGCGCTACCGCATGAATTTTGCGGATGGCAGCTATTTGGAAACCGATATGATTTTATTCTCCGCCGGTATTCGTCCCCAGGATGAACTTGCACGAAAATGCGGTATTGGTTTAGGTGAGCGTGGCGGTATTGTTGTTGATAACAATTGCCAAACCACCATTAAAGATGTGTATGCCATCGGCGAGTGCGCGCTTTGGAATAATCGCATTTACGGTTTGGTTGCGCCCGGCTACCAAATGGCGAAGGTAGCGGTATCCCATATTACCGGCGGGAACGACCAGTTCACCGGTGCGGACATGAGTACCAAATTAAAATTGCTCGGTGTTGATGTGGCCTCTGTCGGTGATGCCCACGGAAATACCCCCGGTTCCCTCAGCTACACCTACAGCAACGACGTGGAAGAGGTTTACAAGCGAATCATTGTTTCCGCAGACAACAAAAAGTTATTGGGCGCGGTATTGGTGGGTGATGTGGAAGCCTACGGGACGTTGCAATCCATGTGCGTGAATGGGATGGATTTACCGGAAGATCCCAATTGTTTGATCCTGCCCAATGTTGAAGGTGGCGGTGCGGCAATCGGTGTGGATGCGTTGCCGGAGGCTGCCTGCGTTTGCTCTTGTTACGATGTCAGCAAAGGTGCAATTTGCTGCGCAGTGCAAGGGGGCGCGCGCACCATGGGCGATATTAAATCAATTACCAAAGCCTCTACCGGGTGCGGCGGTTGTTCCGCACTTGCCAAACAAGTGATGGAATCCGAATTGAAAAAACTGGGCGTGGAAGTCAGCAACCACATTTGCGAACACTTCCCGCATTCGCGCCAGGAATTGGCCGATATTATCCGCGTAAAACAAATCAAGAGTTTTGATGAGTTGCTCGACAACCACGGCCACGGTTTGGGTTGCGATATTTGTAAACCGGCGGTGGGATCTATCCTCGCTACGTTCTGGAACGATTATGTTCTGGATAAGAAGCACATCGGTTTGCAGGACACTAATGATATTTTCCTTGGCAATATGCAAAAAGACGGTACTTACTCAATTGTGCCGCGTATTGCCGGCGGTGAAATTACACCCGATAAATTAATCGTGCTTGGCCAAATCGGTAAAGAGTACAACCTCTACACCAAGATCACCGGTGGCCAGCGTATCGATTTGTTCGGCGCGCAATTGCATCAGTTACCGGAGATTTGGAAAAAGCTGGTTGATGCCGGTTTTGAAACCGGTCACGCCTACGGTAAATCCGTGCGTACAGTGAAATCCTGCGTGGGCTCTACCTGGTGTCGTTACGGTGTGCTGGATTCTGTAGGCATGGCGATTGAAATCGAAAACCGTTACAAAGGTTTGCGTTCACCCCACAAATTGAAATTTGCCGTATCCGGTTGTACCCGCGAATGTGCCGAAGCGCAAAGCAAAGATATAGGGGTAATTGCAACGGAAACCGGCTGGAGCCTTTATACCTGCGGTAACGGCGGTATGCGTCCTCGCCACGCCGATTTATTTGCAACGGGTTTGGATAATGAAACGCTGATTAAATATATCGACCGCATCCTCATGTTCTACTGCCGCACTGCCGATCGTTTGCAGCGCACCTCAGTATGGTTTGAAAACCTCGAAGGCGGGCTGGATTACCTCAAGAAGGTCATCATTGATGACAAGCTGGGAATCTGTGCCGAATTGGAGGCACAAATGGCTCAGAACATCGGCCAATACCAATGCGAATGGAAAACCACTGTGGAAAATCCGGAATTGCAAAAACGCTTCAAGCATTTCATTAACAGCGAAGCAAAAGACGACAATCTTGCCTATGTGGTTGAGCGTGAGCAAATTCGTCCGGCGACGGCACTGGAGCGTAAAAACAGCAGCATCCAGTTTGTTGAATTGGTGGATTAATAAATCGATTGCCCTTTTAGCAGGGCCGGTAAAGTGCTTTGGATGAAAAACCAATTTAATCAAGAATTGCAGTGAGAAATGTTATGAATGATAAATCCTGGATCAGCGTGTGTGAGCTTGATGACTTGTTGCCAGATACCGGTGTCTGCGCGTTGGTAAATAAGCAACAAGTTGCCATTTTCCGTTCACGTCGTTTGAATGAAGTTTTTGCAGTTTCCAATTACGATCCTATTGGCGAGGCCAATGTCCTGTCGCGGGGAATCATTGGCTCGCTCGGTGATGAAGTGGTTGTGGCATCGCCGCTTTATAAAGAGCATTACAACCTGCGCACGGGTGAATGTGTGGAAAAGCCGGAATATAAAATTTCGGTGTACCCCGTGCGGGTAGATGATGGCCTGGTACAGGTCCAGGCCTAGGTTCCGTTCATTTACTTAGCTCTCCCTTCTTCTTCGACTGCTTCATGAGTCGGCTTAATGGGCAATCTCCGGATTGCCCTTTTTTTATTGCCTATAAACCCGTGTGTACCGGTTGGGCGTGGTCACGGCGTTTTTGTTCATACATACGCTGGTCGGCTATTTGTGTCAGCTCATGCGCTTCCGATGCGTCCTGCGGATAGAACGCGGTACCGATACTGCATCCAATATAGATACTGTGCCCCTCAATAAAAAATGCCTGCGTGAGTGCTTGCTGGATCTTCTCACTCACCACACTGGTTTGGCTGGTGTCATCGATTTGATGCAACAAAATGACAAATTCATCACCGCCGATACGCGCTACTGTGTCTGAGGAGCGCACGCAGGTACTTAAGCGTTGCGCGATTTGTTTTAGCAGTTCATCGCCGGTAGCGTGGCCATAGTTATCGTTTACGGGTTTAAATTTGTCCAGGTCCAAGAGCATGACCGCCAACACCCGTTGGTGGCGTTTGCAGTAGCTAAGGGCTTGTTGCAAGCGATCCGCAAACAGGGCGCGATTCGGTAAACCGGTAAGGCTATCGTGTTGCGCCATAATGCGATGTAATTCTTCACTTTTGCGCAAGGCTTCCAGGGATAATTTCCGCGCTATCGCAATTTCGGCGAGGTGGACGGATTCCTCGATTAATTTAATGTCGTCGCCGGTGGGTTCGTAAATCCGGTCAGTGTAAATTGCGAATACGCCGAGGATATTGCCGTTGTAATTGAGGATCGGCTCGGCCCAGCAGGAGGCCAGGCCAGCCTGTGCAGCGAGTTCCTTAAGCCCCGACCAATGCGGATGGGATTGGATATCGCCGGTGATCACCCGCTTGCCGGTCTCCGCCGCCTCACCAAAGGTGCCCATGGTTGCGCCCAATGATAAACCGTCAATCGTATCGTTATAGAATTCCGGCAGGCTCGGGGCGGCCGCCAACGAAAATATATTGCGTTGGTAATCGATCAACAAAATGCTGCACTTTAAATCGGGTTTGATGTGCTCTACACCCTGTACCAGGCTGGTGAGGGTTTCGTCCAGCGGATCATCGGCAGCAATTTGGGAGAGCACCAAATTATGGTT
The DNA here is from genome assembly GCA_965650515.1 of uncultured Cellvibrionaceae bacterium. GTDB lineage: Bacteria > Pseudomonadota > Gammaproteobacteria > Pseudomonadales > Cellvibrionaceae > Cellvibrio. The sequence goes on along the minus strand of CBFGOY010000009.1, from coordinate 3,563 downwards.
GCGCTGTTGTACATCTACGCTGCGCATCAGCCGTACCATATTGTGCAACTTGCTATGCACGCGATAGAGATGCAGGCCCGCCGCGAATAGCAGCAGTATGGCGCTCATAATTCCCAGGCCAATATAAAACCAGAAACTGGGTGAGGCCAGGGACGAATCAGTGGCATATCCGGTCGCTGCCGCACCCCCCAGGCAAATGACAAGCGGAATAACTGCAATCTTGCGCAAATTAATCACCGATATTCTCCATAAAGCCTTCTGTAAGAATTCCGAGGCTGTAATAGGTCCGGGCCCTGGCAATAACGCCATGAAGGTAGCTTGGGGTAACAGTTCCAGGCCAAGTTGTTTGGAAATAATTGATTAACAATAATTCGCAAAAAGTGTGCCGCTGCCGATGTAGTGGATTGATGGTTGGTGAAAACCCCAAGCTATTTGGCATTATGGATTTGCGCTAACTGACCAGTCGCTAAAATTTGTAAAGAAAACCGATTTTGACCAAGGTTTGTTTTGTAGGCGACCTTAATCACAGTTCTAAAAAACAATTTTTTATGCAAAAACTTTGTGAAACTGGTTCATTTTTTTACAGCCTCGTTCCCGGACAATAGCGCCCACAATAACGATCAATAAATTATTTTTCCCACGGCAAGGTTAATCCTCATTGGAATTCTGTCAGGGCAAGCCTGGCAGCCACTTCCGTTGTTATGGAAGGTGGCCAGCGAGAGCATTAATTAATGTGCCCATCATCCTGAAAGACAATAATGACGAATAAGGCTTTTACGGTGATGTTGCTGGCGAGAGCCAGCATATGTGTTTCCGGTGTATCCGGGTGGGGCGATGCCTTTGGGTGCATACATCGCTGGCTGGATGGCGCGCGGGCGGGTTTATGAAGGTGCATGGCAGTCGTTTTGTAAAGTTTTTACAAACTGTGACAATTCGCTGCAAGGCTACTGACATAATCTGCCGGTACTTGACCTTACCCTGCGGGAAGGTTTTAGGCTGCAGACTGTTTTATCAGACCGACTGCGCGTTTTTACAATCCCCACAAGGGAAGGAGTCAGCATGTATCATCCCCAGCACCTGGCAGCACAGGTTAAAAATTTCCTTAATGGCGCATTAAAGGGTTCCCAAACACAGGTTGAAAATCTGCTTGCGACGCAGGTTCGCTGTTGGGGATTTCCCGATTTCGATCCTACCAACCGCGCGGAATACCAAGGGTTTTTCAATTACCTGATGGATGTATTCGCTCAGCGCCAATGGACTGTCGAGCAGTTGCTCGCAACCGATTCACAGGTATTGGTACGTTTTTGCATCAACGGCTATCACCATGAGGAGTTTATGGGGTTGCCTGCCACCGGTGCTTACCTGGAGTTCAGCGCGCATATTCTTTTCCGCGTGCGCGAAGGGTTGATTGATGAGTCCTGGATGTACAAAAAATCCCTGCGCATGACCACAAAAAAAGGCAGCGTATTCGACCTGGTTTCCGATGCGGCTCCCCTCGATAATTATTGCCCCCAAGCCAAATCCCGTTGTGGCCGATAACACCGAAATCCCGGTTCGCGCCGGGATTTAACCGTCCGGGTTGCGGCACCTGCGTCTATAGATGCTGTTCCTTTGCCAGGGTGATCGAGTAAAATCCGCTGCTTGATCCCGAGTCCCTATCACTGACGCCCGATTTTCAGTGAACCGCCCTGGCCGCTATGAGATTTCCCCCCATGAAACAAAGTTTGCTTTTTTGTGCGCTCGCATTAACCAGCCTTGGTGCCCGCGCCGATATCCTTGCTGTTTTCCGTGAACCGGATGGCAGCACCCGGTGGCAATATGTCGCCAATACCTCGGCCGGGGTTTTAATCATTACGCTGGTGATAGTGCTGGTTTTTTTATTTCGCGCCCATCGTCGCGCCATGCGTTGGAATCGCGCGCTTACCGACATCAAAGCCAACCTCGAACAACGTGTTGCCCAACGCACGGCAGTATTACAGCAAACCACGGAACAATTGCAGGAGCGCGAGGCTTACATTGCCAGTATCGTAAATTCCATGCCCGTAATGTTGATCGGTTTGAACCAGGAGTTACAAATTACCCAGTGGAACAAAAAGGCTGAAGAAATTACTGGCCGCCCGTTAAACGATGTCATCGGGAAAAACTTATGGGAGGCCTATTCCGCTATTACACTCACGGTTGACCAAGTGAGGGCCGTATTGGCAAGCGGCGAAACTGTGAACCTCAAACATACCCAGCGCGGCCAATACACGTTTGACATCACCCTTTATCCCCTCGATAACCAAAATACCGGCATAGTGATTTTAATTTCCGACGTAACCAAACTGGTGAGCGCGGAAAATAAATTGGCCGAGCGCGACAAGGTATCGGCCATGGGTGAACTGGCATCGGCTATGGCCTATGACATCAGCCTGCCCATCAATACCATTTTTGCGCGCGTATCCAGTGCCCGCCAGGAACTGGAAGCGGCAGATCTGGGTGAAGTAAAACAATTTTTATTACAGGAAGTGGAAACCGTTCGCCAAAGCGCGCATCAAGCCACGGCAATTGCGCAGAATTTATTGGACCTCGCGCGCAGCCATCGCGACAGCAAACAAATGGCGGCTATTCCACCTATCATGGATCGCGCCATCGAACTGGCGAGTGATCTGTTTACCGACGTCAATGGACTAACGTTTAAGTACATCAATATCCGCCGCAATTATGCAGAGGGGCTACCGCAAATTTCCTGCTTTCCCACCGAGCTTGAGCAAGTCTTTGTGCGTTTGATGCGCAATGCGTTCTACGCCCTTAACGCAAAAACATGGGAACATAGCAGGCCCTGGATCAATATTGAAATCGGGAAGTTTTACGATTCCCTCTGGATAAAATTGCAACACAACGGCAAGAGCCTAACCGACGAAGAACAACTCGATATTTTCCAACCTTTCTTTGCGCTCAATGATCGCACCTCCAGCTTTCCAGTGGAGCACCGCTTGTCCTATTCCTATTTCATTATCACCGACCACCACCGCGGCCAAATGGCGGTAACCTCGGATGATGGGCATGGGACTTGTTTTAATATCCAACTGGCGTTGGGTTGAGTTTACATAGGCAGGCTTTACAAAAAGACCCAAACAGGCGGAAAAGGGCCAATTCCGCTTTTGATAAATATTAGTTCTGTTGTAGGGTGGCTTTGATTGGCGCGAAAAACCGTATAAGCTACGCATCCCTTTACGCAGTTTTGAATTAATTCTTGCTAGGGAGAGGTTGTATTAAGGAGGATTTTCCATCCGCTTTTTCCCTATCCCTTCTAAATAACGATTGCCGGGCATTGTCTTGGGTGTTCCGGTTTTATTGTCATTGCTAGACGAATCGATGGGCTTGCCTGTACCGGAAGCTGTTGATTCGCAATGGAATATATAATTTTTTCAGGGGTTCCCTCATGTTCTCTTCGTCTGTTTCCTGCTTGTTTAAATGGTTCAAGTTAGCGCGTTTATGGGCCTTAGCTACGGGAGTTCTCATACTCGCCACGGCGGGGCTTTCTGCAAGTGCGGCAGTTGTGATTAGCGTTCCAGCTACCG